>CAYJRV010000111.1:0-1557 GCA_964372695.1 uncultured archaeon | reverse complement strand
TGCAAAAGTTGAAGCGTGGAAATTCTTGGTGGAGATGGTCTTTCAGGCGTGCCGGGCCCGTTGCGCGAGAGAAACTACGTTTCCATTCGTTTCCATTACACCAAAGAGTTTCATAGAAACTCTTCGGTACACAAAGATTTCCAAAAGTCTTTGTTGTACCGCTCTGCCCGTTCCTTATTGTATTAGGATTTACGCAGGTATTGTAGCAAGTTTGATTCTATTGTAAACCCATTTCTATTTTAAAGCTAAAAATCAAGAGTACTGTATGAACTCGAAAAAGGAAGTGTATGCTGCGGAAAGGAGGGTAAGGAAGCCAAGAAGAAGGGCATCTAAAACGGGGATGATGTGGTAGGAAGAATGCACAAAAGTAGGAAAAATCGGCGGTGAAATAATGATATCCAGGGAAAAGGTTGATGAATTGGTAGAAGTTCTTGAGAAGCTGCATGGGGATATCATCAACAAATCAGGCGGCGAGCATGGTGTGCGGGATAAGGGCGGCCTTGTCCATGCAGCGTATGAAATATTGAAAGCGACGGAAAGGAAAAATTCTGACGTCTTTCGCACTGCTGCTGTGATCTACCGCATGCTTGCGACGAGGCATTATTTTGTCGACGGCAACAAACGTACAGCTCATGTTATGGCACGCATTTGGCTCCGTTCACACGGCTATAGGCTGAAAGTTTCTTATGCGAAAGCGATTCCTTTTATCATAAACATAGCAAATAACATGCCTCTGGAAGGGATAGAGCAATGGATAAAGGAGAATTCAGTAAAAAAGAGCTAACGCTTGGCAAGCTCCTTGAGTAGTTTTATATCTTCTGCTATCACAGCCTTTCCATATTTCCTAACAGCCTTTACAAAATCTGATTCCATAGAAATCTACCATTACATTATCAAATTATATATGGACAGGTTAAAATTGTTTTCTATGCTGGGGGAATAAGCATATCCTTAAATTTCCTCGCCTTTAGGTGAGCCAACCCGCTGTTCTGTGCTGGAGTCCATGGACCCGCAAAAAGAACGCCTGCCCCGGTATTTCATTCGCCGGTCACGAAGTAGCCGTGCACGATCCCGAGGAATCCGAAAAACAGCGCGCCTGAAAGCAGGTATGCCCCTGCAAATCCGGCGACCGACAGCGAGGCGAAAAGCATCACGACTCCAAGAAACATGTTGAGCCCGTTATTTGCCAGATACCCGCCGACTCCTATCGCGGCTCCCATGAGCAGAAGCCACAGGGACATCAGCCACCACAGCGGCACGGGCACAACGCCGAATGCCACGGCCAGCGTGGTTATGAAGCCAAAGACGCTCAGGGCCATCCAAAGTGCCTCCGATTCCTTCGGCATCTTCTTCATCGTTTTGCCGACCCAGAAATTCATGACGAGTATTATTATCGCCAGTGCAACCCATATCCAGGATTCGGCGAGCAGTTGCATTGCAAGAAGCCAGTTTGCTCCCGCGAATGCGACTAGCATGACAATTCCCCATACAACAAGGGAAGATTTCATCTATGAAAACCCCCCTTTATATCTATTGAACTCTCTGTTTTCTCCTGCA
>CAYJRV010000110.1:0-1712 GCA_964372695.1 uncultured archaeon | reverse complement strand
TTTAAGGAGTGAAAGAATAAGAAATTATAGTAAAGCGGATTTTATCATAGGAGCCCATGGAGATCTCTGTAGGCGGCGAGAGCAAGTGGGTATGCATGTGCGGCCTGAGCGGGAACCAGCCGTTCTGCGACGGCTCGCACAAGAGGACGAAGGACGAGGACCCGGCCAAGACGTACGCCTACGACAAGGAGAAGAGGGTGGAAGTCTGAGACTTTATTTTTTGGTTTGTTTTTTTGGCTGATATTTTATTTTTTTGGACTGTTGGCCATTATATGCCCTTAATGTCCTACGGCTCTGCAGACAACAAAAAGATGGATTCCATGAAAAAGAGAAAACTGTGCCCCAACTGCAAGAAGCCAAGGATCGAGCTCTATGCCGGATGGATAACAGGCAGCTACCACTGCAAGGCATGCGGTTATATAGGGCCAGTAGTTATAGAGGAGACGCGAGACAAGGGAATGCCCATGAAGAAGAGACTATACAGCTGCAAAATCTGCGGGCTGAAATACAGGGGCAAGGCCACATCAAAAAAGTGCGAAGCGTGGTGCAGAACCCACAAGTCGTGCAACCTGGAGATAGCGGGGAAGGCTGTGAGGGAATAAGCGAGTTCATAAACTTGTTAAGTAAGCCTTAAAGCTTCCGCTTTTTCTGCTGCCAGTCGAAAGAACAAAGGGTGTGGTCCGGAAGGCTGTAGTTGTGAGACCCGTACCAGACCAGGTCAGCGACACGTGTTCGCAGATGCTGAGTGCGAATGATTATCCTATCGGGCTATTTGCGGAAGTCAGGGACCTGGCTTCACAAAACTCATAGCCTTTTAAGCGACGGTGCCAAATATATTTCATGAACAAGAGGCACAGGACAGCCGCCTGCCACATCTGCAAAAAACACAGGCCCGCTTCGGAGCTCATTCTCGGAGAAACCATAAGGCCTTCCATAGCCGCACTCATCAAGAAGCAGCACCCCGACTGGCTGCCGACGAGCCACATCTGCCGCCCGGATTTCGACCATTTCCGGCAGGAATACATACGCCAGATGCTGGAAACGGAAAAGGGAGAGCTCTCAAAGCTCGACAAAGATGTCATCAGGAGCCTGAGCAAGCACGAGATCATCAGCAAGAACATAGAATCCGAATTCAACCAGAAAGCTTCCTTTGCGAACCGCTTGTCGGACCGCATAGCCGGCTTCGGGGGCAGCTGGAAATTCATCACGATCTTCGTCGCCATCATAATCGTCTGGGTCGCCGTGAACACGCTGGCGCTGCTGGCGCGCCCGTTCGACCCCTACCCTTACATACTCCTGAACCTTGTCCTGTCATTCGTGGCGGCGCTGCAGGCGCCCATAATACTGATGAGCCAGAACCGCCAGGAACAGCGGGACAGGCTGAGGGGCATACATGACTACAAGATCGACCTGAAGGCCGAGCTGGAGATAAGGCACCTGCATGAAAAGATTGACCACCTCATCTCGAACCAGTGGCGGCGGCTCCTGGAGATCCAGCAGGTGCAGATCGAGATGCTGGAAGAGATGAAGCAGAAGAGGAAGAAGTAGATAAAAGTGTTCGTATCGAATATCACATCTTCTTTATACCACGGAGTAAAGTCCGTGGTTTGCGAGAAGATGGTATCCATAATACATTGCTTTCATCACACGGCTAAAGCCGTGTGTTTTCAATGTATTCTTAGATAAACAAGTGGTACAATGAAAGAATTTAT
>CAYJRV010000109.1:0-1768 GCA_964372695.1 uncultured archaeon | reverse complement strand
CGCAAACAATAAAAATTTGGACATAAATAGCCATTCAGGTTTTAGAGATAACCACCCATGAGAGCTCAAACTAATTTTTATACTTTCACTCCATATCTACTCAGGTGTTGCCATGACTGATGATGGAAAACCTTCTGGTCCTGGAAAAAGGGAATGGTGGATGCCAAATAATGACAGATCTCCGGAACTTGGCAGCAAAGAGCATCTCGAACTTGCGGGCTACATGGACCCCATGACGCCGGATGAAAGGGCGCATTTCCTTTACAAGCGCGGACTGATGGATCAAATGCACGGCTACTGAGTCGATAAATATGGAAGAATTCAAGCTCGGCCACCTGGAAGTCGTCTGCGGCCCGATGTTCTCCGGCAAGAGCGAGGAGCTGATCCGCCGGCTGAAGCGCGTGCAGATTGCAGGCAAGAAATTCCTGCTCTTCAAGCCGTCCATAGACAACCGCTACGACACGAACCACGTGGTCTCGCACGACCAGCGCAGACTGGAGGCGGTAACCACAGGGCTGGACATGGCAGCCATAAGGGAGATGCAGCGTCTTGTCTCTGAAAGCGGGGCCGAAGTCATAGCCATGGACGAGGGCAACTTCTATGAAACTTCTCTTGCAGAAGCCGTGCAGGAATGGGTATCAGAGGGCAGGCGCGTCATAGTGGCTGGCCTCGACATGGACTTCCGCGGCCTGCCTTTCGGCCCAATGCCCGCTCTCATGGCCATAGCGGATTATGTCGACAAGCTGAAGGCGATCTGCATGAAGTGCAAGTCCGACTACGGGACAATGACCCAGCGCCTCGTCAACGGCAGGCCTGCCAAGTTCTCGGACCCGCTCATCGTGGTGGGCGGCTCGGACTCCTATGAAGTAAGATGTAGAAATTGCCATGAAATTCTGCGTGAATAATGCAGGCACCGGAACCGTAGGCTACGGAAATAAGGGAGGTATCGGAACCGTAGGTTCTGATGCAGGAACTGCCGCGAGATTCTCCGGGAATAATTTTGCTTATGCCTTACTGCTCACGCGGCTTTTCTCCGGGGTTTTCTGCAGGGCCCAAAACAATACTTTTAATCCTTGCTGGAAGAAAATTGTTAAGAAAGCGGAGGTCGCCTAGCCTGGTCAAGCCCTTTTTTCTTGGAAGAAAAAAGCGCTTGAGGAAATAAAGAACAAGTGCTTTACTATTACAGGAAAAGGGGGACAAATGGCGCAAGATGGCCCTAAGCCACGCGAAGCTTAGGACACAGGCGTTGCTCAGAACAAGCGCATGACGCATGAAGTGCGTCCGTGTGAAAGAAACCTTGTTCCTTAGTGGATACGTCGGTTCAAATCCGACCCTCCGCATATGCAAGGGAAACTACGTTTCCCTTACCGTTCTATCCCTTCCTTTGGGAAAAAGATTGATCAAGAAGGAAAATAATTTGAATCTCGGTTCACCTTCGGCTGAGCGAAGCTCGCCGAGGGCTCGAAAAAGCAAAGTTTCTTCGTAGCAATCCGCCCCTCCGGACTAATCTCCTTTTATTATTCTTGTTGGAAGAATTCCGGATAGGACGCAATGTTAGGCTTATAAATGTAATTCACAACACTTTATCCAGAATCAGGCTCCCGTAGTCTAGTGAACTTTTCCCAAAAGTTCAATCAAAAGGGAAGGTTCGGAAATCCCGGTCAAGGATCTCGCCCTCTCAGAAACTTCTTTTAAAAAGAAGTTTCATCAAGAAACAGAGAAGTTTCATCAAGAAACAGAGAAGTTTCATCAAGAAACAGAGAAGTTT
>CAYJRV010000108.1:0-1804 GCA_964372695.1 uncultured archaeon | reverse complement strand
GTTTCCTTCTTCAACTCCTTCGCGAGATCTTTCAGCTTTCTCATCTGCTCGTCCCTGACAGCGCCCGTGTCGAAGAGCAGGCGCCCTACGAGCGTGGATTTTCCGTGGTCAACGTGACCGATTGTCACGAGATTCAAGTGCGGTTTCTTGTCTGCCATTAAAACACCTCATGTTTTTAATTGAAAACCAAGCCATTAGCCAGGCAAGGCTTAACTATCGCATTTAAGCTTCTACGCTCATTAAAAGTATGGCGCAATCTTTTTAAGGGTTTGGATTTGGGGCGTTTTGCATTTCCTGATACCTGAAAATAGGTTTAAATTATTTCTTCATTTTTAGTCATTATGCAATATCACGAAATCAGCGCAGTGAAAAATCTCCACGCATGGCTTCATGAAGATGTTGTTGTCTGCGTCGGATATAAAAAGGGCGAAGTTTTGCCTGATGATGAGGAAATTTTGCCTGAACAGGAAAGGATATTGCGCTATATATCTGAAAACCGCGACAGAACGGTGCTTTTGCGCCACGCGCCTGAGCTTGATGGATATTTTGATATGTCCCACCGACCGCAGTCTGCTGAAGTTGTGGGGGCGTATAGTGAATCGTGGGTGTGTAATTCAGCACTGAAGCTCTTGGATAGCGGAGTTGCAACGCGCGTAAATCCGGATTTTACGATAAGCACAATAAGACGGCTAAATTGTCATGGAAGATAACGGCTATCTCATCTTTTCTTCGGCATTCCATGGGCTCTAAATTTCTTGGCTTTCATTCTATCAGCTTTTTGATTTCTTCTGTTGTTGCGCGATGCTTTTGCTTGCTCAGCTTTCCAAGCACTTTGTAAATTATTGTCTTTTTGGCAGTGAATAGTCTATAAGGCTTCAACGTGCTTTCAAACTCAAGAAATCCCGAATCCATGTCGTTCTTTGTGATTTTTACTCCGTCTCTTACGTTTGGGTTGGAAGTAATAAGGCAGCAGATAACATCTTCGTTCTTTCTGTTGAATTCTGTGTTTGATATCACAAGCGCAGGACGCTTCTTATTGCCTGAAAGGCCGGTAAAAGGAAAAGGCAGAAGGACGACTGCTCTCTGCTCAATACTTGTTCCAGCGCTCGTCATAGTCGTTATCCCAGTCCTTTTTCAGAACGTCTTCAGATGCAAGCATCGTATATCCCCCTTCGTCGTATTTGATTCTATTGATGATGCGGTCTTTTTTTTCCAGCACTATTTTCTTCCCATCTGTAATCATAACGAGCGTTTCGCCTTCCTTTAGGTTTAGCTCTTTCCTAATGTCCTTTGGAATGCTGATTTGCCCCTTGTCGCTTATTTTCACCGTCTTGATATCTTCCACTTATATCACCAAATTATACTTACAAGTAAGAATTATCTTACAAAGTATTTAAAGATAGTGAAGAGCCAGAAGCCCGTCTCGCTGCCGCTTTCTTCCGCAACTTCTATGAATTCGTGCACGCCGTGGCCCAGCAGCCCCGCAGGCATAGAAACGCAATTATCTGGCATCTTCCAGCATTGCATTGGCAATCGCTGCTCTAAGGTCTTCATGTGTTCTGATTCTGGGAGAAAAATGCTCAGGTTCTCGGTGTCTGCTAAAATAATTTTCAGGATGCCCGTTATGGCGCTTCGTTGCTGCGTAAGTCACAGCACCTGTTAGAACCAGAATTCCAAGTTCAGCCTTGTGATCTTTTGCCAGCCTTCCCAGATAGGAAATAAATGACATTGCTTTTCACTATGAAGAAAAAGCTTATAAGGCTGATTTGAGTGGATATGTAGGATAGTAATTTATCTGTTCCCT
>CAYJRV010000107.1:0-1899 GCA_964372695.1 uncultured archaeon | reverse complement strand
ACCAGATATTCAAGAATTAGCAAGCCTGATATTTATCCCTTTCGGGATAGGCTCTTAAACTGGCTGCACTGAAAAACGGCGTTCAGGAAGAAGCCGGCATCTACTACCAGCGCAAATTTCCTAAAGTTTTGTTCGGGGCAGCCGCCGAATATACCGATGGAAAGTTCTCCGGCGAAGGGCATGTCAGGGTTGATGCTGGCAAGGGGAACAAAATTTTTGCAGGTTATGGAAACCTGGACGGGAATTCGATAGAAACAGTTGGCGATTTTCTTGATTTTGGCAAATATCATCTTGCTGTTCTAGGTTCTTTCAAGAAGCGGAATGCTAATATTCAATTTAGCAGAACTAAGGAGCTTCTTTTGAATCTTGGAATAGAAAATATAACCAAAATGTTCTACAGGGATGACGGCACATCAAGGTCATTCACTGGCTTCCTGCGCTTCGGGAAGGAAGGGTCAAACAGGTACACTCCAAAAGCCTTTGATAACGACCGCCTGGATTTTGCGGAGCGGACCCTGCGGCATTCTGTCGGTGAGCTGTTCGACGTCCCGTTGCAGCCTGCAAACACGCATCTCAGCGGACAGGGCACGTTCGCTCTTGGCTGGAGACTTGTGCATACACCGAAATCGGATGTCAGAGGTGCGGAGGGCTATTGCACCCTTAAAAACAGGTGGATTTTCGGGTACGGCTTTTCGCGCGTTGCGTCTGCTTCTGGCATTCATTATGAGCAGAAACCGTCAGCAGGCTTGAATATAGGCCCCATGAAATTTGTCTTCGGCATCAACAACAGGAAAGAGCCGTCTTTTCATTTGTCTTTCAGACGAAACCTGAAATGACGCTCACACAACAACCCTCATGAAGTCCTTCGCGATCTTCGCGTTCGGGTGGTCCCTTATCTTCTCCTTCATGAGCTCCACGTTCTGGTAACGGCGCGAGATGTGCGTGAGTATTACCTGCTTGACTTTCGCTTCCTCGGCTATGCGGAGCACATCCTCGAACGTCGTGTGCCTGTATTGCTTGTCGAAGACATCCTCCTCGAAGAACGTGCTGTCGTGGATGAGCAGGTCCGCGCCGGACGCGAGCTTTATCATGTTCTTCGACACCATCGTGTCCCCGGAATAGACAACTTTCTTGCCGCGCTCGACAAACGCGATGTCGTCCAGGTTTATTGTCCTGCCCCTGAACGATGCCGAGCCCTCCTCCTTTATCTTCCCGTATACCGGCCCCTGGGCGGGCAGGCCCAGCTTCTTCGCCTTGTCCCTGTCGATTTTTATCCTGTCCTTCTCAACGAACGCGTAGGAGACAGCAGGTATCCCGTGCTTTGCCGGTATCGAAACGATTGAAAACTCCAGCATCTCCAAAAGTGTCGTGATTTCGCTCCCCTCGAACGGCACATCCTGTGGTATTATCGGGAAATTCTTCGAAGCGTATCCAAGGTCGAGCAGCGTGCCCACGAAGCGCCCGGCCTCGGGCCCGAATATCGTGAGCTGCTTCTCCCGTTTCTCCAGGTTCATGGTCTCCATCAGGCCGAGAAGTCCCGCGAAATGGTCCGCGTGCCAGTGCGAGATGAATATCTCGTCCAGCCGCATGAAGTTCAGCCCCGCGGTGAATATCTGCCTCTGCGTCCCCTCGCCGCAGTCGAACAGGTATGAAAACTCGTTCTCGCTCCTGTAGAGCATGTGTATCGCGGCGTGGTTCCTGTGCTTCGTCGGTATGCCTGCCGTTGTCCCGAGGAAAGTCACCTCGATCTGGGTCATAAATAATAATAGAACTGTGTCTTTATATGTTGTTCACAACGGAGCAGGAAAAATTGTTGGGCGTGTTTTTATACTGAATGACATAATTTATTGAACATACTATGATGTCATTCAGATATACCAAAGACATTATTTGTACAAA
>CAYJRV010000106.1:0-1917 GCA_964372695.1 uncultured archaeon | reverse complement strand
TCACGAGCGCGGGCCCGTAGGGGCAGAACGGCGTGGTGAACGTCATCTTTATGTATACGCTGCCTTCGTCGCTTATCTGGATGTCGTAGATTATCTCGAGCGTCCACACGTCTATGTGGAGCTCAGGGTCCATGCAGTTCCTCAGCGCATCTATGACCTGGTCTTTCGTTGGCATGATTATCCTTTGTATAAATGTTTAGAAATGTTATAAAGGTTCTGGAACAAGTCAAAAATGATGCAGCAGTTTTTCATTCCTATGTTTTGCACCTTGCATTAATTCCCCTGGCGGCAAGCTCTTTGCAAATCAATTCTTCGCATTGAGTTAGATAAATCATGCTGACTTTACCATAAGGCCGGCCTAAGTCAACAATACCGGCTGTTCCAAGTGACCTTACACCCAAATGAAACAAGTTTTCATACAAGAAGTCTGAAGCCGTCAGATTAAATTTTTGTGCACCGGTTTGATGTAAGTCCTTACCGGACTGGGTTACAAAAATGTAGGCATTACAGTCCTTTACAGCTATACCGCACTTATGATAAATGGGCTCCACCTGGAGTGCCGCTAACTAGTTGTCTAGGATCGACATCAAAGCTTCCTGTCTGATAAGATAAACCGCCCATCATGAACAAACTGACACAAAAAACTATAAAACCACATTCAGAGATAAAATCCCTTCTTGAAGAAGTCCGCGCTCAGCTCCTCGCCATCCGGCGTGAGGCTTGCCGTGACCTCCTCGTCGAAGCCGTTGTTTTTTATCTCCAGCTCTATGATCCCGAGACCGCTTATTTTTTTCAGTGAAACGGCGTCCCGCATGTTCTCGGTGGTAAACTTGTTGTCGCTTGCTTTTATGCGCTTGGTCCAGTGCGCTATCGTCTTGAGCAGCGGCTTCACGTCCTCCTCGCCGGTCGTCTCCTGCAGCAGCTTTTCGAGTTTTTCGGCATCCATATTTCCTACAGGAATGAAAAAGAATTTAAATGAGTCAGGTGGAAAGCGGCGCATAGCTCCAGGGCACATTGAATGCCCTGCAGTGGATCGTCACGGAATTGTACTGGGCAAGGTCGGCGCCGGCAGGCACTTCATAAATCTGCTTGCCTGTCGTGCTCTTCAGCTTTTCAATTTGCAGCCCTGCCCGCACGTCCTCACGGGTTGTCTTTTCCGAGTTTTTTGTGAGGTACAGCACCAAATCCGGGCCCGCAGGCGTCGCAAAGTCTTCTCCGAGCACAATAAAGCTCTTTCCGTCCTGCTGCTGGATCTCCACAGAGCCCGACGTCATGTAGTTAATGTTCTGGAAAGAGCCGCCCTTTACGGCACTGCCTGAAAACTCCAGGTCAGTTTCTGCCGGCTGCGTAGGCGTCAGCTTGTCAGGGTTTTTCTCCATGAAATCCCGCATCTCTTGAATAGCCTGCTCGGGGGTTTTTTCCTGCTGCTGGGGTGCAGCGCATCCGGCCACCAGCACAGTGGCAACCAGAAGCAGCGGCAGGACAATGTTTCTCATGCTAATCATCCGTTATGCAAACTTATATTTTCACCGTTTGCCCGGCTTTTGGCTTCTTCAGCTTCAGTAGTCTCCGTTTGAAGCTGTCTTTTCTTTCTGTTGTCCCTCAGCCAGAGTGCCGAATACAGGAGGGCAAAACCAATTACTGTTATAACTATCATTGCAATAGCGATGGCATTTTTGTTTAACTGGTACGAAAGATAGAAGAGAACTGAGGCGATGATTATTATTGCCGACCCCGCGTACTTCCCTTTTCCACCCTTAGTCCTTACGTGCCTCACGAAAGCGGTGATTTCAGATATGAAAACCAGAGCTGTAACAATAAGCAGCAGATAGCCGGCCGGATTTAGCAGCAGCATCGGGTTTATCTGGATAAAGTGCATGACAGAAAGCAGCCAGGCAATATAAACTATTCTGTGGA
>CAYJRV010000105.1:0-1935 GCA_964372695.1 uncultured archaeon | reverse complement strand
ACATCTTCCAACAAACCAGCACCTTGAGGTGCTGGTATTAAGGAAGATATGATAACGTCCTTCAGGATGTGCGAAAGGCACCAGAAAGTCCAAAAAGAAATGTCTTTCAGTATAAACGCGCGCTTCTGGAAATTATGCATCATCCAATTTTTTCAGGTTACCCAGTCAAAAATTTGTTTTAATACTTTCCCTGCAAAATTACATCGGAGGCTAGGTCGGCTGGGCAGCGGACAGCTGTTGCCATCAACCCGCTATAGATGGGACCGAAGCCTGGAGGCGCTGTCTGCGGCAACAGGAGCCCGGCACCGGAGCGTCGAAGCTCAGTCCTGGGGGATCATCTTTATGGCGAATCGGGTCAGGTCCGGAAGGAAGCAGCTCTAAACTGTAGATATGGTGCTCTCGGGAGCGCTGAGTGGAGCGATGGGGCCGGACCAACTTCTTTTGCCCTGGGCAGCCACCGAGGGCGCGCCTCCACTCAATCTTTTTATATTAATTTATGAGGAAAAAGATTGATCAAAAAGATGATGGGAAGAAGATTAGTCAAGAAGAAAAAGACTGGTCAAGAAGAAAGCATGGAAAGGAATGGCAACATGAAAACCAGACTTATAGTTTGTGCAGTTATCAGAAAAAACGACAGGACTCTCCTTGGCAAAAAGCCTAAAGGAAAAGGCCCTTATCCCGATACATGGCACATTCCTGGAGGAGGCATAGATATAGGTGACGAGACTTGCGAGGACGCAGTGATAAGGGAAATCAAGGAAGAGATCGGCATAACTGTAAAAAATCTCGTAAAGATTTCATGGGACTCTGACACAGAACCGGACAAAAACAATGAGGAAACATACTATGTCTTCCTGCAGTTCATGTGCGACTTTGCAGGTGGAGAGCTGGCCGCAAATGACGATATACGGGAGCTTGAATGGGTTGATATCAGGGATTTAAACAAGTACAAATTAAACAGGCCGAGCAAGATTCTGTTCAAGAAACTGGGCTTCATATAAATAAGAGGGATCCTTACACCAAAAATAAGCGTGAACAGCATGAAGTTCGTTTTCACATTCACCGAAATAAAAGAGATAGCCATATCGGCTGTCGTGCTGTCCATAGCGTTTGCGCTGGCGTTCGGCGACGGGATATTCAAGATCAGCATAGCCAGGCTGCCCACGCTTGTACTTTTCTCATTTGTTGCGGTGGGCATAGGGTTCCTCGCCCACGAGCTGATAGGGCACAAGATAGTCGCGCAGCATTTCGGGATGCACGCCGAGTACAGGCTATGGAGGCTGGGGCTCGGCATAGCCATAGTGTCGTCTTTGTTCGGTTTTGTTTTTGCGGCGCCGGGCGCCGTCTATGTAAGCCCGAGGTCGGATCTGTGGGGCAACACGCAAAACGTTTCCGGAAAAAAGATGGGCATTGTGTCGCTGGCCGGCCCTGTGATAAACATAATGATCGCCCTCGGCTTTTTTGCGCTGAATTTCTTGCAGAGTTCAGAGCTGTTCAGCCTGGGCATTTTCGTGAATGTGTGGCTTGCCATATTCAACATGATACCCATCTTCCCGCTGGACGGCTCGAAGGTTTTCGCATGGGACAAGAGGATATGGGCCGCTGTTTTTGGCGCCGCCGTTGCCATTTTTATTCTGGTGTCGTATCTCTGACGCTGAAAGCGGCAAAATATTAATCTGGGTTTGGAAAAACCCGAATGACAAAGATCCTGTTGTTTTCTGCCCCTGGTTCCTCCCTGCAGAAACCCCGGAATTATACTGAAGGGCGCAATTTATTGAACATTTTATCTTGTTGACATTGAAAACTGCTGTCTTCTCGCAAAAGACATCGAAGAAGTCTTTTGGAGACTCAAGTTAAGCTCCGCTTAACTTCGAGTCAGGCAGCAGATGCAGCAAGAAGCAAAGCTTTTTGCGCACGCAAAGAGTCTTCGGCTCT
>CAYJRV010000104.1:0-2008 GCA_964372695.1 uncultured archaeon | reverse complement strand
AACGAGCGCCTGAAGAACATCGACGCGAGGCTCGCGGGGAGAAGGTACTGATTTTAATGCTTTGTCGAAATAGATAAACGATGGATTATTCTGATGTCTGTGAGATAAGAGACAAGCTATCACAGGGCTACATGTGTTTCGTCGAGTCAATGAATCACCAGATATTTTTAAAGTATAGCGATGGCATAGAAGGAATTTCCCTGGAAAATGGCGATGTTTGTGAAATTACTGACGTTGCAATTGACGGAAATTTAGCAGGCGGATACGTCTTCGGGATGAAGCTTCCGGAAGATAGAAAATGCAGAATAATATTTTTCGACGACTGTTTATACTTTAGAATCAAAGAATTCAAGCCACCAAAAAATCCAAAACAGTTAGAGCTGCCTTTTACATTTGGCTAGAACAAAAAATACTCCCCCCTCTCCTTCTGCTCCCTGTCCACCTGCGAGCCCGCCTTGTTTGCCCTTGGCCTCTTGGTCTGCTCGTCCCTGCGGAACGTTATTCCTATCTCCCTCAGGAACGAATTGAACCCCTGCTTAAGCGGCAGTATCTCCGCCCTGCCCTCCCTTCCGGGCTCCCCGGTGAACAGCATAGTCCTGTCGGCGATGAAGCTGAGGAAGAGCAGGTCGTGGTCTATCACCATCGCGGTCTTGCCTTTTATCGCCTTTGCAACGACGAGCCTCTGCTGGACGTCAAGATGCGCGGAAGGCTCATCAAGAAGAAAAAGGTCGCACTCCCTGGACAGCGCTATCAGCACGGCGACGCGCTGAAGCTCCCCGCCTGACAGAGCTTTCACCTGCTTCTCCAGCAGGCGCTCGATGTCCATCTGCCTCGCCAGCAGCCTGTATTGGTCTTCGTTTAGTTCCTGGCTATCGATCATCTCAGCAACAGTGCCGTCGAAATCCGCTGTGAGATACTGGGGCTTGTAGGAAATTTTTATCTTCTTCGATATGCTGCCCTCGGCCTCTGTCTCTCCGGCAAGTATCTTCGCGAACGTGCTCTTGCCAAGCGCATTGGCGCCGACTATGCCGAGCACCTCGTTCTGGTAGATCTCGCCTGCACCGACAGAAAGAGAAAAGTTTGCATAATCCTTCCTGATCCCGCCGAATTCCAGCATGGCCTCTCTCCTCCTGCGCATGCCCTCCTGGCTCGCGTGCGCGAATGTTATCGCGTCGTGTATGCGCACGTTGTCCTCCTTGATGAAGCCGCCCAGGAAGATGTTTATGCCCTGCTTCGTGGCGTAGGGCTTGGAGACGACGCCGTATGTTCCCGCAACGCCGTAGAAAATATGAATTCTGTCCGCGAGGAAGTCCAGCGTGGCCAGGTCGTGCTCGATGACCATCACAAATTTCTTCTCCGCAAGCTCCCTGATGGCCCGCGCGACGTTGAACCTCTGCCTGGCGTCCAGGTAGCTGGTCGGCTCGTCGAAGTAGTAGATGTCCGCGTCCTTCTCAAGCGTCTTTGCTATTGCCACGCGCTGTAGCTCCCCTCCGGAAAGCTCCTTCAGCTCCCTCTCTAGGCAGTTCTGCAGCTCAAGCTTCTTCACGAGGTCGTCGTTTTTGATGAAAGCGCCGACAGCACCCTTGACAGCATCAGGCAGGTAGCTGACGTTCTGCGGCTTCAGAACAGTTCTTATCCCCTTGTTTCTCATGCCTTCCAGGTAAGTCTGTAGCTCTGTCCCGCGGTTTATCTTTATCAGTTCTTCCATCGTGGCCGCGCCCTCGAACTTCCCGAGATTTGGCTGCAGCTGCCCGGCCAGTATTTTCATTGCAGTGCTCTTGCCGCAGCCGTTCGGGCCGAGCAGTCCCACGACGCCCTTCACCGGTGTGGGCAGCCTGAACAGGGCGAACGCGTTCTCGCCGTAGCGGTGGACAGGCGCTTCGTCAAGCTGCTCCGGCGTGTTAACTATAGAAATCGCGTGGAATGGGCACCGCGTGACGCAGATCCCGCAGCCTATGCACGTGCCCTCGTTGATCAGCGGCAGCAGGCGCTTGCTGCTCCCTTCCTG
>CAYJRV010000103.1:0-2054 GCA_964372695.1 uncultured archaeon | reverse complement strand
CCGCTAGGCGTCCTGCCCACATGGATAAACAACGTCAAGGAAGGCAAACCCCTAATTGTCTACGGCGAGAACACGACCAGGGATTTCACGCACATACGAGACTTCACCGCAGGAATAATGCTTGCTTCGAAGAAAGACGGCTGGGACGTTTTCAACCTGTCAGGCGGAATGGAGACCAGGCTTCTGGACATAGCCAGAGCGCTATCGGACAATGTAATGATCGAATCACTGCCAAACCATGAGGCGGAGAGGTGGCTCGTGGACAATACAAAGGCTAGGGAAGTTCTTGGCTGGGAACCCAGAACAGAGTTCTGGGAGGCTTTCAGAGAATACTGTGCTGCAAGGCTCGGACCAGGGTTTTTTGAAAAGAAAAGGTGAAAAACAGTTCATTTTCCGCTCCAACTCTATAATGTTTTAAAAGGCTCTGATAGTAGAGTAGCTCATGACCACGGTTTGCAAACTTGGAAGCATCCTATTCAGCCAAAAGAACAAAGAGCTTCCGCAAAAGATAAACAGAATACTGTTTTTCAAGACAGGGGCTATCGGCGACATACTAATGACTACCCCCCTAGTGCGCGCAGTAAGGCACAAATTCCCAGGGGCCGTTATCGACTATGCCTGCGGCAGATCATTTTCCGATGCCCTCCGTGGCAACAAAAACATCAACTACATAATAGAGTTTGACGAGAGGATGTTTTTTCGGCGCGGCCTCAGAGAAATTAAAAAACTGGCAACAAAAATCAAGGAAAACAGGTACGATTTAATTTTCATACTTGACAAACACTGGGCGGCCGGCGTCTTTGGCGCCTTTGCCGGCAAATTCCGAATAGGCTTTGACCGGAACGGGGAGGGTTTTGCAAATAACCTAAATGTTTTTTACTGCCAGAACAAGCACGACATAGAGGCATACCTTGACCTTGCAATATACTTGAGGGCGAAGCCTGTCGGGACGTGGATGGAAATTCAAATAGACGAGAAATCCAGGAAATTCGCAAAAAAAACCGTCGAGAAAGGCAGTATTGCCATAGCTCCAGGCGGCGGCTCAAATACCGGTCAAAGGGCAAGAATAAAAATATGGCCGAAGGAGAATTACCTGCAGCTTGCAAACGCGCTCACAAAGAAGTCCAGAATAATCCTTATAGGCGGGAAGGACGATATGAGAACATGCGGATGGATCCGCAGCCATGCAAAAAACAAGGGGCGCATTACAAACCTCTGCGGCAAAACTACAGTAAAACAGACGGCGGCTTTACTGCGCCTCTGCAGCTTTGTGGTATGCAACGACTCCGGGGCCATGCACTTGGCCTCGTGCGTTAACAATAACATTATTTCTTTGTTCGGCCCTACAAATCCCCATGTCTTGGCGCCACTGAACAAAGGGAGCCAATTCATATGGAAGGAAAAATCCGCATGTTATGACATACAGGGCAATTTCGACAAATGCGAAAGAAACATGATGAGTAAAATCACTGTGGAGGATGTATTGCATGCGACAAAAAAATATGCCAAATAAGGAACAAATTAGAAAAATTCTTATAATAAAGGGCCCGGGTATAGGCGATGTTGTAACAGCTATTCCGCTTGCACGCAACTTCAAAAAATTCGCCGGTTGCGAGGTACATATCCTAGAAGAATTTCCGCCGGGGAAGCAGGGCAAAGTTCTTGTGAAGAACTGCCCTTACATAGATAAAATATCCAGAATTGACTACAATATCTGGTACTTGAGGCCTCATAGCAGCCGCTTTTTCCACGAACTTTTTACACTCCGTTTCATACCGGACGCATTCAGATTTATCAGGGATATAATAAAACTCCGAAGCCAGAAGTATGACCTTGTTTTTGAGGGATTTCCCGGCACAACGAATACGCACTTTCTAACCAAAGCAATAGGGGCGAAACATACAGTCTGCTGCAGCAGCCACCCCAGAAAAGCCGCTTATGATATTATACTTGACATAAAGGGCAAAAATATAGTGGAGGCTGAGAACAGCATTTTTGAAAAGTTTCAAGCGGGCGCAGGACAGAAGGACCTGTCACTTGAGCTTTTTTTTGAC
>CAYJRV010000102.1:0-2199 GCA_964372695.1 uncultured archaeon | reverse complement strand
GGCCAAAAGATCAGGAGCATAATCAACAGGGGCGTTTTAGTGCCTGATGGCATAATGTTAGGCATACTCAAAAAAAGATTGGAAGAAGACGACGCGAAAAAAGGGTTCATCCTAGACGGCTTTCCGCGCAACCGAAACCAAGCAGAAATGCTGGAAAGCGCAGCAGACATAGACCATGTTATCCACCTGAACGTTTCAGACGCCGAATGCATACGCAGGCTTGCTAAGAGAAAGACCTGCAAGAAATGCGGGGCAATATACGGGAACGAAAGCCTTCCAAGCATCGAAGGCCGATGCGACGCCTGCGGCGGCGAACTCTACGTCAGGGAAGACGACAAAGAGGAAGTAATAAGGAAGCGGCTGGAATTATACCACGAGCAGACAGAGCCCATCCTGGACTTCTACAGGGAGAACGGGCTGCTGATGGAAATAAGGATAGAGGGAATAAGGCAGCCGGAAGAGGTCTTTAGGGACATCTGCGATGCCATTGGTATTTAGTGCCGGTTGTTTGCAGAAAACCTTGACTCGGGCTGGTATTCTTTCCATATTTTTGGCAGCCGGTGGAGCAGGTCAAGGGACGGCTCGAAGTTTGTCCGCGTTACGTATTCAACGCATATGCCAATGGGCACGGATATATTTTCCGTGTAATAGTCCTCAAAAATTCTTCTGAACATCTCCTCTATTCTTTGCTCGGATCTCTCGGCTATCCCGTGGCTGAATTTTAGAACATAGCATCTGAGGTCTTCGTCTATTTTCTTTTCAATAAGCCCCTCTATCACGGCTAGGGTGTTTATTGAGGATATCGGAGAAACTGAAAGGATCACCCTTCTCGGCTGCTCCTCCCTCTCAGCCGACTCGTTTCTGTAATCCCTCAAAAGGTTCAGGATACTTTCGGGATCATAGCTTATCTGGTTTAAAAAATACTGTGTTCCTGCCCGCGCCTTTCTGGCCATTCTTTCCGGCTCGTCCATCGGTAAATGCGGGCTTGTTTTTTTCCTTCTGGAATCGATGCATATTGCGCCCTGAAAAATGTCCGTTTCATTTTTAGAGTTCATTTCACCTATAAGTTTTGCGGTCTCTTCAACGCTATATCCTGGAAGATCCGTATGGTTGCGACTAGGGCCAACAACAACCAGGTTGTCAATTTTTCCGATGTTATAAGTTCGCCTCAGCCAGTCTGCTGTTTCCGTCTTTGGAATGTATGAAAACGGGTACGTAACTATTACGCTCTTGCGCTGCATCCTGCGAACATGGTATCCAAACTCTCTGGCATCGACCTTTACATTCCTTGTTATCTTGCTTCCCCTGTCGCTTTCGTCTATCACATGCGGTATGCATATTGCGTCAACTTCCTTGAAACCGTTAAGCGTCATGGCAAGCGTCTGTGCCCGCGTTTTGAGCGACTTTTCGTTTATATGAGGCTCCGGCGGGACGGCCTCAAAAATAAACACCCTGTGCTTGGAATCCAAGACTTTCTCCCTGAATGAATAAGACATAGCAAATAGCTATTGCTCAAATGCATAAAAAGGTATATTCTAATTACACAGTGGAGGTGGGCTCGTAGCTGTGCTTGGCTGATGGTTTGGTTCTTTGCAGGACGAATGTAATCCACATGCGGTTGATTGGTGGGCTACTTATCGAGTTAAGAAATAACTGAGAACTATGCAAAGACGTGTTTTTCTAAACCGTTCCACAGGTCAATTAGAATTTCTATACCGATTCTTACACCCTTTTCCAAATCTGTTATTTTGTCTTCGTATAAACCCAAACCATTAATTACAATTTCTGCATGATCTTCTTCTGCAACTGAGTGTAACTTTGAATATTCAAGAGCGTATTCTGACACACCACTTTTTTCTAACCCGTGAAGAAATTTTCTATGAAAATCTGCTCCTATTTTTTCGAATATATACACAATTCCGTAAGCTTCTGCAGATGAACCACTAATCCATATTTTGTCTACTCTTTCTCTGAAATTTTTCACTTCTTGTATTTCAGATTTTTCGTTTATTTCTTTTTCTGTAAGTCCTAACTCCAATGGTACACGCAAGAATAATTTTGTATGCATATTTTCAGGTTTACCAAGTCCATATTCATCATATAAAATCGTAACTAAATCAGCACGCAACAATTCGTTTAGTGTATTATAGATCTTTCCGATAATTAGGTTAAATACTACCGGCACCGTATAATTTATAT
>CAYJRV010000101.1:0-2224 GCA_964372695.1 uncultured archaeon | reverse complement strand
CCCAAATACCCATCAACAGCACGCAGCATCTTTGCCTGCATAGAAATCATTTTCCGTTGGGCGCCGGAGGCGGAAGTATGAGGTTTTCGTGCGCAAACCTGTTCGCTATTTCGTAAGCTTCCAGGGTGCTTATGTCTATCCAGTAAGGAAGCTTGGTGAGAAACCCGGCCAGTTTCCTTTCCCTGGCCAGCTGTGGAAAGACGGAATTCTCAACTTTTACGCGGTTCTTTGGCAGCATGTCGAAAACATCCTCGATTTCAAGGATGTAGTAGCCGCCATTGGCAAACCTGGAGGGCGCCTCATTTATTGGCGGCTTTTCCACAAAAAAGTCGATGAGGTCAAAGCCGCTCACCTTGCTCAGCTTTGCTATGCCAAACCTGTTGAGTTCATGCTCAGGCGCCTCGAAAAGAAGCACAGTTGCGGAAATGCCCATCGCTTTGCGGCAATCGTCATGGTACCTCAGCATGCTTTTGAGATCAAACTGCGTAAGGTTGTCGCCGTAGACAACTAGTATTTTTCCCTTGGCTATGTTGAGTTCTTCGAGTATATAGTGCAGATCTCCTGCAGTCTCGCGCTGCGGCGTGGGGATAGTCCTGATCGGTATCTTGTAGCCACTGTTCTTGAGGTAAGAGTCGATGCATATGCCATGGATGTGGGAGAGCGTCCTCTCCTCTATGTTGTCGCCGTTTGTGCCGGGCACTGCGACTATTATTTCTTCCACAGAGGGATCGTCAACACTTCTTATTATCCAGTCTATCATGGGCCTTCCCTTTACGGGCAGCAGCGGCTTCGGTATCCCGTAGGTCAGTGGCCTCATCCTTGTTCCGCGGCCGGCAGCGAGTATAATTGCTTTCATAGAGTCACCAGCAAACACCTTCAAATGACGTGACCTGCGTTCTGTCAAGCACACGCCTGCCTTCTATGACAAGTTTGTTTTTCATCACTGAGAAATCTTTGTCAGTAAGCTCCGAGAACTCTTCCCAGTCTGTCATAATCAAGCAGGCCTCTGCCCCGTCAATGGCGTCTTTTGAACTGGTCACATAGATTATATCTGGAAAGAGCTTTTTCATGTTTTCGGCTGCCATGGGGTCGTAGGCGTAGATGCTGGCGCCCTGCCTTCTCAGCTCGGCAATCACATCTATGGCAACAGAGTCGCGGATATCGTCTGTATTTCCCTTGAAAGCCAGGCCCAGGACAGCTATTTTCTTGCCGCGCGGGTCTATCTTGGAACCAAGAATCTCGACCATTTTCTTTTTCTGCGTCTCGTTAGTCTTCATCACGGCGTTTATAAGATGGGAGTCCACAGAGTGCTCGCCGAACATGGACAGAAGGGCCGAGACATCTTTTGGGAAGCAGGAGCCGCCAAAGCCGCAGCCCGCATTCAGAAAGTGCGGCGAGATGCGCTTGTCGTACCCCATGCCGCGGGCGACTTCGTATATGTCTATGCCAAGCTTCTTGCACAAGTTCCCCAGTTCGTTGGCGAATGTAACTTTCGTGGCCAGAAAGGCGTTGGACGCGTACTTCACCATTTCCGCTGTCCTCAGCGAGGTCCTCATAATGGGCGCACCGAAGTTTCTGTACAAGCTCTCGACTACATCACCGCTTCTCCTGTCAAGCTCACCTATTACTATGCGGTCGGGTTTGAGAAAATCATGAAGCGCAAAGCCCTCGCGCAGGAACTCTGGGTTCATCGCGACGCCAAAATCCCTGCCGGCCAGCTTGCCAGACGACTGCTCCAGTATTTTTATCACGCCCTCTGCTGTGCCCGGCAGGACAGTGGACTTGACGCAAACGACATGGTATGAGTTTTTGTTTTTCAATGAGCTGCCTATTGACCGGGCAGCCGAGTTGACATGGGCCAGGTCTATTGACCCGTCTTCACGGGAAGGCGTTCCCACGCAGATAAAAGTCACGTCAGAGCCAGAGATGGCATAATTATAGTCAGCCGTGGCAAAAAGCAGTTTTTTTCCGATTGCATCCTTCAAAGATTCTTCAAAGCCCTCCTCATAAAAGGGCGGCACGCTCTTGTTGATGCTATTGACCTTGTTTTCATCCAGGTCTACGCAAATGGAGCTATGGCCATGGGCAGCAAGGCCGAGCGCGGTGCTCAGGCCAACGTAGCCGGTGCCGATTATGGATATGCGCATAGTTACCTAGTTTAGAGTGGAGGGAAATTTTTTAAGCTTCTTTCCGGCAGAAATTAATAGGACAAGGAGTGAACTAT
>CAYJRV010000100.1:0-2231 GCA_964372695.1 uncultured archaeon | reverse complement strand
TTTCCTTATGCCAACGATGCCTTGCCTGAGCTCAAGGCAGTATTTTGCTTTCCTGTTAGAGTAGGTCTTCCAGGTTTTCGGATTCAATGTAAGGGGCATCGCTGCCTTCTTTTCCATGACCAGAAAATCGGAACCAAGAAAGTAAAGGTCAAGCGGGACGCAGAAAGGCGTCCATATGCTGTTCCCGCGGATCAGGGCGCCGTCCTTGTCCTCGAGTCTGTCGAACATGAGTCCTCTTACAGAAGAAAAACCCGAACAGTCCTTAATTCTCAGGCTCTTCTTCCCCATAGTTATCTTTCTTATCATTGCCTCGCCTTGCGAACTTCAATATATCTTCGCCCTTGTAGATTCCACTATAGGATGACGCTTCCCCAGAGAGCCGCAGGAAAATCATCTGCCCAAGGCGGGCGTTCCTGAATATCTTCACAGGACGGGAAGCTTCTGCGTGGAAAAAAGAACGGCCCTCGTAGCCCGGATCCCAGACCGCCGTGTGCTGGACAATGCCGCATGTTAATGCTGAAGAGCGGGGCATGAGCAGGCCTGCTATATCTTTCGGCAGGACTATTCGCTCGTTGAAAGCGATATGGTACACTCCCGGCTGAAG
Source organism: uncultured archaeon (assembly GCA_964372695.1). GTDB lineage: Archaea > Aenigmatarchaeota > Aenigmatarchaeia > GW2011-AR5 > GW2011-AR5 > JACQNX01. The sequence continues at coordinate 1,627 of CAYJRV010000100.1, read as the reverse complement.
CGCCCAGTGGTCGCTGTTTATTGGGATTTCCCTGTAGCCAGGTATCTTTCTTTTCTCATTGGAGAAGTCGAGAATGCCCTCGCCCTCCAAGGTAAAAACATTGGCTACGGTGAGGTCGATGCCGCACTGCTGTATCTGCACAGCAGGGTCTATCATGTCCTGGACGAGGAGACCTTTTTCCACCATCGCGCGGATTTCCCTGTCTGTCAGAAGCATGCTATAACATCAGGAAGAAATTATTTATGCGCATCAAATTTGCTTTCATATTTAAGAGTTTAAGAGATAGCTTACGCATGCAGACCGCCGACTTCCACATACACTCCAAGTACTCGAGAGGGACTTCAAAGAACCTGGACCTTGAGTCTCTCACAGACGGGGCCCGTGTTAAGGGCATAGACATCCTTGGGACAGGGGATTTCACCCACCCGCTCTGGCTAAAGGAGCTGAAGGCGAAGCTGAAAGAGTCCTCTGAGGGCGTATATGATTACAAGGGAACAAAATTCATTCTCGCCACCGAACTCTCCCTCATATACAGGCAGGACGGGAAGGGCAGGAGAATCCATCACCTTGTCCTGGCACCGAGCTTCGATGTTGCGGACCAGATCAATTCCTTTCTGGACACAAGGGGCAGAAGGGATTACGACGGCCGCCCGATATTCGGCTTCTCATCCGTGGAGCTGGCGGAGGCCATGCGCTCCATTTCGAAAGACATAGAAATAATACCTGCGCATGCGTGGACTCCCTGGTTCTCCATATTTGGATCCTTCTCCGGATTTGACTCGCTGCAGGAGTGCTTCCAGGACAAGACGAAGCATGTGCATGCCATAGAGACCGGCATGAGCAGCGACCCTGCAATGAACTGGAGGCTGTCGCAGCTCGATGGCATAATGCTGGTGAGCAACAGCGACTGCCACTCGGCCTGGCCATGGCGCATGGGAAGGGAGGCCAATGTATTTGAGCTGAAAGAAAATTTCACCTACAAAGACTTCTTGGTGCCGATAAGAACGAAAAAGAATTTTCTCTTCACGGTGGAGGTTGATCCGGGCTACGGGAAATACCACTACGACGGGCACAGGAACTGCAATGTGTCGCAAATCCCGGAGCGCAGCATGGAGACGGGCAGCAAGTGCCCGAATTGCGGCAAACAACTTACCATAGGCGTGCTGCATCGGGTCGAAGAGCTGGCTGACAGAGACGAGGGTTTCAGGCCGGAGAATGCAGTGGATTTCAAGAAGATCCTGCCGCTGAGCGAGATCATAGCGGCTGCCATAGGGCAGGAGGTTTTCACGAAAAAAGTGTCATCAATTCACGGGATTCTTGTCGACAGGTTCGGCAATGAGTTCAATGTGCTGCTCAATGCGGAGCGCAAAGAACTGGAAAAGGCGGCGGACAGGAAAATCGTAGACATAATATTGGCCAACAGGAAGGGAAAGCTCAGGGTCGAGCCGGGCTATGACGGCGTGTATGGCAGGATTTTACCCGACAGCGAAAAGAGGAATCTCATGGATTACTGACAGCCGCTGAAAAGTTGCGTGGCTATGTCCTGGAAGCAGGCCGCTTAGAGACTATAGACCAGATGCCGAATTGCTGAACTGCCCTGAGGCCCCTTTATCTATATGTCTGAGGA
>CAYJRV010000099.1:0-2250 GCA_964372695.1 uncultured archaeon | reverse complement strand
GAACTTCGGGCAGGACAGGGCAGCAGATAAAGGATGAAATGAAGGCTGGTTGGCAATGAGCTATTTTTGGGACAGCTATGCGGTAATTGAGCTGATGTCGGGAAATGCCAACTATGGAAAATATTCCGGGGAAAAAGTGCGCATAACCGTTTTCAACCTTGTCGAGATATACTGGTTTGCCCTCCATGAATACGGCCTTGAAGCCGCACGCGAGGTTTACGAAACGTACAGGAAAGCGGCAATCGAGCCTGATGATGAAACCCTGTGGGAATCCGTGGAAATGAGAAAAAGGAGCAAAAGAGGAAAGACCTCTCCTACGCGGACTGCATTGGCTATACATACGCCAAAAGGCACGGGATGAAATTCCTTACAGGCGACAGGCAGTTCGAGCGCATGCAGAACGTCGAATACGCGAAATGAAAAGCGCGCAGGGCGGGATAGCTGGCTCACGAAGTTTGCTCAAGCTTGTTCTGTGACTTCCCCCGCATAGTTCGTTGCCATCGCTTTGCGGAAGTCCTCTATGGTTGAGCAGATGCCGTTGCCGATCAGCCAGCGCACTTTTACATCGACCGCAACATCAGTGTGGTCGTAGCACGGGATTGCACCGGCTCTGACGGCTTCAAATCCGGTTTCGTAGTGCATGGACATTGCATTGCCACCTGTGAATTTTGTCGTGATGAATAGCGGAGTCATGTACTCGCTTGCCGCCTGCTTTATTGTGGGGATTAGGCTGAATTCGCCTTCATTACAAACATTGCCCTCACCAAGAGACTTGAGAATCATCGCAGAGACCCCTCCGCCGGTGATGAACCCGAGAAGAAGGCTTGGTTCGATACCCGGAGAAAGCTCGAAGCTTACAACCCCGCGCCCAAATTTGGGCGCTATTGAACCTCCGGCCCCTGCAATTTTCTTTTTGAGAAATGCCATGTCTAAGTGCACACCAGAAGCGTCAATGACGCCAACCTTTGGGAACGCCGGGGAATGGAATGCGTCAAAGTCTTTTTCGCTTCTCTTTAAGGCCCTGCACCCTAACAGGACTCTATCCCAGAAATTGATGACCACATCCGCCACTCCGACTTTTATTCCCTCTTCGAGAGTCCTGAAAAGATTCTCCAAATTGAATCTTCCGTCTCCGCCTTCCTGGTAAATCGGCGTCTGCGACCCGGTAATGGAAATCGGTATCTTGAGCCAGGTCTTCCCAGGGGTTCTACCGTGCAGTGCATATGCAAGTGCGGTTGCGGTGTATGCCATGGTATCGGTTCCGTGCGCAATTCCCACTGCATCAAAACCCTCGTCATCCTGTGCCTTCTTAACCCTGAAAATCAATTTCTCCCAGTCATTCGGCGTCATGTTCGTACTGTCTTTTGCAGTCACTATTTCGAACTTGATGTCAAGGCGGTCTGCAAACTTTTCAAGGACCGGACGGCACGCATCTTCAAACACTTTTGAATCCTTTGGCGGGACAAGGACTATTTCCTCCCCCCTCTTCTCAGGAACCTGCCCAATCGTGCCGCCGTTGTAAAGGAAAAGAATACGTTTCTTTGCCAGATCAAAACCCCCTTGAATAATTAACTTAACTTGGTAAATGAATTAATAACTAATTGCCCTGTGCTTTAATATAAACATATTCCATTTTTTATAGTAAAAATTACAATAAAACAATAAAAATAACCAAAAAATGGAATATTTTCCCATATTCATTAATAAATGCTGAATAGCCTAATCTTAGCATGGAATCCGCAAAAGTCGACCAGAAGGACAGGGAAATAATCGAGGAGCTTACGGAGAACAGCAGGCAGACCGTGGGTAAGCTCGGGAAAAAACTCGGGATGCCGCCGACAACAATCCACAACAGGATAAAGAAACTGGAAGCGGAAGGCATCATCATGAACTACACTGCCAGCATAAACTACAAGAAACTCGGGAGGCCGGTAATGGCGTTCATCGGCATCACGGTGAATTACAACGTCGAAGGGAAAAAAATCCGCCAGCAGGATATTGCAAAGAAAATCAAAACGATGGAAGGGGTGCGGGAAGTCACGATACTGACAGGCGGGCTGGACATTATCGTAAAGGTCATGGCAAAGGACATCGACGACCTGAATGATATTGTGACTGAAAAGCTCCGTGACATTGACGGCGTTGACAAGACGCAGACGATGATTGTGCTCACGCAGGTGTAGAGGAAGAATTTAATAAGACAAATGTCTCATTTTAGCCATGAAGCCGAAGCCCGACAAGGCCGAGAAG
>CAYJRV010000098.1:0-2289 GCA_964372695.1 uncultured archaeon | reverse complement strand
GCTTCATTAGCCATATTGTACACCCCGTTGGTATTTGTATTAGTTTTATGATTAGGGGACAAAGTATTAAAAAGCAGGCCTTTTATGCTCTTTTGTCATAGTGATGCCTGATTTTATCCAAGGTGCATTCGTCAGAAGATACTGACTTTCTTGAATTGTATAAAATTTCGCTAACTGAAGCACTCAGACACTACAAATGGCAGATCCGCAGAAACGAAAGCTGATAGTGCCTGATGCCTTTCCAGTAAAGTGTATATATGGTAAAACAACTAAAGAATACACAAAAAGAATAGTTGTTTTCCAGTATACCAAACAAGAAAATCTTGTACGGATTGTTTTTTTGTTTGAGTATAGCGGGCGGGAACAATATTTTTCAGGCAAGTGCAATACATAAAAGAAACCCTATACTCCTGACTCGAAGCGATACCATGACACAATTCGACTTCGGCGAAGCCATGAAGGCAAAGAGCGAGAAAAGGCTGAAAAGCTATCATTACGTGCTGATACTCGTGGTTATATTGATAGTAGTTTTTGCCGCTGACATAGCGTGGTTTTACACGAATAACGGATTCAGAACAGACGGCGGCGAGCAGCCGGGCTGCAAGGCGGATGCGGAATGCGCCACGGGATTCTATTGCGGCGCCGGGACGTGCCTGAAAAAGGCAGCTATCAATCCCTCTCTCTGCCTAGAAGTGATTCCTGGATATAATGACCCGAATGCCACGAATAAGATAAATGTGGTATTTATGGGAATAAATTACACGGTCGGTGAATTGCATCAAAGGACGCTGGACTTGGTAAACATAAATGGTGATGGGTCGGTGAATAACACGGGCCTGCTTGCCGAGTATCCTTTCAGAAATTACAAAAATGTTTTCAATTTGTGGTACATAAATGGTACATTCTCATTAAAGGAATTCGGCGAGAGCCGCAGTTCTCTTATACAAAATAATTTCTCAGTATGCCCCGGCGCAGATGATGAAAAGCAGAAGATACTTTTGGCAAACGCACCAGGATTGGCAAGCGCTGATGTCGTTGGCATAAAGGGCGGAACGCTGTATTTATTTGAGTACAATTATGCCACGAAAGAGAAAGAAAGTGATGCAGTTATAAAAGGTGCTTTGCTGCATGAATTCGGTCACAGTTTCGGCAAGCTGCCGGACGAATACGATATTACCAGGTACATGAGTTCCGAGCCGCCACATGATTTTTATGCGAATAGCTGCGATATTGCAACAGAAAGCGTGGGATGCCCGAAATGGTGCAGTGGCCCACCGCTTCCTATAGAGGAAATAAATAAAGTGTCATGCGACAGCCTCGACTTTACAGACTGCATGAAACCGGAACGCCCTGTTTGCTATTGGTTTGGTGAAATAGGTCTTTTTGGAAAAACGGGGTGCGTCAATATTGCAAATCTCTGCACGAACATTAAAAGCCAGGAAACATGCGACAATTCGTCAAGAACCGGGAGTGATGTTGATAATATATGCAGATGGTCGCAAAACTATGCTACTTATTTCAAGAGCAACTGCATTCCTATGAGCCTTGTCATCAACATCGGAAGAAACTGCACAAATGGGGCAGGATGCTTCCAGGGTTGCACTGCCAGAAATTGGTTCAGGTCATCATTTAGCAGCAAAATGAGAGATTCTATATCTCCTTTCAGTTATGCTGCACAAAAACGACTGATAGAATTGCTAGAAAACGTGAGATAAGGAACCTGCAGTTCCTTATGATCTTGCATCAAGCACTACGTGGCAAGTTGAAACCTTTAAATTCCTTCTTAACAGCAATAAGAAAGCGATAATCAAATAATAATGAGATTAAGGTCTGCAAAATCCCCTGTTCTTTGGGGCTCATAAAGACCTTTCTTTCAAGAAAGGGATTTATATGAACATGCCTGAGAGCAAATTCCTTAAAGTGAAGTGCAAGAAGTGCAAGAACGAGCAGATCATCTTTAACAAAGCAGCGATGCAGGTAAAATGCCTGGTCTGCTCCGCAATCATGGCTGAGCCTCGCGGCGGCAAAGCCGAGATAAAGACCAGTATTGTTGAAGTGCTGGACTGATTCGCTGCTTATTCGATGTCTAAAGAAATTCTGTCTCTGGCATTAAAATGATCTATTGCCGTACCAAGAAAGTCGTCCAGTTTGGGGTGAATATGTTCTGAAAACGCCAATGGATAAACGACTAATGTTGATTTCCTGTTGGTAACCCCTAAATAGCTCAAAACACCAATAATAAGAGTTTTTATAAAGCTTCTGAGGTATTACTCTGCAGGTGAATATTAT
>CAYJRV010000097.1:0-2322 GCA_964372695.1 uncultured archaeon | reverse complement strand
ATAACACAGAAACTGTCTAAAACCTAATTTTTCTTTGGTGCAAAACTATTTCCCCAAAAATCCCAAGGCCCCGTTGATGCGGCCTTTTTCATAGCAGGTTCGGATCTGGAACTTCTAAATACTGGAACTTCTAATTTGAGCCTGCTATGCTGTATGTTCAGCGTAAAATGTTCCAAAATCAACTGGACATACTATCAGATCTTCTCAGCAGGGCACCTTCATCGCCCTGACTTGCCCTTTCCAAGGGCTTTCATCATCTCGCTTTCCGCGAGCTTTCTTGTTTTCTTTATGATTTCATTTGGAATCTCGGCTTTGTAGTCTTCCTTGAGCTCTTCAAGAAAATCGAACAGGAAAACAGGGAAAACCTTTTTGCCGTTCTTCATCTGCCACACAGATTCGTCTATTATTATGTCCCAGTTTATGGGGAGCTTGGCTATCAGGTCAAAAGCGTCTTTCCTGTCCCCGGCCCTGTCTGTGGCGCACTTCAGCACGATAATATCTTCGGGCGATACGATATCCGCAATGAGATTTTCAAATTCGTGCTTTTCTTTTACCCTTGACATTATTCCAGGCGATAATTTGAACGATATTATTTCATTTACGAACAAGTCCATTCTGGCATTTTTTCTTTCCATAATAATCGGGCTTTTCCCGTTTTTATGGTTGCTGCTTCCAATTCTCCCGAAGCCTGTCTCTTCAGCTGCCTCTATAAAATCTTTCCTGCTGTTTTCCGAGAGGAATACAATATCTATGTCCTTTGTCGCAGATTTGAGTCCGTAAAAAAGCATGGCTGAGCCTCCTATAATCACGCATTCTGTCTGTTTTTTCAGCTCACTGCCAATAAGCTTGAGCATTTCTATCTGCTCGTCTATCCCTATCATCTTGAAAACGCCTCACAAACTTCTGTTTTCGAGAGAAGCTGATTCATTTTTTCGTGCTTCATTTTGCTCGCACTTCCCTGTATCTGCTGAGATCGCTTTTGTTGAACGGGACGCGGATACTCCACTCTTTTTCTATGTCTTTAAAGTCCGTGCTGCGCATGCCGGCTATTATGAACGTCTCCTGCGATTTTGCCTGTTTCAGCCTGTTCCTGATTCGTCCGTCCATCTTTTTTACCCGCGTGCATTTTCTTGCTGTATCGTATAGTGCGCCAACATGCCGCTGCAGGCTCTCCTTTTTCGCATAGCCATACAAAAGCTTCCAGTCTTTCACCTTCCTGAACAGCGCAAGGGACGCCAGAATTACCCTGAAATCCCCTGTCTTTATGGCCCTGACAATCGCCTCTTCTATTGACATTTCGCGGTATATCCTGTGTTCGTATGGTTTTGCAATTTTTACAGGAGAGTTCATGTTTATTATGTCGTAGAGCCCCGGGTAGCCGTAAGATCCGTGCGGGACCGGTGAGATTTCATAAATCCTTATTTTGGCTTTGCCCCTGGTCACTGCAACACAGCCCCGTTTTCTCATTTCGTACACATAATTTGTTGCCGTTCTCCTGCTTACGCCAAGCGCCTTGCTTATGCTCGATATAGTCTGCAAGCCGCTGAGCTTTTTCGCCATTTTCTGCCAGTTCGTTTACATCACTTTTTTATCATTATTTATATGATGTAAACTCTATAATATTTAAAGATTTCGCTTATTTGGGCGTTAGAGAAATCCCAGCGCTTCGTGGATGCGGCCGAGCTCGGGACCCGAACTCTGCTCCGACGCGACAAAGCCGGAGCTGTTCGCTATCACGCCTGCTCCGGGGTAGGGCGAGCCGAAATTCACGGTTCCTATGTCTGTTTCTACTCCAAGCACGTCCTCGATAAGCTTCATCTCCTTCTGCTTGACTTTCGGGTGCAGCAGGCAGCCTTTGTTCGTCGCGATGCCCAGGTTGCCGACCACAACAGTTCCAGCTATCTTTGTCATCTCGCAGCGCAGGCCGAAGAATTTCCCTATGTCTTTCTTCTCCTTCCTGAGCAGGGGCGATAATATTATGCCGTTGTCGTTCATGAGAATGAGGTTGCCCAGAGCCGTGTAGCGCGTTTTGAGGTAAAAAACTTCCATGCCTTTTACCCTCTGCCTTTCGTCCCTGTCCATGAAATCCGGAAGGACAAGCCCTGTGGAGTTGCCCGTGCCGAATATTCCAAGCAGCCCTGTATTGAAGACCGTGAAGAAATGCGCCTCGACGCGCAACTCTTTCTCGGCCTTTTTCAGCGCGCTGTTTGCGCCGACAACGCAGTATTTGTCGGTGGCGAAGCCGTACAGTCCCAAGTTCGGGTCGCCGTCGAGATTCATGCGAAGCATAGCCTTACTCTTCGGGAGAAGGTTTTAATGCTT
>CAYJRV010000096.1:0-2346 GCA_964372695.1 uncultured archaeon | reverse complement strand
CCAGAAAAGGAGGATACTTAATAATTGCAGCAAGGTCTTCATTAGATAAAAGATATGGGATAGGGACAGAATGCGAAAAAGAAAAGGCACGTTCGCCCATGTGGCCGGGATACTCGGAAGAAATGGCATATCAATCCTTTCCGCGGCCCAGGGCAATGAGGACTATGTGCTGCCTGTCATAACCCTTAGCGTCCGCAAGGAAGCACTGGACGTCTCGGTAAAGGCATTGGCGGAAGAATTATTTTCTAAAAGATGAATTTTATGTAATTAGGCGCCTACTCTCCTTAACTTTTCTCTAATACCACGCAAATGCTTTATTTCCTCCACAGCACAATCATACGCATGGTCACCGTGAAGCAAGGCTCCCTGTGGGTGCTCTACACCAAGGACAGGTCAAGGGTCCTGGGCAAATTCAGGACGAAGAAGGAGGCGCTCAAGGGGGAGCGGCAGATAAATTACTTCAAGCATCTCAAAGGAAATAAATGAAGGCCGAGCGAGGAAACAGAAAGCAAGATTGTGCGTCAAGAAATCAATTTACGGACTATTTGTAAAGCTCTTTAATACCTGCTATGTCACCTGCATTCAATGTCCTCTTTTTTGTCTCACCAAAATCAGCAAACCTGTACATAGTTTCTTCTGTGCATGCGTCTGACGGATGTCCCATGCCTACTGCATGTCCGATCTCATGCGTTGCAATGTTCTCGAAATCCATCTTCCCTGCCTCGCCGCTGGAACTCCAGGCAAAATCGATCTCATCATAAACCTGATCCCATTCAACCAGCTTTCTCTGGCTGACCGGGCCTGAGAAAGTTCCCCAAACAACTGTCACCGCTATTGCTCCCGGACTTTCTATACTTCCAAAAAACACCTCGTTCTTCCCGTCAGGAGCTAGAGTATCTGCAGTCAATAAATCAGATGTTGTTGCGCCATTCCCCAATATATCAACGCCTGCAGCGTTTTCCCACTTCTGGATGTTTGTCGCAAGATTGCTGAAAACAAAATTGTTGCTTAATCCATGCACGTTTGCCGTATTAACGATCCATGGCTCCGGGTTACTTCTCCATCTGGCTCCTTTTGCCAAGAATGCAAAGCAGGTACCGCCGCCATTTCTAGCCTTACCCTGTTTTGCAAATTCCCTTCGGTCTACGAACATGTATCCCTGCACTTTTTCGCCGCGGAAATCTGTTGCTCCTAGGCTATAGACGCCATCTGAAATTTGCACCGCATTATTTGGAATCCTAAAAACCCTGTCCTGCTGCTTTTGGTTTGTTTGCGCCAGGACAGCAACACTGAGTAAGAGAAGAGCAAAAGCAAGAAATAACACATATACTCTTTTCTTCATATTTTTGTATCTAATTACATTTATATAAAACTATCCGCGCAGCTTTGCATGCATTGAATTACAAAATAGAACTAGTTCTTGAGCCAGATGCCGTGCAGCAGCATGAGCAGGCCCAGCAGCAGGGAGCCCGCCAGGAAGTAGGAATTGCCGAAGGCCGGCGTGAATATGGCACCGATTATGAGTATCAGGCCGCTGCACACCGAAAGGCTGTCCTTGCCCTCATGCCCGCCCGCGAAGAGCGCAGCGCCTATAAGCAGCAGCCAGAAAGCCATGAGGAAGGCCAGGCTCAAAGAAACTATGCCAAGCGCTATCACTACCGTAGTGATCAGCCCGAAAATGCCGATATGCATCCAGACTGCCTGCATGCTCTTGGAAGACTTCTTCATGGACTTCCCGAGCGCGAAATGGCCGACGTTAAATATGACAGCCCAGGCGATCCACAGCCAAGAGGCGTTGTAACCCTGGAGCAGGAGCCAGTCGGAAGCGTAGAAGCCGATTATCAGTATGAGGCCCCATACCACGAGGGACATTTTCATAATAAGATTTGCCTCTGGCGGTATATAAAGATTTTTAGCTTAACTATTTCCATGCGCACACATATGCTCAGCGCCGAGTTCCTCGAACGCGTGGCAGGAGGCCAGAAGGATTTTGATGGCATGGAACTGCATTATGCGGACCTTAATGGCCGCCGTTTTGAAGGGCTGAGATTCAGGAACTGCAGATTCTATTTCGTGGTATTGAGACACTGCAATTTCAAGAACATTATTTTCGAGAATTGCGAGTTTTTCTTCAGCTCTTTTGGCTGGAGCAGATTCCGGAACGTGGAATTTCGCCGGTGTCAGCTGGATTATTCAGGCTTCGGCGGCGCGGTTGTTGAGGGCAGCAGGATGATAGACACCCGTCTGTCGTGGCACAACTTCATCGACGCGAAAATCGGCGGGCTGGAGCTCATAAACTGCACGGAGTTCGTGGTTCTCAGGAACATCTCTGAGCTGACGCCAAAG
>CAYJRV010000095.1:0-2424 GCA_964372695.1 uncultured archaeon | reverse complement strand
GTTTTTCCGAGCCATATCCTATGGTACACTTCCACTGCATTGGTGAAGCTGCGGGATTTTATATTTGATCACAGAACTAGAGATGCCTGAAATTTATTTATAGGTCAGAATTTCATTTCTTCTTTTCCTTTGCTTCTTTCTTCTTCTCTCTGAACCCCAGCGCTGCGGAGTTTACGCAGAACCTCAGCCCGGTCGGCTCCGGCTCGTCGTCGAAGATGTGCCCAAGGTGGCCCCCACACCTCTTACAGAGCACTTCTATCCTTTTCATGCCATGGCTGCTGTCGTCCTGCGCCGCGATGCTCTCCTTGTCAGCGGGCGCGAAGAAGCTGGGCCAGCCGCTGCCGGACTCGAACTTAGTCTCCGAGGAGAAGAGCCTGTTCCCGCACCCGGCGCACACGTACATGCCCTCCTTCTTGTTGTGCAGCAGCCCGCCCGTGAAGGGCTGCTCGGTGCTCTTTTCCCTAAGGACATGATACTGCTCAGGCGTGAGCTTCTTCTTCCAGTCAATTTTTATTTTCTTAGGTTTTGTCTTCACACAAATCATCTGCTGTTGTGGCTTTATAAAATTTTTCCCATATTTCTTCTTGGTTTTGCTAGGTATGACAGAACGGGCAGTCCCAGGTGTCCCAGGATCCCATGGGGTTCTTAAGGGTGCGCTTCCTCATCGGCTTCCCGCACACGTTGCAGGTCATGACATGCTCTTCTTCCATGGTTATAACTCCAGGCGAACAAATTTAATGACATCCCTACGGTTTATTTGTTCCATTGGTCTCGTTGTAGACGACAACTGTGACGAATATCTTTGGGTTTAGGTGGTCGTGGAAGTGGTAGGTCCCTGTTCTCTTGAAGCCCGCAAGGTAGGCCTCGCTTGGTCCGAACGTTCCCGATTCAACACCAAATTCCTCGTGGCTATGGTTCTGGTCAAACTCGTCCCCGCCTCCTTGGGCGATTATATGCTGCTGGCCGTCACGACTGTCGAATTGCACACGCTCGCCAAGTCTGATGAAGACTGCATCCGGGTCTGCCCCATCTCTCAAAAGCAAAACATGGTGTACAGGTTTTTCTTTGGAACCGTCTCCGCTGGAATCAAGGACTATACTGATTGAAATTCCGGAAACCAGTGCCGCAACAAATACAGCTGCAATAATGATTATTTTTCTGTTCATTCGAGCACCAGACTGTGTTTTTTTAAACAATAAATTATAAATAAAAATATAAAATAAAAAAGAAGCCCTAGTGAGAGGACATCTAATACTCTCATCAGGCGAAAAGCTCAGGCTTCTGTTTGACGATCGCTCCTGAAATTGCGTCTGCTATTGTTCCTATCTGCTTTGAGGCTTCTCTCTGCTTTGCATATGACTCCGCATAGTCGCCGGTTCCGTATGCGTCTACAGCCCCTTTCAACAGCGTAACGTGCTCTGTCACGAGCTGCTTAACTGCATCCCTTGGCAGATTTGGGTTTGCCTTTGAGAAGAACTCGGAGATGGATTCAACATAGCCGTTCAGGTTCTTTACAGCCTCGTCCATCTTTGTCTGGTTATTTGTCTTTGCGCCGACAGTGTAGTCGACAAAGAAGTTTATGTGGCTGTTCCAGATGGCCAGGAACTGGTCTTGCGCGTCCTTTCCGTAGACACTTCCCACCGCAGCCGCAAGTTCGTCTGAGTTCTTCAGCAGGGCTCCTGCGGATGCCTGGAAATCAGGGCTCCCGTCAAAGCCGTTTCTCGTCGCTGCTGAAGCGAGGTCAACGTGCTCCCTCTCCAGCGCATTTAGAAGAATGCGGAGATCGGATGTCTTTGCTGCAGATTCTTTTGCCTTCATTACAGCTGCTTCCTTGGCAGCTTCCATGCCCGCATCAGTGCCGCCTTTCATGGCCTGCGATGTATAGTAGCCCAGGCCAATGCCCACTATGGCAACAACGATGAGGGCCAGAGCAAATGTGCTTGTTTTTGCCATTTTACAACCTCCCTTTAGACTGATTGCGTATTCTTTATTTATAGCTAATCATTTTTCCTTTATAAAAATAAAGTTTATTTTATTTTATTAAATTATAGTTTAAAATATAACATAAATATAGTTTCAATTAAAGTATTTGCCCCAAAAGTATTTAACGCTCTGCGTGCATATTTTATTATGACACTGGCAAGGGGATCCATCGAAATGATTTCACTGGCGCATAGCCAGCAGCCGAAATCCTTCGGCGATTTCACGCAGATCTTCATCGGCAGGCGGAAGCTTAGCTCCGCGACGGTATCAAAGAGGCTGAGGGAACTTGTCGCAATAAAGGCACTCGAAGAAGTCGTTATAAAATCCAAATCAGGCCGCAGGACAGTGGGCTACCGCACAACAGAGCGCGGGGAAAAAATACTGGAAATTGCAAAGGAATTTGACAGGGCCATAAGAGCGGCAAAAAAATAGGTTTTCATC
>CAYJRV010000094.1:0-2430 GCA_964372695.1 uncultured archaeon | reverse complement strand
CCTCGTGGACGCACCCGCAGTTGGTGCAGCGCCATTGCATGGATGATATTTTGGAGGGCGAGGCTTTAATAATTAATTACCAAGGCTCATAGCTGTGATTTGCTGGGCAGAAAAAGCCCAAAAAACCCTAATCCCACTTCTTCGCGGATATGTACTCGTAGGCCGAGTAGGCGGCAACGCAGCCCTCGGCTGCGCCTGTGATGGCCTGCTTCCACTCCATGTCGGCGACGTCGCCTGCCGCGTACACGCCGGGGATGTTCGTCCTGGAGAGGCGGTCTGTGATTATCTCGCCCTTCTGGTTGAGCTTCACGCCCAGCTTCTTCGCCAGGGCGGACTGCGGAAGGTGGCCAATCTCGATGAAGAGGCCCCCAAGGCGGAATTCCCTGCTGCCGTTCCACGGCTTGTCCAGCATTACGTGAGTTATGAACTTGTCGCCCCTGATCTCGGCGACGTTCGTGTTGGGGATTATCTCTATCTTCTCGTTCTCCTCAACGCGGCGCATGTTTATCGGCTCGGGATGTATCTGGTCGCCGCGGTATATTATGTAGACCTTGCTGCCGTATTCAGAGAGCAGCAGCGCCTCCTTCGCGGCGGAGTCGGAGCCGCCGACGACGCCGAGCACCTTGCTTTTAAATAAGGGTCCGTCACAGGTGGCGCAGTAGGATACGCCCTTGCCGTAGAATTCCTTCTCGCCGGGAACATCGAGCTTCCTCCTCTCCGTGCCTGTGGCTATAAGGACTGTTTTTGTTTTGTACTGGCCTTCTGTGGATTTGACTATGAAGTAATCTCCCTCTCTGGCTATTTCAGTGACCTCGCCATCTATTATCGGCACATCATAGTCCTTCACATGATCTTCCATGTGCTGCATGAGCTCGGGGCCGCTCAGCCTCACGAAGCCCGGGTAGTTCTCGACGACGTGCGTGGTCGTGAGCAGGCCGCCGCGCTCCTTTGTTATCACGACGGTCTTCAGGCTGAAGCGCGCGGCGTATATGGCCGCAGGATAGCCAGCGGAGCCTCCGCCAACAACCACGAAATCGTACTCTTGCATAAGCATCACTCAGTAAATATTCGGGCAATCGCATATATAGTTAACCCACCAAAGCAACCTGTGGTATTTAGCATAGAAGCCGCCGAAGAACTATAAAACAATTGACCGGATAAAAAAGAACGGCAGTAACCTCAAAGAAAAACAAAAATCACTTTATCACTATCCTGAAGCCTACCCGGAACTTCCTGCCAACGTACGCCTCTCCTGACGCATGGACAGATACCAGCCTGCCAGATACGTTCACCGCGATTCCAAAAAATAAAAATGGAAAATCCGGACTACTTCCCAAGCGTCTTCATGCCCGGCTTCCATTCCACTGGGCAGAGCTCGCCCGTCTGGAAGGCCTGGAGCACCCTGAGCGTTTCCTCGACGTTCCTGCCCACCTTGATGTCGTTTATTGTCGCGCTGCGCAGGACGCCTTCGGGATCTATGATGAACGTGCCGCGGAACGCTATGCCCTCGTCTTCCTTGAGAACCCCAAAGGTGCTGGCTATCTTGTGCGTCGTGTCCCCGAAAACAGGGAACCTGACGCCCGGCAGGTCCCTCTGGAACCATGCCTTGTGCGAGTGCACGGAGTCCGTTGAGCATCCAAGAATCACGGCATTGTGCTTCTCGAACTCCTTCTCGTGCTGCGCAAAGCCGTTGATCTCAGTCGGGCATACAAACGTGAAATCCAGCGGATAGAAGAAAAACACGATCCACTTGTCTTTGTAGCTGCTCAGTTTTATTTTCTTGAACTCCCCGGCCACGTAAGCTTCTTCCTCGAAATCCGGCACCTTTTCTCCTATACGAATCATAGAAATACCTCCATTTTATCTTATTATACGAAACCAAAAAGGAAAATATTTACGCTAAAGACCGGTTCTTTTCAATATATGGTTAAATCTTTTGTTGACAACATCCCAGTTAATATTTTCCAGAAATACCTTGATATAGGATGTCTTGTCAATGCCAAAATCTATCATGAATGCGTGCTCCCAGCAATCAAGCGCTAGAACTATGTCCTGATGCACGGCCATGTTCACGTTGTGCTCGAACAATATCCAGTGCTTGAGCCTGCCGTCCGTCCTGTCCAGGGTAAGCAGCACCCAGCCCGGCGTCGACAGGGCAGATGCCTTCATGTCTTCCTGCCATTTTTCCAGCGAACCGAACTCCTCCTTTATCTTCCCCACGATATCGGGGTCCGCCTCGCCTGTGGGCTCTAGGTTCTCGAAGTACGCCTCATGCAGGAATGTCCCGTTGAAGGGCACCGTGCGGCGCCTCATCAATTCGCTGTACTCGCCGAAGGAATAGTTGGCCTTCGACCTGTCCGCCTCCCTGAGCTTCTGCTCGATCTCGTTCAGCTTCTTGACGTAACCCTGGTAGAGCGTGATGTGCTGCGT
>CAYJRV010000093.1:0-2465 GCA_964372695.1 uncultured archaeon | reverse complement strand
TGAGCAAGAGCACTGTCGAAATTACCATGTATTTATTAATTCTGCTTTTCTTTCCGGCGGCCAGCGTGCCTATGATGTAAGCAACAAAGCCCAAGAGAAGCGCCTTGTCTATTGCAAATGTCGCTATAACGCTGAGCAGCATGACGCCAACAGTAATGCTGTCAATCTTGCTGTAGGATTTCAATTCGCCCATGGAAGGGAACAGAGACACGCCGACGAATATCAACGCCCCTGCTGTGGCGATAAGAGGTATAAGATTCACGGCAGGCGCTATCACGAACATCGAAAGCATGAGCAACGCTGTTACAACGGCAGCCAATCCGGTTCTCGCGCCTTCCTTTATGCCAACCCTGCTCTCGACATAGACTATGATGCTCGTAGTCCCCAAGACAGAGCCCGATATGTTCGAGGCGCCGTCGACGAGCATGGCTTCCTTCATCTTTTTCATGCCGCCTTTCTTGTCCAGGATGGTGGTTTTTCTAGCGAGGCCGATGAATTTCGCGACGCTTCCATAGAAATCTATTATGAAAAGCACAAGTACAACTGACAGTATTGCAGGGTTTAAAATAACGCCGATATCGAGCTTCAGGATGGCACTGAACATGCTGCCCGAGACCTCTATCGGCTGCCCCACAAACCCAAGACCAATGAGATGGGCCGCCACGGCGGCAACAACTATGCTTATCAGTACAGATCCCGGAACCCTCAGCCTGTTAAGAAGGATTGCTGTTCCTGCGCCCAAAACCAAAATAAGCGCCATAGGCGAAAGAAGGGTGCCTACGCCGCCGAACACCACGCCGTTATATACAATAATTCCAGAGATCCTCAGGGCTATCAGCATAAGAAAGACTCCGACGCAAAGCGCAAGGGCTGATTTCATCCTGTCCGGTATCGCGTCTATTATCTTGGCCCTGAACCTTGTCAGAGTAAGCGCCAGATATATAACTCCAGACCAGAATACTGCGCCAAGAGCCTGCTGCCAGCTGAAACCCAGGCCGGCAATCACAAAGAACGCGACGTATGCGTTCATCTCCATCCCGGGCGCAAGCGCGAAAGGCTTCCTGGCCCAGAGGCCCATGGCAAGAGTAGCCATAAAGGAAGCCACTACAGTTGCGAAGAAAACAGCGCTCTTGTCCATTCCGCCCTCTGCCAGGATGGCGGGGTTGACCACAAAAATGTAAGAAAGCGCGAGGAACGTGGAGACTCCGCCAAGTATCTCAATCCTGTAGCTGGTCTTGTGGCTATCGAAGTCAAAGTATTCACCTATCCTGCCTGAAAGGTTTTTCATTTCCAATCACTCACTGCATTCGTTCCTGCTGCTTTTGCATGGGCAGATCACGAAAGTCTGATATGCTGAAATCCTTGCGGAACGCGGTCCTTGAAGGCTCGCCTATGCTGTCTGTTCTGATGGACATGTCTGGCTCCAGCGTCAGACTTTTGCAGACAAACGGCAATTCTATCTGTTCTATTTTTCCCGTTGCTTCGTTTTTTTTGCTCTACGGTCGAGTGGCTTACGACAAAACGCGTATACCCACTCAGACGCCTGCTCATCTCAGCATTGGCTGCTTTCAGCTCGTTTGCTTCCTGCTTCGTTCGATAGACCTGCCTCTCCAGAGGCCGTGTTCTCACAGCATATTGCATCCTGTCTCCTATCAGCACCGCTCCTGCAAGAGCTGCTGCTGTTGCGACCGCTGCTGTTGCGACCGCTGCTGTTCCATAAGCCATTGCTTTTCTCAAGTTCATTTTTCCGCCCCCGTTTTTTCGAATTTCATTATGATGAAATCCTGAATTTTTCTTCCCTGAAATTCGTACTCAGGCGTAAATGCGACTTCTACAATGCGCAACCCGTTTTCCTCGAATATTTTCTGGTACCACTCGATGGGCCTGTGCCATTCCAGGATCTGGTAGAATCCCTCTTTCTTGATTTTCTTGTAGATGTGATTATCATCGTATTTCGCGCCGGTCTGGAACCTTATGTCAAGCTGCGACTCGGGGATGCTGAATATTTTCGGGTTGCAGAAGCCAATCAGGGCAAAACCGCTTGGCTTCAATTCGTCCCGTATATTCCTGACTATAAACACGGTCTCTTCCCCGTCATTTATGCAAAGCACAAGATTGCAGACGACAATATCGTAGCTGTTTTTCGGTATCTTCGCGACGCTGTCGTAAACATTCCTCATGCCTATTTTCTGGGCGCACGCCTGCCTCATTTCTGCGGAGATATCGAAAGCCTGCACCTCGGCCCTCAGCTTCTGCAGGGCGTATGCAAGTATCCCGGGTCCGGGCCCGTAATCGAGGATTCTTTTCCCGCCGACATCGCCGCACAGCTTCAGCAGTGTCGGGTCGTAGGACTGGAGCTTCAGCTCTTCAGCCTCAAGTTCCCTGGCTACCTTGCCCCACTCCTTTTCCATTGATATTGTTTTCATCCCAACTCAACTCCTATTTGGCTCAGAATTTTGTCCAGA
>CAYJRV010000092.1:0-2567 GCA_964372695.1 uncultured archaeon | reverse complement strand
ATCATAAAATGCAACAATATTTCTATGAAATCATAAAATGCAACAATAAAAATCATAGGAATATGCATGAAAAACCATCAAAACCGGCGGGCTGGGGACTGAAACAATGTTGAAAATCTCGGCACCTTTCACCGCCCCATTTTTGCGCATAACCGCAGGCTGGGTTCAGTTATTAAAGATTAGTCCTGCATATAGAGAATTGCGTTGCTTGTGCTGCATAGAAACGCAATTCGCTATATAGGATTTGCGTGATATTATGCAGTATATATTGCGCAAATCCTAATAAATTCATAGTGATTTTATGGCGGAAAAGCTCTCAAAGCTCAGAAGCGACCGGATTAGGAAACTGGAGTACTTGAGGTCCAACTGCATGGACCCCTTTGCGCACAAAAAATTCCCGCGAAGCCGCAGGATAGCAGAAATAAGGGAAGAATTTTCAGGCCTGAAGAAAGATGAAGTTCTGGAAAGCAAAAAAATGTCGATAGCCGGCAGGCTGCGCAGCATAAGGATGATGGGCAAGGGCGGCTTCGCAGACATCGAGGACGCGACAGGCAAAATCCAGATCTGGGTTTCCCTGGATACAGTCGGAAAAGAGAACTACGCCGCCTTTGAAAAGACTGACGTTGGGGACATCGCAGGCGTGCGCGGCCATGTCTTCAAGACAAAAAAGGGTGAGCTGAGCATATGGGTCAAGGAATTTACGCTGCTCGCCAAAGCCCTGAGGCCGCTCCCGTCCGCCTGGTACGGACTTAAGGACGTGGAGACGCGCTACAGGCAGCGCTACGTGGACCTCATAATGAACCCCGGTGCAAGGAAGACATTCGAAACAAGGAGCAAGATCATACAGGCGATGAGGGAATACCTTGTCAAGGAAGGGTACCTGGAGGTTGAGACGCCAATACTGCAGCCGGTCTATGGCGGCGCGTTCGCCAGGCCCTTTGTCACGCACCACAACGCGCTCGACATGAAGATGTACCTGCGCATCTCCAATGAGATGTACCTGAAAAGGCTTATTGTGGGCGGCCTTGAAAAAGTCTTCGAGTTCTCCCCGGATTTCAGGAACGAGGGCGTGGACACGTCGCACAATCCCGAGTTCATGCTGCTCGAGGCCATGACAGCCTACGAGGATTACAGGGACGGCATGAGGCTTGTGGAAAATCTCATCGCCTACGCGGCCAGGAAGGCTGTTGGCGGCACAAAAGTCGAATACCAGGGCGCCGTGCTCGACTTCACGCCTCCGTGGAAAAAAATCACCATGGTTGACGCCATAAAAGAGCACCTGGGCCTGGATGCAATCGCGTCAACGGAAAAAGAGCTCGAGGCATTCGTCAAAAAACGCGGCATAAAGGTGAAGCATGACCATAAAAAGGGCGAGCTTATAAACCTGATATTCGAGGAGTTCGTTGAATCCAGGCTTGTGCAGCCTACGATGATCTACGAATACCCTGTTGAGGTTTCGGCCCTCGCAAAGGCCTGCGACAACAACCCCGGTTTCACGGAAAGGTTCGAGATGTTTGTTGCGGGCAAGGAGGCTGGAAACAACTACACCGAGATCAACGACCCGCTCGAGCTCAAGCGCCGCTTTGCCGAGGAGCTTAGGCGGGGAAAAGCGGGCGATGAGGAGGCTCATCCCATGGACGAGGATTTCCTCCGTGCTGTGGAATACGGCATGCCACCCACCTGCGGAATCGGGATAGGCATCGACAGGATAGTCATGTTCCTGACAAACTCGCCCTCGATACGCGATGTTATTCTGTTCCCCGCGCTGCGGCTCACCAAGGACGAGATTTTCGGCGACGAGGACGAGGACAGGATTCTGAAGAAGTAAGCCTGCCGTTCATTCTGGCGGCCCATTTGAAAAATAAATAAGTGCGGCGGCAATTATAACCAGGTCAAGATGTTCGGAAACAAGTGGGAATACCACTATTCGCGCGGCCGCAAAAAAGCCTGGGTAGCCGGTGCGGTCATCCTCATAATCGTCGCGGCAGGCGCCTTTCTCTATCTCAACAGCTCCAGATTCGCGCTGTTAAACCGGCAGGAAAGCCCTGGCCAGAACATAACGCCGGAGAAAAACCTGACACAGCCTGCGGAACCGGGGCAAGAGGGCCAAGCCAGCGGCCTCACAGGGACCACAGTCGAGCCGGGGAACGTTACCATTCAAAAGGGACTGCTGGCCGAGTATTACAGCACGCTCTCGCTTGACGGCGATGCCGTTGCGAAGGAGTCCGTTCCAAAAATAGATTTTTCCTGGTCCGCGTCCAGTCCGCCGCCCGCCGGCGCTGTGTGGAACAGGTTCTCGGCCCGCTTCACAAGCAGGCTTTTGCTGGATAAGAACGGCACGTATACCTTCACGCTGACGGCGGACGACGGCGCCCGGCTCACAATAGACGGCTTCAAGTTTGCCAACTTCTGGGACGTCACGGGCCTTACGTCGAAGATGGGGTCAAAAAGCCTGCTCGCCGGCGAGCACGACATAGTTGTGGAATACAGGAACCTCGGCGGCAACGGCACGCTGAAGCTCGAATACGCCTCGGACGAGCTGAACATAACAAGGCAGGTCATTCCCG
>CAYJRV010000091.1:0-2653 GCA_964372695.1 uncultured archaeon | reverse complement strand
CTCACATACCCGGGCCACCTTGCGGCAAAGCTGAGATGTGGCATCTGACTCTACTTCGAGCACGGCGTAACGGATAAATAGCTTTGTGCTGCCATAGATTCATGAATCTGGTTTCTTACGCAAGAGAGCTGCTCACACAAGCGATCAGCCACAAAAAAGAGCAATGCGCAGAGTGCGGAGATTACAAAAGGAATACAGACATGATAAGCCACATGCACGGCTACCTCTGCCGGGAAGGCGAGTGCTATGGAAAATACATCTCCGGAAGAGGGTTCAGCAGGATCCACGAAGAGCTAAACAGGATTTAGCCCGCACTTCTCACTTCTCAGGTGCCTGGCCCCGCTTTAAAGGCGGGGAAAGCCATTTTCTGAAAGGCGGGCAAGGCGCTCATGCAACCCGGCGAACCGAAGACTTTATATAGATAATTATTGATAATAGTTATTGGTGATTTATATGCCGAGCAGCTACAGCCTTCCAAAAATAATGGAGGATGAAATAGAAGCCCTCATAGAAGCGGGCTATTATTCCAGCAAATCCGACGTCGTAAAGGACGCGATAAGGGGGATGCTGGAAAAAAACAGGAATCTGCGGATAGCAGCAGCCATAGAAATGTACAAAAGAGGCAAAGTTTCCATTGGACGGGCAGCCGAGATAGCAGACATCAGTGTTTTGGAATTCAAGGAGGTCCTTAAAGACAGGGGAGTGAAAAGGGTTCTGGAGCACGACAAGAAAATGATGAAAGAGGCCGACAAAATAATGAAGAAGATGAGGTAGATGGATGCAATCCTGGATACGGATATCGCAAGCACATTCGGAAAAATAGAAAGATTTGACCTGCTTAAAGCGCTTTTTCCAAATTCCATATTATTCATATCGGACAGCGTTGAACATGAACTGGAGAGGGAAGAAAAATGGCGGAAAGTTGCAGACAACATCAAGAAGAAAACAAAAACTGCAGCTCCGACCAAAGCGGAAGAACGATCCTCAGAAACCCTGCTCTCAAAAAGACGCATCGGAAAAGCTGAAGCGGAATGCATAGCGATTGCAAAATCCAGGAACATGCTTTTGCTTACAAACGACAGGATTGCCATAAAGGAAGCACGCAAAGCCGGGGTAGACGTTATGGATTTGCGTGCCATATGGATAATTCCGGTAATTAGGTTAGATATTATTACGGAATTTCCATATATGAATTCCGATTTTTATATAACACAATCATCGGAATTCACTATAGTCAGGGAATTGTGGAAGCAAAACATACTGACGAAGAAATCGGCTGCGGGCCTTGTTTCCGAGATCGAATCAAAGGATAGAATCATATTCGCAAACAAAGAACTCATATTTGAGGAATAGACATGCAGACAAGACTCTCCAGCAGCACGCTGAGCCTGTTCACGGAGTGCAGGCTGTGCTTCTGGATGCAGTTCAGGCGCGGGATAAAGCATCCTGAGAGCATATTCCCGAGCCTGCCTGGCGGCATGGACCGCATACTCAAGGCGCACTTCGACGGCTACAGGGCAAGGAACGCATTGCCGCCGGAGCTCTCGGGGCTGCAGGGCATGAGGCTCTTCGGCGACATGAAGCTTCTGGAAACGTGGCGCAACATATTCAGGGGCGGAATACAATACAAAGACGGCGGGAACGGCTTCGTGCTGTGCGGCGCCATTGACGACATACTCGTGAGCGACGGCAGGCTTATAGTGCTGGACTTCAAGACGCGCGGCTTCCCGCTGAAGGAAGACACCCACGAGTACTACCAGGATCAGATGGACATCTACACGTACCTGCTCAGGAAGAACGGCTTCGAGACGGAAAGCTTCGCATACCTTCTTTTTTATTACCCTGAAAAAGTCAGGGACGACGGCTCAGTGCTCTTCAACACGGAGCTGAAGAAAATAGACACAAAACCGGAAAACGCCGAGAGGCTGTTCCGCGACGCCGTGGAATGCCTCCGGAGCGACGAGCCTCCTGAGGAGAGCAGGGAGTGCGGGCACTGCAGGTATGTGGGGGAGAGGGTTGGGTAGCATACAGTCAACAGTTGGCTGGGCAGGCACTGACTTCACCGAATGGCTCTAGAGGGCAAAGTTCAACACCTGAAAGAAAGGGCTGAGCAAGTAGGGTAGAGTATGCAGGGATAAGGGAAAATGATCTTTAAAACAAAATTTACATATGTGAACCAAAATAGCCAAATTAAAAGTTTTCAGAGAAGCTATTAAATGACTTGAAAGATAAAGCAGGAATGTTTCCTCCGTTCGAGAAGCATTTCAAGCAGGCCCTGGCTTGGAAGGAAAACACAAAAATGTTCATATAGAAGCTGCTGCCGAATTCCAGAAATGATGTATTGTATCAGTCTATAAGAAGAATCTCAAGAAGAAAACGCAGGAAATATAAAAATTACTGTAAAGGTTGTGTGTAATGAAAGAAGAAAATAACTTTTTAACAAATGTTGTAATTGCATTTGGCAAAATAACGAAAGAAATAGAAAAAGGTTCTTCTGAGCATGATGTAAGATACAGATTTGTAAAATATTTTGTTGAAGAGGTTCTTGGTTATGAGCCAAAATACATTAAGTGGGAGAAGAAAAGAGCTGATTTGACTATAATTGATGAAAATGATTTTGCTGTTATCAAAATTGAGACAAAAAGGCCAACAG
>CAYJRV010000090.1:0-2693 GCA_964372695.1 uncultured archaeon | reverse complement strand
GGTAACCCTTAAAACTTGAATGCTAAGGCTTATTCTTCTCCAAAATCATTGTAACTATAAGGTGTGGTCATAAACACCATAGGATGTGAGATTATGACCACTTGCCCTGAATGCGGAACATTCAGGATAAAGAAATATGGTAAGAGGAAGAATAAAAGGGGCATTTTTCAGAAATACAGGTGCAAACATTGCAAAAAACAGTTCATAGACGACAATTTTCTATGGATGCAAACGCCCAAAGAAGTTGTTTCTACAGCAGTCAGGCTCAAGACAAAAAGCTCTATGTCGGCAGAACTCGTCATGGAGGAGATAGAAAAGATTTACGGAATAAGACGTTGCTCAAGCATAGTGTTTGTGTGGATTGACAAATACTCAAAGATGTTTGGAGTTGTCAATCATATGCCGTTATACGGCATATCGAAACGCCTGCATATGGACCACACAGAACTGTCTATAAACGGTGAAAAGGCGTATTTCTGGGGTGTTTTGTGTCCTTACACGAGGCTCATTGTGGGCTGGCATTTATCAATGAGCAAGGAGTTCGACAACGCTAAAGCAGTTCTTCGCAAAGCGAAGAACAGGTTTCCGATAGGATTCGAGCTGAAAGAGATGGTAACAGACGGTGAAAATTCTTTTCCTCGCGCAATAGCAGAAGTGTTTGAGCATAGCGTGAAGCACTACAGGTACAAAGGATTCGTAGACAAGAAGAACAACAATACGATAGAGACGCTATGGAATTTCACGAATTTCATTCCGAAATTCTGCTCGTTTGAGCAGGCTGAGAAATTCTTCATGATATGGGTTGCGATGTACAACATAAAGAGAAGCAGACAACTGTCAGAAAGCTACGAGGTTTACAAAATCACACAAACGATAAAAATTTGGACATAAATCAGCATTCAGGTTTTAGAGATAACCAATTGTAATAACAGTAGATAGTTTTAAAAAGCTTTGTCACAGGTTATTGTTATGAGGATGTCGAGAGAAAGAGCAAGAGAAGCCTTTAGAAGAGCAAACAAAGGCGGTTACAGATTGCAGAATACTGTTTCTGAACAGCTTGTTGCAATAGCCAACAATGACTTGGGTGCAGCAGGCGTATATTGGTCAGAATTTGGGCAGGAATATAAAGATGAATTGAGTAAACCTAATCAAATAAGAGATAAATTTGTAGCCACTGTTAAGGAGGCTTTGGCTAATAGGGTTGACCGCGCTTATTTTCTTTCGCCTGAGCAGAGATTTGCTGCTGAGATGTTTAGAGTACTTTCTGAGTACGCTGCAGAAGCAAACTGGGATAACCAAAAAGAGTTTGAGCAGGTTTGGCAGGTATATGCTGGAATTAGAGAATTAGTCAACTACAGGCTAGGGAAAGCCGAACAAAGAGTATCCGACCTACGCGAAAGAAGAGAGGAACTGATGGCTAGACACGATTTACCTTATAGACTGCATCTTTGTAATTTTTCTTTCTGTAAACCATTAAAAGTCTTTTCGCCTTATGAAAATCATGCGCATCATATTGCATATAGACCTTGATTCTTTCTACGCCTCGCTTGAGGAGCAGAGGAAGCCAGAGCTGCGCGGGAAGGCAGTAGTTATCTGCATGTTTTCCGGCAGAGGGGAATCCGGAGCTATTGCCACTGCCAACTACAAGGCGCGGGAGCTCGGCATAAAGGCTGGCATGCCTATTGTCTTTGCAAAGCGGCTCGGCGCCGATGCAATATTTCTGCCGGCGGATTTGGAGTATTATCGCAGCGAGTCTGCAAAAATCATGGAAATTTTCCAGGGCTATGCAGACAACTTCCAGCAGGTGAGCATAGATGAGGCGTATCTGGATGTTTCTTCGTGCGGAAGCTTCGAGCAGGCTGAAGAAATTGCGATGAAGATAAAAAGCGATATTCGCAGAATGGAACTAACCTGCAGCGTTGGTATAGCGCCAAATAAACTGGTCGCCAAGATGGCTTCACGCTTCAAGAAGCCGGATGGACTGACGGTTGTAGAGGAAAAAGAGGTAAGGAAATTCCTGAATCCGATGCCTGTAGAAAAGCTCCATGGCATCGGTGGCAAGACAGCAGAAGCCCTTGGCGAGATGGGAATAAAAACTTCTGAAGAACTGGCGAAAGCAGACTTGAAAAAACTTGAAAGTGTCTTTGGCAAAAACAAGGCAAAGCTGCTCAAAGAAAAGGCAGAAGGCGTTGATGATTCGCCTGTAACAGGGCAGCTTGCGAAGCAGCTTTCGCGGATAGGCACACTTAAAAAAGACACAGCGGACTTCACAGAAATCTACGGGAAGATTGAGCAGCTTGCTGGCGAAATGCACAAGAAGATTCTGAAGAGAAAGGTCTTGTTCCGCACAGTTTCAATAATAATCATAGGTGCCAACCTCGAGATGCAGACTAAAAGCAAGACGATAAATGAAACTAATAAGCTGGAAGATATACTTGAAATAGCAAGAGCTCTCTTAAGAGAGTTTCTTGATGAAAGCGACAACAAGGTGAGAAGAGCAGGAATAAGGGTCTCGAACCTGGTTTATGAAGAACAAAAAGAGCGGAAGGAGAGAAGCCTGCAGGAGTTTAGAATCAAGTAGGCGTGTAAAAAGAAGGTCTTTAGTATTTTCTTTTTGGAAATACAAAGACTTTTTCTTTTTTGAAAAGAAAAAGGATTTGTTATGGAAGAAGAAGAGCTGACATGCAGATCGG
>CAYJRV010000089.1:0-2810 GCA_964372695.1 uncultured archaeon | reverse complement strand
GCGCAAACAATAAAAATTTGGACATAAATAGCCATTCAGGTTTTAGAGATAACCGTAATTCCTGCCAATCACAAGCTTTAGTCCTTTTCCTGATATATTTATATCGGTGTATTTCGTGTCGCAAACGTGCATATGGTGCGATGCTACCTTTGAGACAAGGATGTCCTTGGAGGATCATGTGGAGAGCGAGCACCCGGAGATCCGCAGGCAGGTCAGGATAAAGATCTGACTGAGCGCGGAACTAGCTTCTAAGAAAGGGGCTTTGTTATTTCTGGGACTAGGCTTCGAATTACTACTTTACAAAACCGGCAAAACCGCGTTTTCGAAATTATGGGAAGCTGAAGGAAGAATGAAAAAAACATGCAAAATTCATTTTCTCAGGAGCAGCAACAGAACCTGTTCTCTTTTTTTAATCCAATGTCTGCAAATCCATAGCATTCTTCATTATCCAGATCTGGATATACCATGAAAAAACCAGTTCCGGACCTCCTGGAAATGTCATCGTATAATTCTCTTGTAGTTTTTATGGATTGGGGATATATGCTTCTGGGGCCTTTACGGGATTTTCCAATTTGTTCTTGTCCTGTGTATGTTGCTTCCATCCGGATAGCGGACTGATTACCTGTTGCAAGTCTGATGCTGTCCTTTTGAATATAAGGTGCTTTGCCAAGGGCTGCAAAAAGCCTGTAAAATTTGTTCGTGTCGATTTTCCATTCTTCTAACAGTCTGTCAAAGAGATATTTTGCTGTTTGACTATTGTTCATTTAGAGTCCTTTATGAAAAGATATTTATGCTTTTGAAGCGGAAGAATCATGCGTCTTCTTTGATCTTCCTCCTCCTCTTCAGCAGGACAGCGCCGTCTTTTACAACGACCTCAAACTGCTTCTGGTCGATCTCGCCGGGCAGCATCATGCTCTTGCTGAAGGAGCTGGCAGACGCTTCTTCCCTGTAGAAGCTGCTGCCTTTCTGCACTTGGTGCGCTTTCTTCGATGCGCTGACAGTTATCATGTTATTGGTCAGCGTAGCTTTGATCTCATCTTTTTTGAAGCCCGGCATCTCTATTTTGATGCTTGGCGCCGCAGTCCTAGGCTCCTGTTCATACGGTTCTTCCCAGTAGAATCGGAAGTTTTTCTCGCCGTCTTTCATAAAATCACCAGTTACAATTAAGCGCAGGAAGAAGATAAAAACCTTGCGGTTAGCAAACTACATGCGTATTCGCGTATCAAAGGGAGGGGTAGAGCGGTAGGAGAACCGCAGGTTCTCCTGCGCAATGGACCAGTCGGGATTTTCATCGCATGAGGTTTTTACGCCTCTTGCCGCCCTTCGAAAGGGAAGGATACAGCAAAGAGTTCAAAAAACTCTTTGCGTACACAAAGACTTCTAAGAAGTCTTTGTTGTAGGGCGGTAAGGAAACCGCAGGCACTCAAAGAAGCTCAGCTTCTTTGGTGCACCAGAAAGCTCTGCTTTCTGTGTGTTTCCTTGCGCTTTGAACCCGAAGTCTCATGCAGAGTGGACGCTTTTCCTGCCCGCGAAAGAGGAGGGTAGGACGGTAGGGAGGATACTTCCTCCCTGCGTTTGCCATGCACGCGTCATATCGAGTCTGCTTTGCAGACCGAGGTCTCAAAGACCTTCGATCTTTGCAGATTCCAGGTTAGACCACTGGCCCGTCTTGCTACCAGATGCAGGCAATAATTTAAAAAACCACACAACAGAATTTTTCCATAGTTTGATGATGTTTAATACTTTACCGGCCGACTGATATTGTCTATAAAAGGGGTTGAATTCCTGGCATGGTCAAAAAAGACAAAGGCAAGAACGGCAAGTCTAAGAAGGAAATACTGATCGTCGCGAAGCAGAACAAGCTGGGCCTCAAGATGGCCCGCAAGCTTGAAGCTGCCCTGAAGGGCAAGGCTGATGTCCACTTTGACAAGTCTTCGGCGCTGAGGCTGCGCAAGCACGGGCATTCGATAAGAAAATTCACCGGAGATTTCATTATTACCATCGGCGGAGACGGGACATTCCTGTGGACGGCGCACAAGGCGAACGTGCCCATACTGCCTGTCCGGATAGAGGGCTACGGATTCCTCTGCACAACGGATTTCAGCGAACTGCTTGAAAATATAAAGAACCTGCTCAAGGGCAATTACAAGACAACAGAGAGAACAAGGCTCGCGTGCTACAAGATACCAACAACGAAGCTGCAGAAGTACATAGTAAAAATAAGGCACAAGGACTACCCAATGGCCGTCAACGAGATAGCGTTCGCGAGGAAGAGGCCGTCCAAGATACTCAGCATATCGTTCAGGATAGACGACGTTGTTTTCGACAACGTGGGCGACGGCGTGATGTTCGCGACGCCTGCGGGCTCGACGGCGTACCACGCCTCCGCAGGCGGGCCGATAATAGACCCCAAGCTGCCTGTGATAGGCATAGTGCCGCTGTACCCGTTCTTCAACAAGGCCAAGCCCATGGTGGTCCCGGCTGACAAGAAAATAGAGGTCGAGATAAAGAGCGGCGACTGCGCCCTGGTGATAGACGGGCATGGCGGCGACTACGTGAAGGCGGGATCCAAGTTCATAATAGAGCGCGCGAAGCCCGTCAAGGTCATCTACTTCAGCGAGAAGAACTTCTACCACAAGGTCAAGAGCCAGCTGCTGGCGTGACGCCGTTCTCCGCGGAGATGTCTTTTCTTCTCTTCGTTATCTGAAGGCTCGGGAGAATTTTAAAGGTAACCCTTAAAACTTGAATGAAAAGCTTATTGCCGAGCGGGAATACTGCGGGACTTGGCCCGCAGATGAGAGCGAGGCTCT
>CAYJRV010000088.1:0-2868 GCA_964372695.1 uncultured archaeon | reverse complement strand
CACGACAGCAGGAAAGAAATAGAGGAAAAAATAAACGCAGCCTTCTGCCCGGAAAAGACTACCGAAGGAAACCCGGTGCTTGAAATCTGGAAATACATAATCCTCAGGAAATTTGACTCGAGGACTATAAAACGCCCGGCGAAATTTGGCGGCGACCTTGATGTCCACAAATATGAAGAGCTTGAGAACATATTCAGGAAAGGTGGGCTGCACCCACTGGACCTGAAAAAAGAAACCGCCTCAGCGCTTGATGAAATACTCACGCCTGTCAGGAAGCATTTCGGGAGAGGCAAAGCCAAGAAGCTGTACGAAGCTGTAAAACGCGCGCAAATAACCAGATAGAAATCACGCGCTGAAGTCATGCAGGCGCTTCTTCAAATCTATCTTCCCGTTTCTTGTTTCAATTCCGTCCTTCTTCAGCAGCGCTATTTTCCTCTCCACGTTCTTTCCGGAGAGGCAGCCCGAATAGCCGTGGACTTCGCCGGAGCTTGAAACGACCTTGTAGCATGGATAGAGCTCGGGATGCTGGTTGCGGCGCATGATTTGGCCCACTGCACGCGGCGAGGTTTTCGCGGCCTTCGCCAAAGCGCCGTAGGTTGTCACCTTGCCTTTCGGGACTTTTGCAAGCAGCTTCAGGACTTCAAGCGATTTAGACATGGCTTTATCTGCCGCCGAATGCTTAAAAATTCAACTTACATAAAGAGCGTATGACACACATACACGACAATATCGATTTCGTCGTGAGCGCATACATCGTTCATGATGACAAGGCACTTCTTGTAGACCACAAAGGGCTGAAGATGTGGCCGCCTGTCGGAGGCCACATAGAGCCGGACGAGGACCCTGAACAGGCACTGTACAGGGAGATAAAAGAGGAGTCCGGGCTTTCTGTAAGAATCCTGTTGTCAAAGCCCAGTTTTGATGCTAGCCATACCAAATCTCTTGCCACACCTAACTTTATGGACATACACAAGATAAATGAAAAGCACAGGCATGTTGTGCTGATATATTTTGCAGCCGCAGGAGACAATAAAACAAAACTTGCACCCGACGAACACAGGCAACTCAGGTGGTTCAGCAAAGAGGACCTGGCCAAAAAAGAATTTCACATCATCGAGCCCGTGCGCTTCTATGCGCTGGAGGCTTTAAAAGCGGCCAGGGAAAAGTGATAAACATGGCAGCGAAAAAAGGAGACCGCGTAACCGTTGACTACTGGGGTACGCTGAACGACGGCAAGCAGTTCGACTCCTCGGAAGAAAAGGAGCCGCTGGAGTTCACGGTGGGCTCAGGCGAGATGATAGATGGATTTGACAAAGCCGTAGTCGGCATGAAGGCAGGGGAGACGAAGAAGGTCCACATAGAGGCTGAACAGGCTTACGGCGAGAGGGACGACAGGATGACAGGCGAAGTCCCGCTGGAGAGGCTGAAAGCTGCAGGCATCACGGCAAAGAAGGGCATGACAATAACGGCCAACGGCCAGATGGGAACCGTAAAGACGGTCGGCAAGAATACCGTCACCATGGACTTCAACCATCCGCTGGCAGGCGAGGCACTGAACTTCAGGATTAAGCTTCTGAAAATAAAGTGATCACATGCTGGACATAAAACTCATCAGGGAGAACCCGGATATTGTCAGGAAAAACCTTGAGAAGAAGCACAACGCCGAAGTAATGCATGCTCTAGACCAGCTTATTTCTGCTGAAAAGAGAAGGCTGAATTTGCTGAAAGAAGCGGAAGAACTCAGGCGGGAGAAAAATGTACTGGTGAAACTGATAGAAGAGGGCGTTAATAAGCTGGGCTCCTTTGACGAAAAAAAAGACCGGGACAAGATACAAAAAGTCAGGAACATTTCAGCAGAAATCAAGCAAAAAGAGGAGGAAATGAACGAAGTTATGAAGGAAACAACAGACCTACTATCGAAGCTTCCTAACATGCTGCATGACACAGTGCCTGCCGGAAAGGATGACAAGGAAAACATCGAGATAAGGCGGGCCGGCAAGAAGCCAAGGTTCAGCTTCCAGCCCAAGGGCCACGCAGAGATCCTGCAGGGCCTTGGCATGCTTGACCTGGAAAGGGCGGCAAAGGTTGCCGGGCACGGCTTCTACTACCTCAAGGGGGATGCGGCAATACTTGACATGGCTTTGCAGAGGTTCGCGCTAGATTTCCTCAGGAAGAAGGGCTTCACTGTTGTCGAGCCGCCGCTGATGCTGAACGACGAGACATTCAGGGGAGTCACCGACTGGGAAACATTCAGCACGCAGTCCTACAGGATAGAAGGCGAAAACCTGAGGCTGATAGGGACCGCAGAGCACCCGCTCGGCGGGATGCACAGGGACGAAGTCTTGATGAAAAAAGACCTGCCTGTGCTGCTTGCCGGCGTGTCGCCCTGCTTCCGCAAGGAGGTGGGCGCGCATGGAAAGTACACCAAAGGTCTTTTCCGCGTCCACCACTTCAACAAGGTGGAACAGTTTGTATTCTGCCTGCCGAAGGATTCGTGGAAGTGGCATGAGCAGCTGCAGAAGAACTCCGAGCAGCTCTACAAGGCGCTGGGCCTGCACTACCGCGTGGTCAACGTGTGCACAGGAGACATAGGCGACATAGCTGCGAAGAAGTACGACATCGAAGTGTGGATGGCTGACAACGAGTTCCGCGAGGCCGGGTCGAACTCGAACTGCACAGACTATCAGGCGAGAAGCCTGAACATCAGGTACAGGGAGAAAGAGGGACAGGCTGCCTCAGGCTTTGTCCACACGCTCAACAACACGGCCCTTGCAACGAGCAGGACGATGGTAGCGCTTACCGAGCAGAACCAGAAGAAGGACGGGACAGTCGCGATACCGAAGGCTTTGTGGAAGTACACCGGGTTCA
>CAYJRV010000087.1:0-2882 GCA_964372695.1 uncultured archaeon | reverse complement strand
CTACTGACTTGGGATGAATCTGTTTCTTGGCGGGCAACAGAAGACCATTTCGCGCCGGCGGAAGAGCTATTATGTTTATGTTTTCGGTTCGAGTAACTTCCTGCATGCTTGAAGAGGTGCTGTATATGCTGCCAAAATGCTGTGGAAATGAAATGAGAGTGAATGTGGAGACGAGCAAATTCGTGGAAGTCCAGTGCAGCCTGTGCGGCGATGTGGTCTTTGTCAAAAAGGACGAGGACAACAAACCGCAGCTGCTTGACGACTAGTTTATATTTAAGCCTCTTTTTCTATTAGTTATCATGCTGCGAACCAGGGGGCTTTTTCACGGCATAAGCAACATAGTTCTCCGGAATGATGAGGACCATGCAGATGAAAACTTATTTTATCTGCTGGAAGAAAAACAGAGCACAGCAACGGCATTCCTTATTCTAAGGAGGGGCGCAAGGCCTGTGCTTCTGCTCTCAGAGCTTGAACTGGGGAACTATGCCGGCAGGAAAGGCGTTGCCGTGAAGAAACTGGACAAAGAGGCGCTTGAAAAGGAACTTCGCGGCATAAAGGGCAAGATCGGGCTGAACTTTGACTCTCTCACTGCGAACCAGGCCAGAAGATTAAAATTGTTAACAAAAGCCAGGCAGGCGGACGTGTCCGGCTATTTTGAAAAGCTGCGCGAAATTAAAACACAAAGGGAAATTAAAAAAATAAAGACCGCGTGCCGAATTTCGCTAGAAACCCTGGACAGGCTGGAAGAGTTCGCAAAGAGGTGCAAAACAGAAAGGCAGCTGGCATTAAGGCTTGAATTTGAATCCCTGAACAGCGGAGCCGAAAGAATCGCATTCCCAACAATAGTCGCATCCGGCAAAGGCTCCGCCATACCGCACTATGCAACTGCGAACAGGAAAATTTCAGCCGGCTTTCTTGTAGTCGATTTCGGCGTTGTTTATGAAGGGTACTGCTCGGACATAACGAGAACGCTCTTTGTGGGAAAGCCGACAGCATACCACAAGCATATGTTTGCCACCGTACTCAATGCAAAAGAGGCGGCTATGAAGGAGTGCTTCTCCGGCAATAGCGCATCGAAGGTCCATGCGGCCGCGGAAGCCGTGATCGAAAAGGGCTTCAATGAAAAGATGATTCATTCTGTCGGCCACGGACTTGGAATGAGGGTGCATGATTTCCCGAGAGGCATAAATTCCGAGTCAAAAATAAAACTAAAAGAAAACATGTGCATAACTGTGGAGCCCGGCCACTACGAAAACGGGTTCGGCGGGGTGAGAATAGAGGATGACGTCGTAATTAAAAAGGGAAAATGCAAAGAGCTGACAAAAGCCGAAAGGGAGCTTGTTTCACTGAACCTCTAGCATTATAGCAATACAAAGAAATAAACGGTATCCTACTCCTTTGTTTGCTATAAGTGAAGCAAGTGTATATCATGATTATTTATTTGCTTCACATTATGCCTCCAGCTCTTCCTGGCCGTCGCCCTTCAGTTCCTGCATGGTAAGAACCTTGACGCCTAAATGCCTGACACGCTCACGGTACCCGGTGGAAACGACATACTCCACAGACCGCCTGGCGGCCAAGTCAACTATAGACTGGTTTATCTTGCCGTCAAAGACTATGGCAAAGACCGCAGGAAACTCGTTGAGGATGTCGCCGATCTCGGAGAGCGGCACCTTTGTCAAGATCTGCATGTTCCTGTCGAGAAGGCATGCGGCGCGCGTGCCCACAAGATCTTCCAATACCTTCAAAAAGGCCTCACCTGTTGCGGCGTCCAGTGACTCCTGCCTTTCTTCAATCATACGCTCGGCAGGCCTATTAACTGCCTGGTCGGCAGGGACGCGCTCGCGCAGTGCCTTGAATATCTGCTTTTTGGTCAGCTCCTCAACCTCCTTGCCGGTCTCGGCCCAAGCCACAAAATCTATGTCGGCAATGGCCAGCAGTTTTTTCAGGTCAAGGCTGCCACCCCGGTCACCGTCCAGGAAGGCTGTTGTCGTTTTCTCTTTCGTGAGGTCCACCACAGCCTGCGGTATCTTGCTGCCTTCGATGGCTATGACGTTGCGGATACCATTCTTAAGCAGGTTTATCACGTCGGCGCGGCCCTCCACAATGATGATCTCTTCCGAGTTCTGTATGTCGGGACCGCAGCTCAGACCATTGAAGTTTGAAACTTCCCAGGAACGCACGGATTCCTTTATCATTTCCGAAAGCTTCTGGGTGTCGGACATGCCCGTGTCTATCATGGAGCGCAAAATTTCCTTGGCGCGCTCGATTGCGTAGCGCCTTTTCTGGCTCCGCACGTCCTCGACCTTTACGATATCGATCTTTGCATCGCACGGGCCGACTTTTTCTATGGTTTCCATCGAGGCTGCAATGAGCGCAGTCTCGCTGGTGTCGAGACTGGAAGGGATTATGATGTCTGCGAACGCCTTGCCCTTGTTGGATTTCACGTTGACCTCTATGCGGCCTATCCTGCCCGTGTGCTGCAGCTCGCGCAGGTCAAGGTCAGCACCCAGCAGACCCTCCGTCTGCCCGAATATTGCGCCTATGATGTCGGGGCGCTCCACAATTCCTGTTGCATGCATCCTTGCATGTATCATGTATTTGGCAAAATTCTGGGCCAGTTTGGCCATGAATATCACCCTCTTTTTTGTCGATACAGCAGAAAAAGGTCTAAATCAGGTGTAATCATGAATTTTAAAACCTAAAATCATCTTCCACACCGCTGTTAAATATAAACCATAAGACCTGTTCTGCTGCGACTGCCTAAGGCAGCCGGCTATAACTCTGTAGATGCAAATGTTCTTAAGGCTTTTTACTCCAGTTCCAGGGTCTTGGTTTTCGACCTCAGGCCTGATACGATGCGCACTGATTTGTAGGTTTTA
>CAYJRV010000086.1:0-2884 GCA_964372695.1 uncultured archaeon | reverse complement strand
TCCAGGAAGGCCGTGAAGAGGCAGTCGCACGGCATCTGGAAGTGCCGGAAGTGCAGCTCCAAGTTCGCTTCGGGGGCCTATGAGTTCGGGAGATGACCCTTTTTATTATTTATGCTGGAAAAGGTCCCAAGAAAAAAGAAAAATGAGGGAAAATTATGCCGATGTATGTTTGCGTGAAGTGCAGGAAGGAATTCGAACTGGAGGACAAGATAAGGTGCGTCTTCTGCGGGTACAGGATCGTGGCCAAGGCGAGGACGCTATTCAGGAAGCGCGTCGTTTCAAGGTGATAAGCATGCCGGAAGAGATCGAAGTAAAAATGCCATATGACGCAGCTTTAGTAGGATTTTATATTGGTGGGTTATTTACAGTGGAAGAGCTGACAGACAGCGGAACCGACTTGGGCTCCCTAGAAAGATCCTTCCGTGAAGGAAACGCTTGTTTCTCTTTTGACGAAAGGGAACTAAGAAGAGATGGTGATTATTTACATATAACCGCAACCCAGGCCGTACCAAACAGCGATTTTTACCAACTGCTCAGAGATTATGCGGCTGAACCGCAAAAATAGGTGACAATATGCCGGAAAAGCAGAACATGGAGGAACTTCTCATGCAGCTGCAGATGCAGAACCAGCAGCTTCAGGCAATAATGATGCAGAGACAGGCAATGACCATACAGGGCAGGGAGATCGAGGCCGCGCTGGAGGGCATCGAGAAGAGCCAGAGCGATATATTCAAGTCGATCGGTCCCATCCTGGTTAAAACAAGCAAAGAGGGCATCAAGAAAGAGCTGACAGAGGAGAAGGAAGAGATCGAGCTCAAGCTCGCCGCGCTGGACAGGCAGGAGAAGAAGATCAAGGACAAGGTAAAGGAGATGCAGGAGAAGTTCCAGTCGCTGATGCCGCAGGAGGGAGCGGGCCAGGGCGGATAATTCCTAGGTGTAATTTATGCTGACAAAGGTGAAGACTATGGACCTGGAACCGATTAACAAGTTTCTTGAGGAAATTGCCGAGGACAGGACTGTCCCGAGGAACATAAGGACGCTCATACTCGAAGCGCGGGCCGACCTCAACAACGAGAAGAGCGACTGGGCCGTGCGCATAAACGCGGCGATATCAATACTTGACGAGGTCTCGAACGACCCGAACATCCCGACTTACTCAAGGACGCAGATCTGGAACATCGTGTCTCTGCTGGAAGTGCTGAACGAGGAAGTCAAGACGAAATGAATTTCAGAAGGTTATTTCTTCTCTTACATGAATTGGCAATCTTTTCTTCTTTAATTTAAGAGCTGTATGTCCCAAGCAGCCGCGGTAATCCTGAAAATAGCCGCCTACCATATCTATACGAGGTCCCTCGTATTCTTTGAATAACCATAGAATTTGCCGAAATATTACAGGGCCGTCTGTAAAATGCTTTATGAAATTTACCACCTGCCTCCATTTTATTTCACAGGGTTCTGGATCTTCGCTTTTTGTTTTAATGAAATAAGCACCAGAAGTCCTGCCGAGCGCTGCAAAGCGTTCTGCAGTGGATTCCAGTTTGCCGGCCTCTTCCAGCGTAATTATAGGGCCTATATGCGTGCGGACAAGATGATCGAATCTTCCCAGATATTCAGAAGATCGCTTTTCTATTTTAAAGTAGGGGTGGACAGCAACCACCCTCGTATTCCTGTTATCAGGGTTGAATCCATCCAGGGAATATATTCCTTTTCTGATCTCTTTTAACTGCATGTCTGAAAATATGACAAAAAAGTATAAAACCTGTCATTTCCTCGCGTTCCCGGCCAGGCTGAATAGCATGCAGGAGATGACGTAGCTGGCCACGAGGCCGACAAAGATGCTGAAATAGTAGAGCTGGTAGATTGCGCCGCGGTAGCCGATGGCGTAGGCGAGCACGCTGCCAACGCTGCTCGAGGGGCAGGGTGTTGTGATGCAGCGGATGCCGTTGTCAAATTCGGCAAAAGGGATGAACGCCAGGAACAGGAGCAAGAAAAGCGCAATCTTTGGCGCACTGGGCCTCAAGAGCTGCCTGAGTTCTTTCTCTTTCATAATTCTATTTTTCCCGGCAAGATATAAAGGCTGATGACCGATATTCTAATATGCAAAATCTCAAGGGAAAGGCAGCCATCGTGACAGGCGGCTCGAGAGGTATAGGAAGGGCAACAGCCATTGCGCTTTCAGAGCGCGGCTGCCGTGTTGCAATATGCGGCAGGAACGTTGCCAATCTGAAGAAAGCGGAACAGGAATTGGGATCGTCGGGCGCCGACGTTTTCGCCATGCCTTGCGACCTCTCTGAGCCGATGAAAATAAGGAAATTCGCGGCCACGGTCAAAAAGAGATTCGGCCATGTTGACATACTCGTGAACAACGCAGGCGTCATGTATTACGAGACGCTGGCTGAAGCAGCAGAGGAGCGCACGGCAGAAACCATAGACGTGAACGTGCGCGGGCTTATACTCATGACAAAGCACCTATTGCCACTGATGAAAAAGGACAGCATCATAATAAACATCTCTTCAGGCGCGGGCAAGAGCGGCTACCCGGGCCTGGCGGCCTACTGCGCCTCGAAATATGCCGTGCTGGGGTTCACGGAAGCCCTGGCCGGCGAGCTCAAGGGCATAAAAGTCGTCGCTGTCTGCCCTGGAGGCGTGGACACGGACATGTACATGGGCATGTCTTCAAGGCGCCCGGCGCTGAAGCCGGAGCACATAGCTGCGAAGATCGTGGAGATCTGCGCGCAGCCGGAGAAGTTCAGGTCAGGCTCCTCTGTCGACGTCTACCACGTGACCGACGCGCTGAACCATTTAAGGCTGAAATATTTCGGGAAACACGACTCTCCATAAAAGTTGAATGCTAAGCTATTTTTTCTCCGAATTTCTATGAAAT
>CAYJRV010000085.1:1481-2955 GCA_964372695.1 uncultured archaeon | reverse complement strand
GACACGGAAGGCAACGTGTTCGCGATAATGCAGGCGGAAAAGAAAGCAGGCATAGCCGCGCAGAAGAAGAAATGGAAGAGATGATTGCCGGGACCCGAAAGCTGGATGGACGCCGGGACCAATTTTTCCCGAATTTCTATGGAGACATAAGGCGCGGCCACAGAATCCAGGGACGGCTGGCACCCAATTTTTCCAGCTGCCTTTCCTTTTTACCCCTTTAATAATTTTCTGCCATAGCTTTTGCATGAAAATCGCAAAGGCCATGATAAAGCTTGATGCGCTCGGGCAGGGAGAAAGAAAGACGGGCTATGCGGCTGTTTCTGAAGGCAGAGGGATTTTCAATATGGGCGACAGGCAGCTGGTCGACACCACGCTTCTCCTTGGCACTACAAGAGAGGAAGCATTAAGGTACGCGGGGCAAGCCGCAGGCGGAGTCCAGCTCTACAGGGTTTCAATTGAAAGAGTGCCCTATGGCCAGAAGAAAAATACTCTAGATGTGCACCTTCTGTGAGACACTTTTCACTTTTCCGGCGCCTGGCAAAAGGACTTTTCCTCAGGCAAAAAAACTTATAAAAACCGCGAAAACAAGATTCACTTATGGGAGCAAGGCTTGCTGTGGTGTGCCTCTTGGTTTTTCTTGCGCTGGCGGCTATAGCCGCCCTGCTATTCTTCAACATCTCCGTGTTCTGCAGGGACAGGGACCAGATAGACCTGGGCTTCTACAAGATAAGCTGCAAGGCCATTCCGGACAAGCGCGCCGAGCTTGACATGGTGCTGGACAGGACATGCTACATATTCAGGACGGATTACAACTGCAGCATCGACTTGATAAACAGGGTCAATTCGAGCTACCAGGAATTCGGCAGGGAAACGCGCGTCTACACGCTCACGGAGCTCTGCAGCCTGAAAAACCTCTATTCCACCGTTCAGCAGTGCGCCAGCTCATGCGGATGCGCAACCTAGAAGCATTACAAATCCTGTAAACAGTATACTTCCATGAACAGCATTTCATAGCCTCGGGGACATGTAGGTTAAACTGGCGAAAAGTATATATACTGGTTTAACCTAAATAGGCAGGTTAAAGCGACGAATATAACGGTGCTATATGAAAGTGGCATTTGCGGTGCCGGATGCGGGGTGTGGCAATTCTGCGTTCGTGCAAATGCATGATAGGGCTGCGTATATTCCGATCATTTAGTGGTCAAAACAGACTAGGACGGGTGTTGGTCATGAAGAGAAAAGTGAAATTCATAAGGAACAGGCTCGGCAAGAAGCTGCATTCATGCGGCCAGGGCTTCAAGGGTGAGATCATAAAGGCCCGCGGCATAATGTTCTGCGGCTTCTGCGGAAAGGAATTCAAGAAAGGGAAGCTCTAAGGGCTTTCTTGCTTTTTCTTTTTATTTCAGGATTTCTAAAATTCTGTCGCCATTTCTGATACGTATTTGTCATCAGGCTGCATCGTCATCAGGCTGCA
>CAYJRV010000085.1:0-1381 GCA_964372695.1 uncultured archaeon | reverse complement strand
GTCATCAGGCTGCATCGTCATCAGGCTGCACGTCTATGCTGAGATATGCACCAACGTCGTCTTTATGCGCCCAGTAACAGTCAATATCTTCCCATTTAAACTCTTTCATAAATTTTCCCGGCGTCCCTGGCCAAGACGATGAAATAATCCTGACATATAAGACCTTTAATGAACAGGAGCTTGAGGAAATAAAATCGTGTCTGGGCCGTGATCAGTTCGTTGTCGGAGCACAACAGCATTGCAAATATCCTGATTTTACTGATTTTTGAATGGGTTGTACGCCTTTATTAAAATTTTCCTGTTTAGTAGGAGTATGAGGAAAGAGGCCAGAAGAAAGATCCACGCGTTGGCGATAATGCTTCTCGTTGTGTCATTCTTGTTCAGCTGGCGCATCTGGCCGAACCTGGTCAGCGACTCTGGCTTCCAGGGGAACGGCATAGCGCTCGGCCTGCCGCGCTGGGACGGCCATGACTTCTCCATAGTTCCGAGAACAAGAATTGAAGTCCCAATCAGGCAGCTGCCGGAAGGACGGTTCGAGCCGATAAAGGTTCCGCTTCCCAGGGACCTGGACAGGGATTTCGACCCTTAATATCAAAACTAAAGAAACTTTACTAAAACGGCCGGAGAATACAGATTTTTAAGGCGACATAAGAAACCTTTATTAACCTTGCTGACCAGCTAATTCTGTGACCTGCCGGGCAACCACCGGTCGGGCCAGGCTGAGACCCTCCTTTGGAGATTAGTCAAAAAGGGAGGCATCGGAACTAGGCCGGACTGAGGAAGCTCTGTCCACCCACGCGCCACAAGCGCGTTAAAGCGCGATGCGGATGCAGACGGCCGAGAGGCCGGGGCTGGGAACAGAAACGGCACCGGGGCGCGTTGAAAACCATGATACGCGCATTCCTCTAAAAGGGAAACCGGATGAAACGGCCCAGCACGTGCGGGTGCAAGCGAGCAGACGAAAAGACGTTCTTCGAACGTCATACGGCTCAACGCTCAGACAAATGTTGCAGGGCTTTCCTGAGAACCTTCCGCAGGGAAGGGGAGAGGCCCACAAAAGACAGGCTATGGCAGGTCACCATCATGTTCAAGGAAGGTGATTCCACCTTCCTTTATTATTTCTCCCAGCTCGCGCTCCAGGAAGTCACG
Source organism: uncultured archaeon (assembly GCA_964372695.1). Classification (GTDB taxonomy): domain Archaea; phylum Aenigmatarchaeota; class Aenigmatarchaeia; order GW2011-AR5; family GW2011-AR5; genus JACQNX01. The sequence continues at coordinate 232 of CAYJRV010000085.1, read as the reverse complement.
GACGCTAGGCCTTTCCATTAGCTTGTCCATCACGCTGTCTGTCAGCCTTCTTTTCTCCTCGATTTCCACGACTGTTTTCAAATCAAGAGGCATCCAGCACTTCTGGCAAACCTTGAAAGTAGCAGGATTTACCTTTCCGCAGCGCGGGCAGTCTTTTGGCCTGAGCGTGCCATTGTCTTTAGGCGCTCCACAAGGCGCTTGCATATGTTCAAGGCGCTTGGCAATTTGAAGT
>CAYJRV010000084.1:0-3007 GCA_964372695.1 uncultured archaeon | reverse complement strand
CAAAAGAACTGTACACCCTGTGCCGCTGCGGCGGTTCAAAAAACAAGCCTTTCTGTGACGGCACGCACTGGCACATCAATTTTTCGGACGAAAAGAACTGACACACTTATGCCAGCAAAACACCGAACACATCTCCAATAAATTTGAGTTAGTCCAGCCCTATGTTCTCTGCCAAGAACGGTATGAGCTTTCGTTCAGCCCTCCTAAGGTGCTCCTGAAATGTCTGCCTTCTGACATGCTCCATTCTGGCAAGTTTCTCAAGTTCTATATTTCTTGGATATTCATAATAACCGTGATCCACGGCTAATCGAAGGGCGGACCTCTGTTTCGGCGACAATTTAGGATAGATATGAGGCATAAAAATTTCGGCTATTTTTATTTTTCTTATTGATTTGATCTCAACTTCAAATACCGGAATTTTGGTTATTTCAAGCAGCACATCCTTTTCCCATGATGCAAGAACCCAGTCTTCGTAGCCGTCCAGTCTTTCGACTACGGGCCTTACTTGAATGATCTTTGGATTGAAGGCGGGTAAATAATATTCCTTTTCCAGAGGCTCCTTGTTCAGTGTAAATATGTATGCGCCCTTCTGCTCTATTTTCTTGATAGTAGTTTCCCGTTTCAGATCCCTAACGAAATTTTTTTTGTCTTCCATTTTGCCCTGCAGAATGTGAAGTTCTGTGTAATAAAAGCTGTTCTTTTCTTTCCATGAGTTGATCAGATAAACAAAATCCTTTACTTTAAATTTGACGCACCTTGGTGCAAGGAGGCAGTTCTTGTGAAAAATTCTGAAGTTTGCGATCCACATAAGTATATCTTGCAGTGCAGTATTTAAATATTTAAATTTAACCTGCATATGCAGGTATAATCTCCATATTCTAAAATATGTATACTACTAATTAGTGATTATAATGGTTATGACAAATAGTCGCATAATGCTCGTCAATGCACCATCATCGGAAGTACGAAACGCAGGAAACTATGCAGCATTTTCTGCAGTGGGAACCGTAAGTCTGGCAACACGGATCAGAAATGCTTATCCACGGATTGAGCTCAGGGTAATGGATGGCGGCATAAGAACGGCTCAGGAAATACGGGAAGAAATGGATTCCTACAGGCCGTCACTGGTCGGAATAAGTGTGCTCACGCCAACATATACCGAAGGTCTGGAACTGGCAGAATATGCGAAACGAAATCATGGTTCCAAGACAGTTCTGGGAAATGACCATGCCAGTTTTTTTCCGGAAATGATTCTCGCCAATAGGCCTTATGTGGACTATGTGGTCCGGGCAGAAATTGGCGAAATTCCAATTGTGCATATCGTTGAGAAAGAATTCGGCCTTAGTCCTGGAATTAAAGTGCCGGGTTATGGAGAAGAAGCTGTTTATTTCAGAAATGCTGGAAAAATTCAAAGTGCACAGTTTCCAAAGAGCAAACTTTCAGATGTTTACCAAATGCCGGAAGATATCCCGGACCTAGGTTTTATAGAAGATGACATGAAAATAATAAAGAGAAATTATAACATGAGGTATGGACGTTTCCACTTAAGCGAAAGAACGCCTGTAGTTGTTAATAACGTTAGGGGCTGCGGAAACGGGGAACTGCGGTGCACCTATTGCAGCATCTATGACCTCAGCTTGAATGCGGGCAGCCCGGAATTTTTTTGGCAAACGGTCAAATATTATAATAAAAATTACGGGATCAATTTTTTCTTCGAAGCATGTGACAGCTTTCTCACTTTTCAGAAATATATAAGGGACCTCATTGAAACAATGCCTTTTGATCCAAAAGAAAGGGACATCGAACTGGAGGTGTATGCGCGAGCCAATGACATTGCAAACGTGGACGCTTCTATAAATTGGTTAAGGAAGTTGAATGTAACAAGAGTAAATCTAGGTCTGGATTCGGGTGATGATAATATGCTCAGGTTCCTGAGAAAGGGGAACAAAAGCATGAATGCCCTGCTTTCGCCCTCCCAGATAAATTATGAGGCAGTAAAAAGGCTTGCAGAGGCTGGAATCACGGTACACGCCTCTTTTCCTTTTGGTTCTCTTGGAGAAACATATGAATCTCTGGAGAGTACTCTCACATTTATCGAACAGATGGCAAAAGATTACGGAAATTCAATTGCGACATTGGAAGCGTCGGAACTGGTACCTTTGCCAAATTCGCCGTCTTGGGATATTCTGCTTTCACGAGAAATCCCTGTTTTCGAGTTTGCTGGCGGAATAGACTGCTTGTTAGGCGAAGCTGGTATAGAGCTGAATGCCGATGTGAGGGAGTATCTCATACTAAAATATGGCAACAGGGACCTTCTGGGTATCACCGAGCTGGCTAAAGATTGGACAAAGTACTTCACCCACATCAGATGGGAAGATGTGGAGAAAGCGAAGGAAACTGTTGAAAATATCGCTAAGAGCATTGGAGCTGTTTATGGCCAGGCATTTTAGTTTCTGGCATATTCAATAATATCTTATGCCAGCAGCGCCCCGAATCCCGCCCCTATGAGGTACCCTACTATCGCCGCGCCCATACCTATCGCCGCCATTTCTATGCCGGAGCGCAGCCAGCTGCCGACTGTTATCTTCGCCTTGATGATGCCTGTGATAAAAAGCACAGCAACAGATATCACAAGGCTGCTGATCATCGCCTGCTGGACCGGCAGCACAAGGAACGGCATCAATGGTATAAACGAGCCAACAAGAGCGGAAAAGCCAACTATGGCGGCGCTCTTCGAGGGCGACTCCATGTCATCTGTCATGTTCAGCTCCTCTTTCATCATTATGTCGAGCCAGAGCTTCTTTTTCGAGGTGATCTTCCTCACGATCTGCGACAGCAGGGACCCGCGGAAGCCCTTCCTGTAATAGATGTCTCTGACTTCATTCCTTTCCTCTTCTGGCATGTTGTCTATTTCCCACTTTTCCCTCTGGACCTCTTTCTCGTAGTGAGACCTCTGCGCCTTCATCGAAGTGTAGGCCACGGCAGCCATCGAAATGGACTCCGCAAA
>CAYJRV010000083.1:0-3100 GCA_964372695.1 uncultured archaeon | reverse complement strand
TGCTGCTCTGCGCGTCTATGCTCTCTATCTCTATTATCTCCTTGATGCGGCGCGCCGATTTTCCCTTCTCCCTTGCGTGGACCATGACTATGACGGCGTCCAGGCTCTCTATCAGCCCCGCCGACAGGTTGATGGGCCTCGTCTGCAGCCTTTTGATCAGGTCGTCCACGCTGCCCGCATGTATTGTAGAAATCGAGGGGTGGCCCGAGTTATGGAGCGCTATGCCGCCGAAGCCGCCCAGAAAGTTCTGCACTCCCGGCACTACAAGGTCATACACAGGCTCCTCTTTTTCAAGGGTTATTTTTTCGATGGATTTTATGGTATCCAGGAAAATGTCTCCAAGCCTGTCTTTTTTGCCGATTTTTTTCGTGTCTTTGATTTCTGCCTTTTTGCCTATCGGCCTGGCGTAGCGCAGAAATTCCTCTCTTTCTTCCCGGCGGTAGAATTTGACATCATACTCTTTTTCTGCGCGGCTTCTTCCTTTCTTTTCGTTTATCCGCGCAACTATCCCGTATGTAAGCAGAAGGTGGGCAATCTGGTCGGCCAGCTCCCTGGACGACGTGCAGTAGCCGAAGCAGTGCCGCGAGTAATAGCCGTCTCCCGCGAACATTGCCGACAGGAATTCCCCTGTCTTCTCTTTGGACAGGCCAAACATGAAGTCCGGTATCTTTTTGTTTTGCGTGCGCCCGCATTTCTGCAGGAGCAGCTCGAATATCACCTTGTCAGAGAACGCGAGCTCTGTGGCGCTTCCGAAGTCCCTGTCAGTTATCCTTTCGCGCAGCTTTCCGCCGAGCGCCGCTATGCAGCGCCTCATATCGCTCAGGATTTCTTCATTTTTATTGTACAGAGCGATGCGGCTGTTTTTCCCCGACTTGTTGAGGTTTCCTTCTGAAATATAGTAGCCTATGAAACGGAGAAGTTCGGGTGTGATTTTCAGGATAGCCTGTCGTGGCCTGCTTTTCCTCAGGAATTTGACTTCGAGCTCTGATTTATCGGGGGCGATTCCCGCCGCATCCATGAGAGCAAAGAATTTTTCTGCCTTCATGGAAGCCGGTCTTGCCCGCTTGAAGTTTGCATAGTAGTCTGATATGGATGCGGTGTTGCACGTCTTGGATGCTTTGTCAAACCCTAGCTTTTCAACTGCCTTTTTGAAATAGTCAGGGGCAAAAATTCTTGCGCCGTCAAGCTCTGTTAAGTCCAGATAATCCGCGTCCGCAAAGCCCGAAGGCAGTCGGCCTGGAATGACGATGCTGCTGCCTTTCTTGAGCTTCCCCGCCTCGGCCGCCTGTATTCCACGGTCGAACGTGAAAAGCGAGTGGTAAGGTGTCACTGTTATTTGCCTGCCTGTGCCTGTCGTTATTTTCAGCAGCTCTTTCTGCGGCCTGTGCATTACGCGCGCCTTGACTCTGGCTATGTCTATCTTTCCTGTTTCCGTGTCAACTGCAAACGTCTTGTATTCCCTGTTTGCAAGCTCTGATATTGGAATAAACTTCAGGTGATCGTCGTTGAGCACCGCGACCTTTTCGCTTCCGGGGATCGACGCCATGCCCTGGAACATCACGTAGGCCTCCTTGCCTCGTATCTCCCCGACTATGAGATAGTCCGGGTTCTGCCTGAAGCTCTCGCGCAGGAGCTCGAACATGCTGACCTCGCCGACGCCCGTTCCGCCGAAGCCAACCCTGGAAACGCCGGGAATCCAGTTCTCGTGCGGAAGGTTCAGCTCCCTAGTGTCTTCTATTGACACTATCTTCGAGTCGCCGGGTATGAACATGGATATTGCATTCAGCAGCGATGTTTTGCCGGTTGCCACGCCGCCTGCGAGCAGTATGTTGGAGCCGTTATCTATGATGAACCAGATGTATGCGAGCATCTCGGGGCTCGCGGTGTTCAGCTTCACCACGTCGATGGGCGTCATCGGCACCTCGCGGAATTTTCTGAGTGAGAACGTGGGGCCCTTTGTTGTCACATCGCTTGCGAGCGATGCCTGCACCCTTGTGCCGTCCCTCAGCGTTCCGTCCAGCAGCGGCTCCGCGTAGCTTATGTAGCGGTCGCATCTCTCAGCAAGCTTCGTGACAAACTCCCTCAGCTCCTCGATGCTGTGGTAAACGACGCTGGTTCTCATGGAGCCGAATTTCTGGTGCACGACGTAGGCCGGTATGCCCACGCCGTCGACGCCCACGTCCTCTATGTACGGGTCGTGCATGAACGGCTCTATCTTGTTCAGGCCGACAAAGTCCCTGTAGACGTAGTACATTATTTTTACGTATTCTTTCCTGCTCAGGGCAAACCCGTACTCCTTGATGAGCCTGTCCACGCTCTCTTCCAGGTAGGTCATCACGCTCTGTTCCTTGATGTCCTCGAAGCTGATGTCAATAATCTGCACGAGCCCTTCCCTGATTTTCTCGAGGGTGCGCTGCTCGAACTCGTTGAGCTTCGGCTCTATCAAACTGTAGACCATCAGGTTTTCTTTTTTGTCGAATTTTATGTTGGCGTATGCGTAAGGCCTTATCAGCGGGTATATTATAGTGGCTGTCGACTTTGTCGGCCTCGGTATTGTTGTCATGGAGCGCACGGGATATATCACGAATTTTACGGGCTCCTTCTGCTGCCTTTTCATGACTGCTAGCATCTGGGCCGCCCTCGTGGAAGGCGTTTGCAGGTCTTCCCTGTTTTTTCTTCTCATGGAGCCTCTCAGGTTTTTTATTTTGTCCATCATGCTGCCGTCACCGCATTTGCTGAGATTACGAATGCATCCGCTGGCGCTTTTTACCTTGACTGCCTCGGCCGCGGCTTTACTATTCCCCTGAACCGCGCGCATGCAGGGCATGCATAGGTCTTTCTCTGGAATGTGCTGATGAACCTGCGGTCTATCTGTTTCCTGAGCACGGGATCCGTGATGCCGAAGCCCTTGTAGGAAGCTATTGTTTTCCAGCGTGGCACCTGCCGGCCGCAGTAGCCGCACACGACCTTGGACTCGTGTCCCTTCGATTTCGTGTGGTGGTACCCCCGCGTATATGGAGCTGGCATTTTTCGCACCTCTTTTTCCTATTATTCTATCTTGCAGTCCGGCTATATAATGTTTCCTTTAGACGACAATATA
>CAYJRV010000082.1:0-3121 GCA_964372695.1 uncultured archaeon | reverse complement strand
CATTTAAGAAATTTTTATCACCAATAATTTAATGGAAAGGAAGAAGCTGGTGATAGTAACAATAAACAATCCTGACGTAAATATCTCTCTCGAAATACAGCAATGCTGCCTTGCAGCAATAGGCACAAAGGAAAAACAGTCCGGACTGCTGGCAAAAAAATGGGACGATATCGAAATCGTCGTGGTGAGCGTTGTAGACAGTCTCACTATACAGCAGCTCAAAGAGAACGCGGAGAAATTCGGCCTGAAGACGTTCCTGCAGAAGAGCACCGAAGGCGACCCGCGCTACGAGGTGCTGGCTATAGGGCCTGACAAAGGCGAGAAACTGAACAAGATATCCCCGAACCTCAGGCTGTTCACTCCGCTGCACTAGACTCTTTTCTTGCAAAAAACACGTAAAATTTTGTCCTTTCTCTGAGGACGCCTTCCGGGCTCCTGCGCAGCAGGCTTTTTCTTACATCGGTTTCAAATTTTTTCCTGCTTTTGCCAAAAAGCCTGGGCGACGCGAAAGAGGTTGAGTACAGGCGGCCTATAATCTCGTCTACTTTGAATTTATTTTCCTGCTCTATCCTATAGCGCTGTATTTTCCTGAAATGCCCGGAGAGCGCGGATTCGAAAGATTTTTTCCTGCTTTTGTAAGTTCCTGTTCCCGCAAGCCTCTTAGGCCCTAGATGGCATTTAACAACTTTTATCAAATCCCTTTTCCATGCCTCCGAGCTGCTCCATTCGCTTGGCGAGGTAATTATGGCAATGCCGCCGCCATCTTCCAGCATGCCGGCCGTATTCTTCAGTACCAGTTCCTTGTTCATCCAATGAAAAGCCCTTCCAATTGTTATCAGCCTGAACTTTCCCATACTTTTATCAATATTTTCAGCAGTATCCAGAATCCATTTTATATTGGCAGCATTATTTTCACGGGCTTTGCGCCTTGCCTGTGCCAGCATCGACTTGTCAGGATCAACGGCAATGACTTCCTCAAAATATCGCAGGAGCGGAATAGCCAACTCTCCTGTGCCGCAGCCGAGGTCGAGAAGCCTTCCTCTGCCATCAAGATGTAATTTCCTTTTCAGCAGCAGAAACAGCTCCCGGGGGTACTGCTGCCGGTACCTGGCATAATATTTTGCCGTTCCCTGGAACAGGGCAGGATCGTATATAGTCTTGACTTTACTGATGCCCATGAAGGATGGTTGCTCCCCGAGGCTTTTAAAAATTTGCCTACCTTCTCTTTTTCTTTCCGCGGCCCGATGCCGCATAATAGATCAGAGCGCCCAGCAGGCCCGAGATAAGAGCCACCAGAATCCACGCTATCTTCTGGCTGTCTTTCAGGTCCTTTCTTCCCACCGAGTTGACAAGAACCCAGATGAAAGCGAGGAGCCAGACAATGCCGTAGAGCCAGAAGAAAGGCATGCCCCAGCCCATCATTCCCCAGTAATCCATCATTCCGAATGCCATGTTTATCAGATAGAATTATAGCAGTTGCAACATATAAAGATGGCTGTGTTTTTACCAATTTCTGAAAGTCTCTCTACTTCATGAAATAAGCGGGCTGATTTCCAGGCTTCCACTTAATGTTGCAGCCTATGCTGGGCTTCTGACCCGCGGTTACCGGCTCCCCGGCAAGCACGCTTTCAATCGCTGCCCTGATGTCCCTGCCTGTGACAGGCTCTCTGTTTCCTGGCCTACTGTCGTCAAGCTGGCCGCGATAAACCAGCCTGCGCCCGGCGTCGAACAGGAAGAAGTCAGGAGTGCAGGCTGCTGTGTAGGTCTTTGCCATTTCCTGGCTCTTGTCGTAGCAGAAAGGAAAACTGAACCCGAGCTCTGCTGCCATCTCCTTCAGGCTCTCAGGGCTGTCTTCCGGATAAGCGTCGGCGTCGTTAGAGCTTATAGCGATTATCCCTACATCTTTATTTGTATAATCTTTCCCGATGCGGGCAAGCTCCTGCTTGACGTGCTGGACGAACGGGCAGTGGCGGCAGATGAACATAACCATCAGGGCTTTTTTGCCTGCGAATGTCTCAAGGGAAACTGTTTTGCCTGACACTACATCAGGCAGGCTAAATCCCGGGGCTTTTGTTCCCAGCGGAAGCATTGTAGAAGCTGTCAGTACCATAAGACCTTCTTAATGGCAAATATTCTTAAATCCAGGGAGAAGTTCATATATCTTCCAGTCACAATGCACCCGCCGGGAATCGAACCCGGATTATAAGCTTTTTCCTGAAACATGGGAAGCTCATGTCATCTCGTGAAATTATTACCACTAGACCACGGGTGCGTAAGAAAAATTCCAGGGAGAAGTATAAAAAGAGCAACCAACAATACTACAGAGATAATTATGCGAACCACGATGACACTGGAAATCGTAATGACAACCCTGATAGTTGTCATGGCTGCGGGAACGCTGGCCTACCACAACCTGGAAAAATGGAGCTATGTGGACTCCTTCTACTTCACTGGCATCACGATGACTACGATAGGCTACGGCGACCTGTATCCAACAACTGATGCAGCAAAGATATTCACCGTGTTCTTCGCATTCATCGGCGTAGGCGTGGTGCTATTCGCCCTGTCTTTGCTGGCAACAACGTACTTCGAGCGCAGGGAGAAAGCCATGGGCGAGTCGCTGCAGAAGAAGCTCATCGAGTCTGTGAAGAAGTCGCGAAAGGACCTCAAGCGCAGGAAGAGGGCGATAATAGCCGGGTCAAAAACGTAAACAGCCGAAGACCAAGGCTATGTCAGCGGGTTTCAACAAAAAAGTAGAGAGCCAGTTGGCTGTTTTCTTCCGCCATGCGTTTCCTTGCAAAGCTTTAGTCAGGTCAGTCCTCGACTGACTCCAGTATTATCCCACCGGAGAAATCGCCGCGCTTCTCAGCCTTGCGCTTCCTGATATCGTCTATCTCATTCATGCCCCAGCCGCGGGACCTCGCTATTTCATGAAACACTTTCAAGATATCGGCAAACTCCTCTTTTTCCTGCGACAGAAAGAATTCGCCGGCCTCTTCGTAGAATTTTTCCTTGAGTAACGCGTGTAGCTCATTCTGACCGGCCTTCCTGATCTTCACGCGGCCGCCTTTTTCCATGATTATCTGCGGCATCTTGTTCCTTACGAGCTTCTTTTACAGAG
>CAYJRV010000081.1:0-3479 GCA_964372695.1 uncultured archaeon | reverse complement strand
TTATAAATCTATGCGCAATACTAGGACGGGGCGAAATATAGATGCACGTATACGAAGCAAGGGTCTATAGGATAGAAAACACTTCTGGAGCTTTCCCACGGGCCTCCAGTTTTAATCCTTCTGGCCAGGGAACAGCGCATGGCACGCATATCTTATTCCTGACAGAACCAGCAAACTCCAGAAACGATTTCGGAAAAGAATTAGAAGCAGAACAAGACAGCGACCAGAGAATTCGAGGAATTCTTGCAGAAAGAGCTATTTCAAGTAATGTAAAGCTGAGCCGCGCCTACCGCGGGCAGGTCTCGTCTATCGCGACACTAGAAGGTTTAAGCCTGCATGTAAAGACAAATTACAAAGCGGCCACCGGAAGAACAGACGGAGCGCCAAAGCAGTATTGGGAGGCTTTGTTACTGGATGAAAAGCAAAGCGATTTCTACGATCTAATGAAAAACCTTCAATTGGCTGAGTGACAGTATTAGCAATTTCAATTTCCCGCCAAAACCCTCAAATATGTTCTAGAACTTGCCGCATCTGTTATCGAGACTGTTGTGAACAAAATGCTTCCTTCCGGCTGACCGCAAACGATCCTTTCTAGTTCGTCAAGTTTTCCGCCTGTTACGTAATTCAGTTTTTTATGCTTTCGCGCAGTCTCATGCCTATTCTTCCACTCTGGGCGCAAGGACGAAGCCCAGGCGCACCTTGTTCGGGATCTCGAACTGCATCTTCATCGGGTAGTCTGTAGAAAGCTTTATTGTCGCCTCGGCGGCGAGCTTCTTTGCCTTTATTATCTTCTTTAGGTAGTCCAGGCTGTACCTTGCGCGCACGGGCTCGCCCATGTCTATTATCCTCAGCGCATCGGTGCCTGAGGGCAGGTCCAGCTGGCTCGACGTCGAGTCGCTCTCCGCCTTCATGGTAAAATTATCCTTGCGCACGGTGAAAACGACGCTGTCTGCCACGAGCTCGGCGTCGTCTATGCCGCTGCTGAGTATCTCGGAATTTATCTGGAACGAGGAGGAGAAGCCTTCCTCCAGCTTTTTCAGGTCGGGCGTGTCGCTCTTAGATATGTCCCTGAGAGGGAGCACGAACTTCCTTGTGGAGTCGCCCTTCAGCACAAGCTCCAGCTTATTTCCGTCAAGTCCTATCTCGAGCACATCGTTCGGCGCCGCGCGCCTCAGTATCTGCAGGAGGTTGAGCAGGTTCAGGCCTATCTTCGCGTCGTTCTCATAGCGGTACTCTGAGAACACGTCCTTTGAAAGCGCGAAATCGACGACGACCACCACAGCGCGGTCCGCAGACACCATCTCGATGCCGTCCCGCCTTATGGAAAGCTCGGTCTCATCTATCATCTCTGCTATGGTCGCTATGCTGTCCCTGAGGAGAGTCACATCATCGAGCTTGGCCCTGAACATTGCAACACCATTTCTTCTAAACTAAAATAAGTATAGCACTGGAATCTTTTTATCCTTGAGAAGAGATCAAAAATATTTGTGCGGGATACAATAGTTTCACATAATTTTCGCTTACTGTTTCAAGAATACGCTTCTATCGGGAAAGTCTCTTCTGTAAGTTTGTAACTGATAACTGAGCATGTTGGTAATAATATTCAGTCCAGAAGGAAGCGGGTCATCGGCGTCAAATTTCTTTAGGCTGGGGTTCTTTATCTTGAAAATTTCCCACTCAGAGCTGTCTCTATATAGTACAGTTGCCAGGTCGCTCAAAGTGTCACCTTCCATGGAGATTATGGAAACTTCAGGGATGTTGTATAGTCCTATAACCATTTCGTCTGTCCTAGTTTGTGGCATTATTCCATACCCATGCTGAGAGATAAACTGTGCAATTTGTGCAATTTCCTTTTCTTTTTGGTCGGCCTGCAATTTTTCAGGTGCTTTGCCGCACCCATTAAGCAAAGCGAGGCTCAGCAGCGCCGTTCCCAAATAGCGGTTCATAGACATATTTAGCACTATTAGGATGCAGTTAGTCTTTATCATATCTTCCTTAATACCAGCACCTGAAGGTGCTGGTTTGCAGCAAAGAGTGGAACTCTTTGCGCACGCAAAGACCTCAGAAATCTTTGCTGTGTTGGAAGATGTGATCCCGCGGACATTGTGTTTCACAGCAAAGAGCCGGAGACTCTTTGCGTGCGCAAGAAGCAAAACTTCTTGCTGCATCTGCTGCCTGACTCGAAGTTAAGCGGAGCTTAACTTGAGTCTCCAAAAGACTTCTTCGATGTCTTTTGCGAGAAGACAGCAGTTTTCAATGTCGACAAGATAAAAATATCTTTTAAGCTCTGCAGCCAGAATCATCACGGCTGGAATTTGGCAAGTGTAATTGAGCGTTACTTCTGGCTGAAAAGCCTATAATATAGATCAGCATCCAGCCTGTCCATCTTCTGGATGAGTTCCGCGCGCAATTCATAACCAGACTCGAGAGGAAGAACGCGCGCGAAGACGCGCACGATGTCGTTTTCGGCGCCCTCGAACCCCTCTGTCACTATCTCGGCGCGCCCTGCACCGTCGTCAACAACTATCATCCCGTCATGCGCGCCTATAACACGTCCTAGGAGGCGCACCCGAATGTCCATGGAAGGCTCTATCTTTGAAATTCTTCTGTAGACGGCAGGTGCCCGCTTGAACTGCTTCTGGTCTGGCATGCTATAGAAAGAGCGCCGAAAATATTAATAGGCAGTCCGTACAGTTGTGCTTCCTGGAAATATGAGAGGCATCTGGCCCTGCGTCAGCATGGCGAGCAGCTGTTCTTCTGTCAGCCTCAGCAGGCTCTCGGTCACTGCGGCTACGGTTAAGCTGGTGTCCCCCAGCAGCTCTGGATTAACTCTGTACTGCTCACCTAAAGAAGTTAAGCTGCCGGATTCCCGTGCCGATGCCACGGCATCTCTTGCAAGGTGCCTGGCAACGAGCTGCATCGTGTCCACCTGATGCTGCGTCCCGCAGTGGGGAGGCTTTTCATAGACCGTGCCTGCTGTGTGAAGGCGCGCAAGCAGGGCAGCATAACTTTCATTCCCGGATTCGGCGTATTTTCTCAGGGCTTCCTCTGCCGTTGTCCCCTTTAATTTAAGCGTTTTATCGTCGAATTGCACTATATAGCGCCAGTCTTTAGTCGCCATAGTTATTAATTACTCCTTAGTGGTATAAATAGTTAACTGTTGGCAGCTAGCCCAGCCTCTTGTACAGCAGCGCCTGGAGCTTCGAGTGCTCGACAAGCTTGCCGTCCATCTTGATGAGCGGCAGGACGTCAAGGCCCTCCTTTGCAAGGGCCTGGACGACGTCCTTGTGTTTCCTGATCTCCTCCTTATTGGAAATGCTGATCTTCCTTATTCCAATGTCGGAAGCGTATTTTTTCTTGAGATTTATCAGCAGCACGTCTATGTCAGTCGGAAGCGTGTAGCCGTCGGCCTCGAATATCTCAAGCAGCATAATATTTCCACAATAAGAAAGGGATTTAAAGGCATTTTGCTTCTTAAG
>CAYJRV010000080.1:0-3495 GCA_964372695.1 uncultured archaeon | reverse complement strand
GGTGACTATTTAAGTCTTTCCGAATGTTAACCAAAGGGAAGTGCCGAAGATGGGTTTCGAACCCACGACCTCCACGTTTCCCAAGAGGAGGATACCCTAAGGTTCTCTCCTTCTATTCTCATTTCCTATGGGATTTCCTTCGGAAATGACATTACTTTTTGTCATCTTGCTTTCGCAATCAAAGCTCATTCCGAGTTCTTTTCCCGAGGGTTTTCTTCCCAAGAAAAGGCTCTATGAGCGTGGCGCTCTTTGAGGCTGCTTGCGCAGAACCCCTGAGCTACTTCGGCTTGCTTTTCCTAAATTGGCGGCAAGCATTTAATAGCTTTCAGACGGCAGCATTTGTTGTTTTATAAACTTGATGACAAAACTCTTTTAATGAAAAATCTCACGATGTCATTCCAGGCGGACTTCGACGCCATAGAGTACATGCATGAAGAAATATCGGGATTCATGCGGCAACTGGGCTATCCGGACGACAGCACCGACGATGCTGAAAACCCCGCATACAGGGCGAAACTTGTCATAAGCGAACTGGGAGGCAATTACATAAAGCGGTGCAGAGGCAAGACGATAATAGCGGAGCTTCATGGAGACGGCAACAGAACCATCATATACCTCTGGGTGCCGCAAAAATACGATTTCGACCCGGCTGCCCATGGCAGGGCAATTGCAGACGGAATAAGGGACAGCACGGCCATTGAGGTTCTTGAAAGCATACAAAATAAACAGGCAGAGGAAGGCCACAGCGAAGAAGGGTCCCATGCCGGCTTAGGCTGCCATTTTGCGACGCACTATGCAGATGCCATAAGATCAGGCCCGATGCCTGGCAGGGAAAATGGCTGGACAGAAATCAGAATACTCATAAAGAAAAAACGGGCACAATCATTGTTACCTGGTTCATCATGAAACCGCGCCGTTTAATTGTTTCTTTCGCGCGCTTTCATTTCAATGAAAAATCAACTGCGCATTGGACGATGATCTCAACTGTGTCGAATAATTTGACATCTGTATGCGTCTGGTTTATTGCCAAAGGTATCTCAGTGCATCCCATAACAATTGCTTCAGCCCCGTTTTTAACGTAATCCCTTGCAATATCCTTCAGGGCAATGACATCTTCTGTTTTTTGATTGCCGCCCATAACATGCCCTATGACCATGTTAAGGGTTTTTTGCTGGCGGCTGTCCGGTGAAATAACATCTATACCGGAATCAGCAAACCTCTTCTGATATAATTTTAGCCTGTTCGTGCTTTCTGAAGCAAACAGCCCGACTTTCTTATAGCCGGATTCCAGGACCCTTTTTTTCGTTTCGTCCACGATATTGAAAATAGGAACCTTTACGGCATCCTGCATTTCCTCGTAGTATACATGAACGCTATTGCACGCAATTATGATCAGGTCGCAACCCACTGACTCCAGTTTCTTGACGCCTTGAACCAGCTGTTTTTTGACCAATTGGCCGTCAACAATTCCCGTTTCGTCGAAACCGACCAGTGGCAGGCTATAGATTATGACCGGCGGATAATCGAAATCCTGGACGGCATGGTATTTGTTTTGCGCATACCTGATAATTTTAGAGTACAGATTCGTAGTTGCTTCCGGACCCATGCCGCCCAATACGCCGATTGTTTTATGTCTTGGTGTCATTCCATTTAATAGCCACTAAATGTTTAAGAAAGACCAAGAAAGACTTTTCACAGGGATGAAAATCCGTCGCCCGTCATTTCTTTCCGATGAGCGCTATCTGCGCGAGCAAAGCTTCCAGCTGTATCTGGGGGTTGCTGCCCTCCGTGAGCCTGAACTCGTACTCGCCGATGCGCTCTATGATCTCCAGCTTGCGCGTGTCCGCGGCCTTGAGTACCATGACCTGGCCGTGCATCTCCTTGACGATGTCCTCGCCAGAAAGGCCCTTCTTGTACATCAAATCGGAAAGCATCTGCCTTGACAGCATGAAGTTTGCCTGCAGAGCGGACTCCATCATCTTCCTGACTTCTTCCGGGTCGGCGCGGCTGGTGACATCGTAAATTACGTCTTCCGTGATCTTCTTTGACGAGGATGCCATCTGCAGTATGTTTATCGCTTTCCTCAGGTCGCCGCCTGAGGTATGTATTATGGCAGCCAAAGCCTTTTCGTCAGCAGAAAGCTTCTCTTTTTTCGCAACGGACACAAGGCAGTCAGCGACATCCTTTTCCGAGAGCGACGAGAAGCGGAACACCGCGCAGCGGCTCTGTATGGGCGCTATTATCTTGCCGGAGTAGTTGCAGCTGAGGATGAAGCGGCATATGTGCGCGTAGTTCTCCATTGTCCTGCGCAGGGCGTGCTGGGCGTCCTTGGTGAGCGAGTCGGCCTCGTCCAGGTAGACTATCTTGAAGAGGCCGTTCATGGGAATAGTGCGTGCAAATTCCTTCACCTTGACGCGTACCGTGTCAATGCCGCGCTCATCGCTCGCATTGAGCTCCAAAAAATTCCCGTGCCGCTGCTCGCCGTAGAGCTCGTTCGCCAGGGCCAGCGCTGCGGTGGTCTTGCCTATGCCCGCAGGCCCGGCGAAAAGCATGTGCGGCAGCGACCTGTTTTTCACGAAATGCTGCAGCCTCTCGACAACGTGCTTCTGCCCGACAATATCCGCAAGGCGCTGCGGCCTGTACTTCTCCGTCCAGATTTCCTCTACCTTGCCCTGGGCCATGCATAGCATACAGGAAGAAAGTTTTTAAGGGGATACAGATGTGTAAAGGTTAATTTTAAGAAGCTGGGGTTCTCATGTTTCTGTGAACCACGCAGACTCGCCTGTATCGTATGAAGGGCCTGAAGCCTTCAGAGGCGTTTTAGAAGAGGCTTACCAGCATGTTTCCAGCTACCTGACAAGAGAAGAAAAGCCGCATGTTATCGTAGGCGAAATCGGCAGGATTTGCACGTCTAATGGCAGTGTGGTTGTAGAAGGCGATCCCCCGTCAAATGCCACCATAGACAGAAGGTATACACTAGCACTCACACACGCAAACAGCGCAGACATGGAATATTTCTCGGACAGACTTAGGTTTGCATGTGATGATGCAAACATGCTGGAAGCAGGAGCTGTACTAGAATATGATCCAAAAATTGATGCGCTTCTCTTCGATCCAAAAGGTTTTATGGGATATTATATTGCCAATTCTTATAGTGCGGAAAGTGTACTAGCAAGCCGTGATGCGCGCCTAATTGGCGGCCACCTTAAACTTCTTGATTTTCCACAGGAGATTGTTTTCGGGCTTTTTAACTGGGATATCGGGGACACAGCCATACAGAAAGCTGTCCGTGAGTGCTATGCGGCACTGCAGCCGGATTTCCATAAACTACGTGATGGAAAATCCCTGAGCAGAAAAACGATGCTGCCAGAGTACTACGAAGCAGCGCTTGCCCACGGCCCTCCTGCGGCACAAGATAATTTATCCAGAATTAGATTGTATTATGATAACATGAAAACCCCTCCATAATTATACTGGAGGCGGTAATCATGTATG
>CAYJRV010000079.1:0-3512 GCA_964372695.1 uncultured archaeon | reverse complement strand
GATTTTCTGCGGCTTCTGCGGCAAGGAATTCAACTCGAACAGGATGAGATTCTGAGAATAAGTAAATTCTATTTTTCAATATTTCTTTTATTCTGTCCACTAGACATAGTCCAACTCGTTGCTATAATCATCTGGGGCAATAAGAGCCTTCAATTTACCTGATGAGTGTCTGCCAGCTTTAGGTCGCAGCATTAAACTTCGTTTGGTCCAATAAACTTCAGAAAGAGATGAATGCTAATTCATTCAAATTATATACATTTTATCGGTATCGCTCGGGGCAGCGCCAGAAATAGTTTGTCAAGAATCAGGATATTTCTTTGTAATTTGCTGAAATGTTAATTGTTCGAGAACTTGATGTTTTTGAGGAACAGCAACCACATCTCTACGCGATGCGCTTGCTCCAATATCTTTCATGTTGAATTCTATTTCCCTGAAATGGGGAGCGCTGTAATTGATTCCTAAAGCCATAATTGTCACAAGAATCTGATTATTTAAAACTATTTAAATTTTTGGTCAGCAACGGATGTGGAAAATCAATAGTGGTATCATATCTTCCTTAATACCAGCACCTCAAGGTGCTGGTTTGTTGGAAGATGTGATCCCGCCGACATTGTGTTTCACAGCAAAGAGCCGAAGACTCTTTGCGTGCGCAAAAAGCTTTGCTTTTTGCTGCATCTGCTGTCTAAAGACAGCAGTTTTCAATGTCGACAAGATAATATCAACACAGGAAAAGTATAACTTACCTGCAGGCCTCTATGAACTTCAGGAAGAGCGGCGAGGGATCCTCGAGGCTCGACTTGAACTCGGGATGCGCCTGCGTGGCGACGAAGTACTTGTGCCTGGGCAGCTCGATGAATTCCATGAGCCTGGTGCCGTCCTCGCGGACGTGGAATCCCGGGAACACGAGGCCCTTTTTCTCCAGAGCCTCTACGAAGGCCGGATTCACCTCGTAGCGGTGCCTGTGCCGCTCCAATATCACGAACTTCCCGTCAATGGCTCCAAGGCGAAACTTGTCCTTTATCTTCGCCAGCTTCCTGAAATCCCTGTCCAGCCTGCCCGTTGTTCTGTAGATGTCCAGGACTCTTGTCCTGTCCTTGAGCACGGCGCTGTAGGCGCCAAGCCGCATGCTTGCGCCATAGATGCTCTCCGCAATAACGTGTTTCTGCGCCGGCAGGATGTCGATAACCGGGTATTTTGTATCCGGGTCGACTTCCGTCGTATTCGCGCCCTTCAGGCCGCAGACATTGCGCGCGAACTCCACGACAGCGAGCTGCATGCCGTAGCACAGGCCAAGGTAGGGGATGTTATTCTCACGGACGAAGCGGATGGCAGCCACCTTTCCCTC
Source organism: uncultured archaeon (assembly GCA_964372695.1). Taxonomy (GTDB): domain Archaea; phylum Aenigmatarchaeota; class Aenigmatarchaeia; order GW2011-AR5; family GW2011-AR5; genus JACQNX01. The sequence goes on along the minus strand of CAYJRV010000079.1, from coordinate 2,167 downwards.
CACGCCGCTTGATCCGAAACCGCCGGGCACTATGACACCTTTGTATTTCTTCAGCGAAGCGGCTTCCCTAGGATTTTTCTCGAAGGTTTTCGAGTCCACCCATGTGAGCTTCACGCCTACGCCTGCGTTGGCCGCGGCGTGGCGTATGGCCTCGTTCACGGAAATATAGGAATCAATGAGCGAGAAGTCCCCGATGTCCACATACTTGCCCACAATGGCAATTTCTATTGTTTTCTTCGGGTGCATCAGCTGCCCGACAAGCTTCTTCCATCTTGTCCAGTCAGGCTTCTTCCTGGGCTGCAGCCTGAGTTTCTCCACGATTTTCCTGCCCAGCTGCTCGCTCTCGAAGTTCAGGGGCACCTGATAAATGCTGCTAACATCCGGGGCAGAGATCACATAATCAGCAGGAACTCCTGAATTGGATTCGATCTTCTTCTTCCTGACATCGTCCAGCGCCTTGTTGGCCCTGCACAGTACGAAATCAGGAAAAATCCCGGCCTCGTTGAGCATGCGGATGGCCTGCTGCGTGGGCTTCGTCTTCATCTCGCCGATGTTGTGCGGGACAGGCAGATAGGTGACAAGAATATGAATGACATTGTCCTTTCCGAATTCTGCTTCAAGGCTCTTCGTGGCAAACAGATAAGGCAGGTTCTGGTAGTCGCCCACAGTGCCGCCGACCTCGATGAGCACCACGTCAAAGCCTTTTCCCGCCTCAAGGATGCGGCGCTTTATCTCATTGGGCACATGTGGTATGACCTCGACGGTCTGTCCCAGGAACTCGCCGCGACGCTCCCTGTCGATAAGCTCCTTGTAGACCTGGCCTGTTGTTATATTGTTCCTTTTCGGGATCTCGTAGCCGAGGAAGCGCTCGTAATTCCCCAGGTCCTGGTCTATCTCCCCGCCGTCGTCCGTGACCCAGACCTCGCCGTGCTCGGTGGGGCGCAGCGTTCCCGCGTCATAGTTTATGTAGGGGTCTATTTTCACGGCGGTTGCCGCGAATCCGTACTCCTGCAGTATCTTCCCGATAGAAGCGGTGGCTATGCCCTTGCCGACGCCGGAAATCACGCCGCCGACAACAACAATGAATTTCATCTCCAGAAATTGTTTTCAAGATATAAAAAGTCCCTGCGCACGGGAAGGGGGAAAAATTTATTTATAGGGCCGCGCACATATTAGTTTGTACCCGATGAGAACTATATTCTGAATATTATTTCATCCCGGCTGTCCTGCCCGCCTGATCCGGGTATCCTGCCGCCCGGGTCTGCCGTGACTGTCAATTTGTAGAGCCCTGTTTTGTCCGGTTTCCAGGGCAACCCGACTGTTATTGGGCCGGCAAGGAACAGACGGCCTGAAAATTCTTCTATTTGCGTCGATCTTTTCCCGTCCGGGTACATAAGCATGAAAGAGAAAAACACGCGCTCATTCTCCCTGATTCCGTTCGCAGAAAAAGTAAGCTCTAGCCTTTCGCCAAGCTGCGGCTGTTCAAGGCCCGTTATCCTGACGCTGATTTCCCTCGAATTTCCCACAACAAAGCCTGTCGCGCCGCTGTTTGCACCAAGGGAGAATGCCAGCGAAAGCGCGACTATTAGCGCGATCGCATAGACTGCGTTTGACCTGTGATGATGCTGCTCCATGAATCTAATTTTCCCGCAGGAAATATAAATAGCACTCCCAAAAAGAAGGTAATTGTTAAAGTGGAACTGTAATCCTTAGAAGCGTAATGGCGCTGTATCCTCTAAAAGCAGCGTCCTGATTTCAGCAGGCCTTTGCCAGGAAGGAGCTGCGCCCCACACATCTGGAGAGCTTCTGACATTCCATTTTTGTTGATGACCGAAAAGAACCTGCAAAAGAAAATGGAATGTCTCAAATTCGCATTAGATTATCTTTATAGCTTCGGGGGCGTAGCACATGGGGCACTTCAGCGTCCTGTAGCACCACTGGAAGTCGCAGCCCCTGCACTTCCAGGTTTCGATGTAGGTTTTCTTGTACTTGCTCTTCTTGGCTTTTTTAGGCAAATATATCACCCTCACAAATTACGCAGGCATTACAACTTTAAGAACCAGCTTATTATATATGCACAGGAAGTATTTATAACTTAGCCGTTATTTCCTAGTGGTTATCTCTAAAACCTGAATGGCTATTTATGTCCAAATTTTTATTGTTTGCG
>CAYJRV010000078.1:0-3572 GCA_964372695.1 uncultured archaeon | reverse complement strand
ACGGAGCACAAGACCTACATGGCGCTGCCCGGCAGCTGGAAGATAGACAAGAAAGTGCTGAAGTCTTATTGAGGCGTTTTTATCTTTTTCCTGGAAGCTATAAGCATGTCCAGGCGCTTTGAGACAGTGGAATATCGTAAAGACTTTTTCGGCTTTAGCACGGCGATATCCGGCGCCGAAACCCACCAGGGCTACGAAGAGCTTCTCGGCTACCTCAGCGGCCAGCCCCTGAAAAAGATCTTCATGGTCTACGCTGTTGATTCTGACAGGCCGGGTGCTCCGCGAAGGGCGCTCTTTCTCTGGCCAAATAAAGCTTTTTATTGATAAGCGCCTTTATTGTTCGGATGGGAAGCAGCCAGAAAAATGATGTTCTAACTTTTATATCCGCCTTTCCAAATAATTACACATGGAGCACATGCTATTCATCGGTGGCGAGTGGGTAAAATCACAGACAGAGGAGACATTCCCCTCCATCAACCCGGCAGACGAGAAGGTCATTGGCCTGTTCCAGCAGGGCAACGAGGAAGACGTCCGCGCGGCTGTGGACGCGGCCCAGTCTGCTTTTGCCAAATGGTCAGAGACGCCTGCGCCCAAAAGAGGCTGTGTCTTGTTCAGGATAGCTTCCATGCTAAAACAAAGAAAAGAGGAACTGGCCCGGCTGGAGACGACAGAGATGGGAAAGGTCCTTGCCGAGGCGCGCGGGGATGTCCAGGAAGCGATAGACGTCTTCGAGTACATGGCTGGCGAAGGCCGCCGCCTCTTCGGCCACACAACGCCGTCCGAGTTGAAGAGCAAGTTCGCAATGACCGTCAGGAGGCCTGTTGGTGTTGTTGGCCTGATAACGCCCTGGAACTTTCCCGTGGCTATCCCAGCATGGAAGCTTTCGGCTGCCCTGATATGCGGCAACTCCGTGGTCTTCAAGCCCAGCAGCGAGACGCCGCTCTGCGCCACAAAGCTCGTGGAAATTCTCGCGGAAGCCGGCGTGCCTCCCGGAGTTGTCAACCTGGTCACAGGCCCTGGAGGCTCTGTTGGGAAAGAGATAGTGGCAAGCAAAAAAATCCGCGCTTTGTCTTTTACAGGCTCGCGCGAGACGGGCGAGTGGATAACGAAGAACGCAGGCATAAAGAAGGTCGGCCTGGAGCTTGGCGGCAAGAACGCGACCATCGTTATGGACGACGCGGACCTCAAGCTCGCGCTGGACGGCGCGATATGGGGCGCCTTCGGCACGACAGGCCAGCGCTGCACAGCGGCGTCGCGCATCATCGTCCACGAAAAGATAAGGAAGGATTTTGAGAACGCCTTCTGCGCCAGGGCCAAGCAGCTCGTTCTGGGCTCCGGCCTTGACAGCAAGACAGATCTCGGACCGCTCGTGAACCGCGCCGCCGTGGAGAAGTGCGAGCTCTATGTTGACATCGGAAAGAAAGAAGGCGCCCGCCTGCTTTGCGGCGGGAAGCGCGCCGGCATGAAGGGCTTCTTCTTCGAGCCCACGATTTTCACTGACGCGGCGCCTGAAATGAAAATCTCGCAGGAGGAGATATTCGGCCCGGTCGTTTCCATTATTTCCGTGAATGGCCTGAAAGAAGCCATTGATGCCTGCAATTCCATCGAGTACGGCCTTTCCTCTTCCATTTATACGAAAAGCATTGACAATGCCTTCAAGGCGATAGAGAAAATAGAAGCCGGCATCACCTACGTGAATTCCCCGACAATAGGCGCAGAGGCGCACCTGCCATTCGGCGGGGTGAAGCAGAGCGGCACCGCGCGCGAGGGCGGCATCCTTGGCATCGACGAGTTCTCCGAGGTCAAGACAGTTTACATCGACTATTCGGGCAGGCTGCAGAAAGCGCAGATCAATGACCAGGGGTAAAAGAAATTCTATCTGTGCTGTTTTCTTGGCGTTGTCTTCTGCTTCTATAGTGAAACCAGAAAATGTTCTGGGCCTGGTATTAAGGAAGTATGATTTCATTGGATGGCTATAAAATATAATGTCAAACGAAATAGATTATGGGCGTAAATTTTCTGTCTGCAGAAAGATCCATATATAGAAATCAGATAAAATAGCAGTCAAGCAAAAATTCAGTCCTTCTTTTTCTCGGGCTGGGACTGGGCAGCTTTCTGTAATTGCTGCAGAATGTTTTCGCCGGCCTGCCTTGCTGCATCGACCGCTTTGCCGGCGTCCTGCCTAAGCCTTTCCTGTCCCTGCTGCCAGTTCTGCTGGATCTCCGCATTCCTTCGCTCCTGCTGGATCCTGTAATCCTGCCTTGCCTGCTCGGGCGTGGCTCCGGGAGAAGAATACCGCCTCTCCGTGAGGCCGTCGCTGCTCCTTTCCGTGAATATCGTGTCCCTGGCCTGGAAAGGCTTGTCAGGAATCTCGTTCTCATATATCGCGTCAGCGCCGCCCAGCATCTCGTGCCTTCTTATCCTTTCCTCGCTGGGCCACTGGCCTGTTTGTCTTTTGTATTCTTCAAGAAAAGGGTCCCACTTGGCGCGCTCCCGCATTTCCGCCTCGTACCTTGCGTCTGCCGTGGCATGATGAACAACTCGGCCTGCAAAATAAGCTGCAAGGCTTGTCGGGCTCGACAGTATCGCTTTTCTGGTGGCCATTGCTATCTGGAAGTCGATGTCAGGCGCCTGTGCGCTTAGGCCGAGACCGTCTATCAGCGCATCAACAGACTGCGCCAGCTGCTCAGTGTCTTCTGTATTTATGCCGTATGCCGACAGTACGCCGGCAAGAAAAGCGTCGTTGTTTGACATCTTTTGCAGGCCGTCCAGTATTTCTTTTCTCTCTTCCTGCGGCATGTCGCTGTACCTGATTTCAGCTATCCGCCTTGCCGCCTCTGCCGGAGGAATGAACGATAACACTGCTTCGTATTTTTTGCCGTCAAAGGCGTGTTTGGTGATTCTCCTGACACCTGTCTCCAGGGCTATATCAGCAATCGATAGTCCGGTACCTCTTCCGATAAAGGTAATTGCGTCTTCGTACAATACATTGTGGCCGTTAACGATTTCGTCGCCAGTTAATAGTTCGCCGTTGAACGTCAATACATTCTTCCAGCCGTTTTCATACTTGAACAGACTTAAGTCACAGTAGCCGCTGGCTCCGCACGCCTCCACACAGAAAGCCGAGAGCTCGTACGCGCCGTCGTTGTCGACGTCTAGTTCAGCCACGCGCGCTCTGTCCGGAGTGTAGCACTCAAGCGCACTCATTACAGCAGGCGGCACGGCACCGACCTCCAAAAAGCCGCTCTCGGCAACTTTTTTTGCCCTGCGGAATTTCTCGTATTCGCTGTTTATGCTGCGGATACCTTCTGGAATCCCTGTTTTGTACTGCTTTACGCTTCTTGTCTCTGTGCGGTAGGACCCGCGAGTGCTTGTTTCATAAGGCAGTTCTGTGGCCCAAAGAAGGCCGGCTAGGGCAAGGCCTCCCAGTCCCATGGTTGCAAGAATTTTCGTTTCTGTTTGTAATCTTTCCACTGGTGATTTCTGCCTTCCAAACTATAAAAGCTTAACATACCAAATGGTTATCTATAAAACTTGAATGCTTAAAACATGTCGGATTTTTATGATTTTTT
>CAYJRV010000077.1:0-3660 GCA_964372695.1 uncultured archaeon | reverse complement strand
GTTTCGCAGTCTCTTAGAAAGCGTTCAGACATAGAAACAAGTGCTGTGATTCAAGAGCTTGTGGTACTTCACAAGAGCGCTGTACAGTTCTGGCTTATTGGAACCGATATAAACATCGCTACATTAGCCGGGAAACTTCAATACCGGCACCGTTTCGGCATAGGCGATAGCATCATCATAGCTACTGCGAAAAGATACAAGTGCAGTTTTATCCGTACGGATCAGAAGGAATTCGAGAAAGTCAAAGGAATCAAAACAAGATGGTAAAGTAGTTGCTGGTTTGGTTCTGCGCAGGACGAATCTAAGATGGGTGTGGTTAGGTTGTGGTCTACAGTTCTTCTACTTTGAACCTTTCTTTTAGTATGCAACGTAATTCTCTAAGAAGTTTATCGGCATCATCTAATGCTTTCACCTGCTTTTCTCTAAGAAATTTAACAAATTTATCATTTTTCATATAATCTTCAGATTTTTTAATTGAGTTATCATAATCTCCATCAAGGCTAAAAGTCTTTTTACAATAATTGTAATAATATTTCCTTATTTCATTAGAGTAAAAGTTAACAAGAATTATTTTATCATTTATAATATGCAACAATTCAATTATGTCTTTTGTTTCTTCCTCGTCTATTTTTGGATCTAGTATTTTATTATAGAAATTTGCGTTTATTACATGAGCAAAATGATCCGTCTCAACAGATTCTCTAATCCATTTTAATTGTGGTCCGATTTTTATATCTTTGAATGTTCTTTCGTCAATTAAAATTTCTATTTCTCTATATAATGAACGTAAATAATTTCGTTGCTTTTGTAAATGTTTCTGTTTATCAAATATTATAGTTGTCAGAAATATAATTATTGCTACTTTTCACCCTAACATAGTCACACCCAATTACATCTTACAAAACGGCGTTTTTAAATCTAAACTTCTGTATAATCCTAGTCGTCAGGGCATGTAGCCCAGCTTTGTCATTTCCCGGCTCTGATGGAAATGATATCCCCGTGCTGCAGCTCGTGGTCCGCGCCGACTGTGCGCCTCGTCCTCGCGTTCATGGCGGAGATGAACTTCCTGCCGATGTCCTCATGCACCTGGTAGGCGAGATCGCGTGCTGTCGAGCCCTTCCTCATCAGGAAGCAGTCCGGGAGGACATTGCCCTTGTGGTCGCTGAATTTCGTCTCGTTCTCCACCGGGAAGACGGCTATCATGCCTAGCAGGTCAAAAGCGGCAGCGTTGAGGATCTGCTGAACGTTCGTTGATTTGCGGCTGTCGAGGAATTTTTTGACTGTGGCCAGTGCCGATTTCTGCCTTTCTGTCAGCGCAGTTTCGTTGGTCACGAAGAAGGCGGAGCTGCCTGGGACATAATCCACGATGCCGTGCTTTGCCGCTTCCCTGAGCGCAAGCTCGAATTCTGCCGAGGTCGGCAGGATCATTTTTTCCGGGAATTCTTTCTTCAGAACATTGAGGTTCTCGTCACCGCCGCGGTCGAACTTGTTGGCGGCGATTATGGACGGCTTCGACTGCTTTCTGAGCAGCGAGACAAATGAAAGCGCATTTTCATCAGACCAGTTATCTATCTGGTCAGCAAGTCCCAGTTTTTCCATGGCAATCTTCACGTCATTTTTTGATATTCCAAGACCTGACAGACGCTTTGCGAAGAGCTCGACGGCATTACGCTGGCTCTTTGCTGCAGACCAGTCTTTCTTTATCAGGCCCAGTAGCCAGTAGTCGAGCTCGGACTCGAGCATTTCCACGGCCAGCGCGGGGTTGAAATTGTCTGCCGGGTTTCCTTCCATGTCCGTCCTGCCTGAAATATCAATAACGTGGATGAAAGCCGAGGCCTGCATGAGGTCGTCGAGAAAGGCGTTGCCGCGCCCGCGACCGAGATGCGCGTCCTTGACGAGACCCGCAACATCCCAGAGCTTTACAGGGATGAACCGCAGGCCTGACACACATTTCTTGCATTCCAGCTTGAGCTCTGCGCAGGGGCATTTCGTCGAGACATGGGCGAGGCCCTCGTTGGGCTCCAGCGTAGTGAACGGATAGTCCGCTATCTTCACGTCCTTCAGGGTTGCTGCTTTGAAGAACGTGGACTTCCCGGAATTGGGCGTCCCGATGAGGGCAAGCTCGAGCATGAATAAGCTTTCGGAGAGAACGATTTAAAAGCTACTATCATTAGTGATATCATGCAGCAGGAAATAATCTCGCAGAAGGAGTTCGTCGAGGCCTGCAAGGGCGGGAAGCGCGAGTTTTCCGGAATGCTCATGCAGTTCTTCGACATATCAGGGCTAGATTTGCCGGACATTAAGCTGAAGAACTGCAAGCTGATGTTCTGCACATTCAGGAACTGTAATTTCAAGAACGCGACCTTCGAAAACTGCGACATATATTGCGGCAGCTTCTACAACGGCAATATTTCAAACACGTCTTTCAGCGGCTGCAGAATAGAGCTCACGCTTTTCGAGAGCATCCAGTTCGACAGGACAAAGATGGACAGGTGCAGCATCAGGCTGTGCGCGATATTCAACTCGAACCATGCCTCTGTCGATGCTTCCACCTCCACGCAAAGCAGGCTTCTAACGGATGTTTCGCAGATAACTCAGGCGGACATAGAAGGCAGCATACAGGAAACCATGGCATACATAGCGCGGCTCGACGTGGGCACAAGGATGAAGCTGAAGGAGCTGCTGAGGCAGGACATGGAGCGCTACAACCTTACCGCGCCGTCGCAGAAAAAAACAGGCAGCTATGGCAGGGAAGCCAAAGACAGCTCGCATATCACCTACGGGGAGGTCAAGCACATGCTCGAGTCGGCTTTCGGCGCCTACTCGCAGAAGGGCGCGTATGAAATGAAAAACCCCTACGAATCCACACCTGACAAAGACAGGAAAAAGGGCGGCGGGCTCCCCTTTTAAAAACTCCTGCAGCAATGCTTATTATGCAGCTTGTTTCCCAGAGGGAGTTTGTCGAGAGATATAAAAGAGGCGAGAGAGATTTTTCAGGCATGCTGCTGCAGTTCTTTGACATATCGCACATGAAGTTCAGCGACCTGGTTTTCAAGAAGTGCGAACTGATGTTCTGCACCTTCAGAAACTGCGACTGGACTAATGTAAAATTCGAGGACTGCAAAATCTATTGGACAAGCTTCTATAACGGAATAGCCAGTAACATGCTGCTTGACAAGTGCAACATTGAACTGACACTTTTCCAGACATTTCAGTTTTCCAGAACCAAAATGAGCAATTGCAGGCTGCGGTGGATTGGTATTCTTTTCTCCAATGCAGCAGCAGTTGACTTGTCTACTTCGACCCAAAGCAAGGTCTTTACAGATGTAGGCCAGCTAACGCCGAAAGAAATAGAGGAAGGACTGAGAGAAACGTTGGATGCCATAAACAGACTGGATGTTGGAATCAGAATGAAATTTAAGGAAAGTATACGGCAGGACATGGAGCGCTATGGCATTGCTTTGCCAACAGATGAGAAGAAGAGTGGCGGCTATGGCTCCCGAGAGGAAAGAGTGGAGATAACATATGGTGAAGTCAAGCACATGCTCGAGTCTACATTCAACGCCTACTCCCATCAGAAGGCCTACGAGATGAAAAACCCCTACGAAAAACAGGACGGGCAGACTAACAGGAAGAGGCAGCCCGGCCCTCCTTTTTAAG
>CAYJRV010000076.1:0-3730 GCA_964372695.1 uncultured archaeon | reverse complement strand
GCCGCGAAGTGCGGCACGTAAATTAAGGATGCGTTGATTTCCCGGTGATTTTCCATGGCTTCCCTGACAGTGTCGTAGACAGGCACGCCTTCGGCAACCTGGCCGCCCTTCCCGGGTGTTACGCCTGCCACGACATTTGTTCCGTATTCCAGCATTGCCTGCGTTGCGCGGGTGCCCTCGTTGCCGGTTATACCCTGGACAAGTACGCTAGTTCTGCCGCCTATGAGTATTGCCATAATATCACTTCCTCGTTCCGAAGCCTGCTGCGGCTTCTGCAATGATTTTTGCGCTTTCTGTCATGGGCATTTCTTTCCCGAAGATCTTCATATCGAGTCCGTTTTCTTGCGCCGTTTTCCTCAGTATGCCGAGTCCATCTTTTTCATAAGGCCCTGATCTCCTTGCAACGATGGGAAATTTCGGCTTCATCTCCGCGAGCGCCCTTGCTATGCCCTCCATTGTGCTGTCGACGCGCGTGAAATTTGCAATGGCGCCTACTATCCAGAGGCCTTTCAATCCGGGCTTGGAAATTATCTGCTTTGTGAGCTCGTAGACCTTTTCTGCCGAGGGGTTTCCGCTGTATTCTGTATAGTTAGCAGGCTTGCCGCCGCATTTTATCAGCGCGTCCATGCATGTCAGCGACCCGCCTCCTCCGGCTGCAAGGAAGCCTATGTCGCCGTCCAGCTCTATATACTTGATCGTTCCGCGGTAATCAGCGGCGTTTGCTGCCCTGACCGCGGCTTCGCGCTCGGTCAGCGGCCTTGTCTGCCGCTCGGTGAAACCCCTTTCCTTGTGCCTGTAGGACGTGTCGTCATCAAGCTCGGCAATGACATCTACGGCAACAAATTTGCCTTCTGCGGTCTCTGCAAGCGGGTTTATTTCGAGCAGCCTGCAGTCCTCGGAAGAAAAGCATGCATAGGCCCGCTTTATTGAATCTGCCAGCTTGCCTGTTTTTTCCTGCGTTACGCCCGCTTTCTTGAGCATCCCGCGTATCATCCAGTCGTGGAGTCCCGTTATTGGGCTGACCTGCAGCTTGTGGATCCCTTCTACCGCTTCGATGCCCGTCCCGCCTGAAATATTGAAGAGGATAACTGCAGATCTTGTTTCAGTATCGTATGTTATCGAGATGTAGTATTCCTTCTTTATGTCAATTTTTTCCTCCAGAAGCACCGATTTCGACTGTTCCCCGTTTACAGGTTCTTTCAATAGCCTCAGTGCGCTGTCCCTTGTCTCTTCGAAAGAATCGCAGATTTTTACGGCGCCTGCTTCTGCCCTGCTGTTAACGGTGAGCAGCTGCGCCTTTACAACTCTTTTGTTGATATCGAGGGGATTATGGACGTCTTCCTGCGCTTTTGCAAGCGTCGACTCGGGAACAATTATTCCGTATTTCTTGACGAGTTCCTTTCCCTCAAATTCGTAAAGTTTCATGGATATAACCAACATTTGGCCTCTATGGCGCATAGCCCTTCAAATTATAGGCTATAACTTGAATATGCTGGTATAAAAGAATATCGCAATTTCTAAATGTCCGTGGTCTCCATAAGTACATTATAGTGTATGAATAAGACATTAATGAATAGTATTTGTCAAAAACAGCTCGATGTCATCCGTTCTATGCGCCCAAGAAATCAGATAAGTGCAAGAACCTGCGGGCTGCCCAGGATGAAAGCTATGAGTGCTATCGTCATGGCGATCTTGCTCAGCTTGCTGCTGTATTTGACCGGGGATCCGACAGCCGCGATGAAGGCTATGTCGGCTATTATCACAAAAAACAGGTAAACTTCTTTCATGGACCCGAGAACATATGGAATGAAACTGAGAAGCACTGCGGCAAATATGAAGCCCGATGCTGCGTTTTTTGTCTTTATGACTCCCAGGCGAAGTGCGATGCTGTTCACGCCGGCTTTTTTGTCGCCCAGCATGTCGTCTATCGTCTTGTAGATCTCGCGCCCCATGTTTGCCAGGAATGCCAGAAGGCCCAGCCACAGCGGGGCGAAAAAATCCCCCTGGATAAGCCCGCCGAAGAAGAAGCTCAGCGCCACGAGGAAGCTCACGGCGACGTGCCCGATGAATATGACTTTCTTCAGCTTCCATGCGTACAGTATGAGGAGCACAGTAGCAAGCAATGTGATGTATAGTTCTGTTCTTCCCAGGATGAGGCCAAAGGCATTTCCGGCTATGAACAGAACGGCTGCATAGATTTTCGCCTTGGTTGGAGACACTCTGCCCGATGGAAGCGGCCTGTTCGGCCTGTTATGCCTGTCTATTTCTATGTCAAAAATATCGTTTACAACCATGCCGGCTCCCGATATCAGGAAAACGGCTGCCATGCCGTAGATAATCTGCTGCGTAGGGATCACTGCACCTCCGGCGAGCAGCGCGCCCAGCCATACGGCTATCACGGACATCACGCCGTTGGCAGGTCTGATGAGCTTGATATACGGCAGCATAATTCTACTTCCTGCAGGGAAATAAATAGGTTAGTGCAGTCTCAATTATGCTTTCGGTCAGAAATAGCGTGCTAAATGGTACTCGGCAAATTCAACAGTTTTGTGAACAACGCGGTCTATCTCCTCTTGGAAAAGGTGGTGCCTTAACCCGAGATCATCGATTTCAATTGTTTTGCGGCGTTTTCCGGATGTTCTCATCGCCTCGCCTATTTCAAAAGAGTCATCAGCTTTTACTATCCGGTCATTGTTGCCGCAAAGGATCAATACCGGAGTATCAGTTCGATGGCCGTTGTTATAGAGGTCAACAAGGTCCGGGCTCGTCATAATTTCATCAAGGAATTTTTTGGGGTCGTGTATTTTGAGTCTATGAAATGTGAGCGTATCGTCCTCTGTTCTGTCGACACCAAATGGTTTCAAAAAGTACAATACAGGTCGCTTTGTCACTTTGTCCAGTATCGGTTTTCCCAGAAGTTCTGCCATGAAGAACTTATCAATGTAGTTAGACGGCTTTCTGGGCGGTTCTATCATCACGGCAATCTTTATGACACCCTTTTCATCTTTTGCTAGGGCTCTTCCCAGTACATATGCTGCAAGGCTATGGCCCACGACAACTACAGGACACTCGCTTTGGCCCAATCGCTCTGCAAGAGTCAGCATGTCGTAAGGCATTCTATCAAGCTCGAACATACCTTCTGAATTACCATGGCTTCTCATGTCAGCAAGGCATGTCAGTATTCCATACCGGGCAAATGTACTTCCCACGCGATGATAGTCTTCAGCGCAGCGCCCGAATCCGTGATAGAAAGCTACAACGTAAGGCGCCGTAATTTCATCAGGTTTATAGAGGTCGGCACTCAGCAATGTGCCGTCTACGTCGCTCCTGAAAGAAAGCTGTTCCGTTCTGTATTGCACATTGTGCATTAGAATTTAATATAAAGGCCGAAGAATATAAGCTTCAGGATCAGGCCTTCTGGCCTCGTCGCTCCTTTGCCTTGAGCCTGAGTTTCTTGGAGCCGCACTTCCTGCACTTCACTTTCTTCTTCTTAACGCGGTCCAGAGTGGTCCTCATGTGCGCGTTGCAGTGCATGCATATGAACATGTTCTGGAAAAGCCGCTTCGCGACGGGCTCAGGTATTTTTTTACCCATATGATATCACTCTCTTCTTTTTTTGGAAAGGATTTAAATAGCGTTGCTAGCGCTTCGCCGCGTTCCAGAGCAGGCCAAAGAAGCGGTCGTACGAATCCGCCAGTATTCTGTTATGGATAAGGATGCCTATGGGCTT
>CAYJRV010000075.1:0-3782 GCA_964372695.1 uncultured archaeon | reverse complement strand
TGTCGATCAGCTGCTTGAAGACGCTGTAAGGCTGCGCCCCGACAACCTGCTGGCCGTTTATGAAAAATGTCGGTGTTCCCGACACGCCTGCATTTGTGCCGTCCTGGAAATCCTTATCGACCTCGCCGGCATACTTGCCGGAGTCCAGGCATGAGCCGAACTGGGCCGTATTCAGTCCCAGATCCGCTGCGTACTGCTTGAACGCCGTAATGCCGTCTGTATCCACCCAAGCATTCTGCTTAGTGAAAAGGGTGTCGTGGTATTCCCAGAACTTTCCCTGCTCATTGGCGCATTCCCCAGCTTCCGCCGCCTTCTGCGCGTTCGGGTGTATGCTGCTCAACGGGAAGTCCCTATAGACAAAACGCACCTTGCCGGTGCCTATGTATTCCGCTTTCAGCTGCCCTTCTGTCTGGGTGAAGAAGCGTCCGCAGAAGGGGCACTGGAAGTCGGAGAACTCTATCACCGTGACCTTTGCGTTTGCATCCCCTATGTGCGGGTCGTTGTCTGTGGAGACGTCGAACTTCAATGGCGCCTGAGGGCTGCCCGAAGGCTGGCCTGGCTGGTTTGGCGCCAGTATCTGCTGGCTTCCGGCCGCCGCAGCACCAGCGGGTGCAGTGAACCTGCCTATGCCGAAGCCGATCACCACTGCGATCACAACGACAACAAGCCACTGCAGCGTAGTTTTCTTTATAGTCATTAAATCCTTGTTTTCAGACATTTTTTCCAACTCTCAAATTTTACAAAAGTTGTAAAGCTTAAAATATTAGGTGCCGGTTGCTTAAATAACTTTTCATTTACTATGGCGCGAATCTTTTAATACAGAAAACAAAATTAATCTATGGCAGCGGAAACAATCCTGATATTTCTTGTAGCAAGCGCCGTTCTTGTCAAATCGGCCAGCTATGCGGTAAGATCCATAACCAGAATAGCCGCGGAGCTCAGGTTCTCGCCGTTCTTCACGGCCTTTGTGATAGCAGGCTTCATCTCGATAATGCCGGAGCTGTTCATAGGCGTCAATTCCGCCCTGATAGGCCTGCCGGCCGTGGGCATTGGCACCATCATCGGGGGGAATGTCGCCGACATGACGCTGCTTGTCGGCATAGTGGCGCTTGTGGGAAAAAAGCTCACCGTGGACAAAAAAACCATAAGCAACAACTTCCATTTCGTGGTGATCACGGCCCTGCCGATAATACTCATGGCAGACGGACAGCTCACGAGGGATGACGGCCTCGTACTCGTACTCGCGTTCCTGTTCTACTTTGCTGCCATAATGAAAAAACAAAAAATACTCGAGAAAGGGAAGAAAATCAGAAAGAAAGATACCGGAAAACAGCTTGCGATATTCATCGTTTCAATGGCTGCGCTCTTTTTCAGCGCTCATGCAATGGTCGAATCCGGAATAAGCCTTGCTGCTGAATTTTCCCTGCCGGCTGTCCTTGTCGGCCTGCTAATCATAGCGCTCGGGACAACCCTGCCCGAGTTCACCTTTTCGCTGCGCGCCGTCCTGTCGAAGCACAAGGAGATAGCGCTGGGCGATCTTATGGGCAATGTAGCCATAGACAGCACGCTAACCATAGGCGTGGTTGCGCTCATAAGCCCGCTGACAAACAACTTCCATCTGCTCATCTCGAGCGCGATGTTCATGATACTCGCGACGCTTGTTGTCGCAACACTGCTGAACAGCGGAAAGAAAATAACATGGCAGGACAGCTTCCTTCTCTTCTTCATCTATGCCATGTTCATAATAATAGAAATCCTTCTGAAAGGCACAGTCCAGGTTAGTTAAAATTAACACTCACAACTCCTGTAAAACTTTTTAAGCATCCGAGGGCAACTAGTTCCATGCAGGTCAATAGAATACGGCTCCAGAAGAAAAACCTCGGAGTTCTCAGCCCACTGGAGACTGACGTGCTCGCGACCCTCTGGAAAAACGGGGAAGACCTGCGCGTACGCGACATATACGCCGTGCTCAGGAAGAAGAGAAAGGTCGCCCTCACGAGCGTTGCGGTCATCCTTGACCGCCTGCACGAGAAAAAAATAGTTAAAAGGACCATAGAAACCGGCCGCGGCGGGGAGCACTACATCTACTCATGCCGGCTTTCCCAGAAGGACTTCGAGGAGTCCGTCATAGACAAGACTGTCAACAAGCTCATAGAGAACTTCGGCCCGATAGCCGTCAACTACTTCAACGAAAGATTCTCGAAGAAAAAATAATGTGATCCGATGGACCCGCTGTTCAGCTCACCGACGTGCTTCGGCGCAGCCACGATAATAGGCGCAGACAAAATTATTCTTGTAATTCTTTCGCTGAGCCTGGCGTTTTTTGCCCTCGCCGTGCTCAGGAAAACCGCGACAACAAGAGGAAAGATAGCGCTGGCTTACACGCACCTTCTATTCCTTTTCCTGCCATTCTTCCTGCTCAGCGTGAACACGACATGCGGAATGTTCTGCCTGAGCTGCCACAACAACATGCCGGCCCTGATGGCATACGCCATACCGGCCTCGGCAGCCGCGGCTATAGTCACGGGATTCGTGGCGCTGCCCGCCTATTTCATCCACTCGAACAAAAAACGGCAGCTCAACGACAAGAAACTGGTCCGTTTTGTCCGCCGCCATTCGAAAAAAATGAACATCAGGCCCCCAAACATATATGTAGTCGACAAGTCGAAGCCTATCGCTTTCTCATTCAGGAGCTTCCGCTCCGCCATATTCCTGTCGGTCGGGATGCTGGAAATACTGAGCAAAAAGCAGAAAGAAGCCGTGCTGCTGCACGAACTCGCGCACCTGAAGGCCCGCTCGTCCGCAATGAAAGTGTCCAAAACCATCATGAACATATTCTCGCCGCTCTCGCTCATAGTCAAGTTCTACGATGGCGGCGAAGAGGAAAGGGCCGCAGACAAATTTTCAATAGCCGTGCAGGGAACAAGCAGGCACATCAACAGCGCGAAGAGGAAGATGAGGGCATTTGAAAGGCAAGCCTGAATGCCTCCCGGAACTTTTCTAGTGTGCCTATGGATTATCGGCCTTTTTAAAAAATAGAATCCAAGACTCTTCATGCAGAAATATTCGCGGTTCTGGGAGATAGACTTCTTCCGCGGCTTGGCCATCGCCATGATGGTGGTATTCAACTATGCCTTTGCGCTGAGCTACCTGAGAGTCTTTCAGCTGGACGCAGGCTGGCTGTTCTGGTGGTTTTTTCCAAGGGCTATAGCCTCGATGTTCATCTTCATCGCAGGCGTGTCTTTCACAATAAGCTATGTAAGAACAAAAAAGAAGAACGTGTGGAGGAAATACGCCAAGCGGGGACTGAAGATTTTTTCACTCGGCCTGCTTGCCACGGCAACGACGTGGCTGTTCTTCCCCGAAGGCACGATATACTTCGGCATACTGCACTTCCTCGGTGTGGCCATAATGATTGCGCCGTTTCTTCATAAATTAGGGAGGAGTGCATGGGTTGCCGGCATTGCCGCCATAGTAACAGGCATCGCGCTGCAGAGCTTTTCTGTAAGCTTCCCCTGGCTGCTCTGGCTCGGGCTCGCGCCGCAGAATTTCCGGAGCTTTGACTACTTCCCGCTGCTGCCATGGCTCGGCGTCTTCCTGCTGGGCATTTACGCAGGCGGGAGGCTGTACGGCAAGGGAAGAAGGAACTTCACGCTAAATCCAAGGACAAAAACAACAAGGCCTCTGGAATTCCTGGGCCGGCATTCGCTGCTGATATACGTGCTGCATCAGCCTCTCCTGCTTGCGCTGCTTTACGCTGCGGGGTTTCCGGTGATCTGAGC
>CAYJRV010000074.1:0-3786 GCA_964372695.1 uncultured archaeon | reverse complement strand
GATCCTGAAGCAGTTATATAAACTGCTTCAGTATAAATACTTAATTGCGATATGTTAGCCGTGAAATTTTCTATGAAAGGTGTTAGTCATGTTGCGGCAGCCAATAATTGCGGTACTCGGCCATGTGGACGCAGGCAAGACTTCATTACTGGACAGGATAAGGCAGACCGCGGTGGCGAGCAGGGAAGCCGGCGGGATAACGCAGGCCATAGGCACAACTGAGATACCTTCTTCTACGCTGCAGGAAATCTGCGGGGAAATGCTGAAGAAATTCAGGTTCGAGATCAAGGTTCCCGGGCTCCTGTTCATAGATACCCCGGGGCACGAGGCGTTCACGACGCTGCGCAGGAGGGGCGGATCCATAGCAGACCTCGCGGTACTTGTTGTCGACATAGTCGAGGGCATCATGCCGCAGACAGCCGAGAGCATAGACATACTGAAATCAAGCAAAACGCCTTTCGTCGTCGCGATGAACAAGATCGACCGCATAAGCGGGTGGAAACCCGGGACAAATTTCCTGGAAAACTACGCAGAACAGGCAGATGACGTGCAGAAGGAATTCGAGCAGAAATTTTACCAGGTGGTGCAGCAGTTCAGCCAGCACAGCCTGAGCGTCGAGCGCTTTGACCGCATATCGGATTTCACAAAGACGATAGCTGCGGTTCCTCTGTCGTCGAAAACAGGCGAGGGCATAGCAGAGCTGCTCACAGTCTTGATGGGGCTGGCGCAGCAATTCCTCAGGGAACAGCTCGGGGAAAAGCAGGAATCTGCGGGGATGGTACTGGAAGTAAAGGATGTGATCGGGCTTGGCAAGACTATTGATGTTATAATATACAACGGGAAGGTCAGCAAGAATGATTACCTTGTGATAGGCGGCAAGACGCCGCAGATATCCAAGATAAGGGCGCTGCTGCTGCCGGAGCCTATGAAAGACATGAGGACAGAAAAAAAATTCCGCAGTGTTGAGGAAGTACATGCGGCTGCGGGCTTCAAGATCTCGGCGCCGGGATTGGACGATGTCATAGCGGGGTCGCCGATAAGGACCGCGAAGACCTTCGCAGAAGCAGAACAGCTTCTGGAGGAGCTTGAAAAAGAAAGGGAGGAAACAGAGATCCACGCGGAGAGCGAAGGCCTCATCCTCAAGGCGGACACGATAGGCGGCCTGGAAGCCCTAATAATGATATTCAGGGCCCATCCCATAAAGGAAGCGAGCATCGGCACGATCTCAAAGAAAGATGTGATGAAGGCCGAGGCCAACCAGGAGCATACCTACAAGATTGTGATAGGCTTCAACTCCACTGTCGCGGAAGAGGCGGCCACGCTGGCGAAGGACAAGGGCATAAAGATGATGACCTCTGACGTGATCTACAGGCTGATAGAAGATTACGAGAAATGGCAGGAAGAGGAAAAGGAAAACATCAAGAAGAAGGAGATAGAGGGGCTGCCGAGACCCGGAAAGATAAAGCTGCTGCCCGGCTGCGTTTTCAGGGCGAGCAATCCCGCAATAGTGGGCTGCGAGGTTGTTGGCGGGCTGCTTAAAGCCGGCTCGAACCTGATGAAGGACGGGAAGCAAATAGGAGAGGTCAAGCAGATACAGTCGCAGGGCCAGAACATAGAGGACGCCAGGAACGGAGACAAGATAGCAGTTTCCATAACCGGGCCGGCAGTAGGCAGGCAGATCGAAGAGAACGACGTGCTCTACAGCAACATAAGCAGCGGCGACTACGCAAAGCTGAAGAAGAACGAGCAGTTCCTGACAGGCACGGAGAAGGAAGTCCTGCAGGAGATCTTCGAGATCAAGCGAAAGCTGGACCCGAGGTACGGTCTGGGTTAATCTATAAAATTCCGCAGAAGCTGTTTTTAATGTTTAGCAGCTGTGCCTGGCCGATGGTTTGGTTCTTTGTAAGCTATTGGTAAGATGGGTGTGGTTGGGGTGCGGTTTATGCAAAGCTTTAAATAACTATATAAGTCTATATATGTATAAACTTATATAGAGATGTTACATATGCGGAAACAAAAAATAATACACTATCCAAACCTAAACACAATGCTAGAAGTAGAGAAAGTTCTCAAAGATGCTGATGGGCCTCTTTCAAGAGAGGAAATAAAGAGAAGACTCCCTACAAAAATCATGCACCAGACGCTTAACCTTATTCTAAGCTACATGGAAAACCGCGGCCTGATATTTATAGGTGAAAAAGGCGTAACTTGGACATATAACCCCAGTCCTAAACTTAGAAGAGCCATAGAAAAAGGCGTTGAAATCTGATGATAAGCCGAATACAAATCTTAAAGTATGTGAATAACTAATATGTTCATTCATAATAAAAGGTGTAAAATATGCCTATAGTCAAAAGAAGCCAAAAAATAGAAACGAGATATGTAACTATAACAGAGGACGAATACGAAAGCATGCAGAGAACTATTGAGACTCTTCGCGATAAAGACGCAATGGAAAGCATAAAGCGTGGATTAAACCAAATGAAAGAAGGAAAGGGCGTAGAGCACGATGCTTTTGTAAAAAAGGATCTGGAGAAATAACTGTCAATATTGCCTTTCTGCATCTTTTTTATGCATGGCCGAGAGCATCCAAATCTCATTTTTCTCAAAGTTTATCAGGTACCATACCCTGTACTTATTCAGGAAATAGAATTGGTGTATGCCAGCCAAGTCGTATCGCAGCGATTTCCCAACTGCTTCTGGAAACGTTTTCAGTTCCTTCATCTTCTTGTAAAGCATGATCCTTTGCTTTTTATTGAACAGCTTGAGTATCTGGTCATTGAATTCAGGCGTGTGAATGATTTTGTATGTCATTGGCATAGGATATTATATTGGTCTGTGATTTTAAAATACATCAAAGGAAGAATTTGCGTGGGTTTCATCTTGAAAAAGCATGAATAGGGCTCGTAGCTGTGCTTGGCTGATGGTTTGGTTTAATGCAGGCTAATCGTGGGCTTTGGGTGGTTGATGGGTGGTCTAGTTATTTCTTCAGAATAGAAGCCATCTCGGCAGGAGAAATAATATCTACGCCCATGAAATTTTTCAGCCGCTTCAAATCTTTGTCTCCTGAAACAATGTAATCAGCATTTCCCTCGATCGCTGCCTCAAGAAATTTGTTGTCAGAAGGGTCGTCTTTTACCGCATTGAATTTTTGCTTTGGCTCGACTACTTTTCCCTTCCAGATAAAGAATGCGTTAAGCACCTCGATCTCGTGCTGCGGGGCATGGAACTTTTCCAGCATAACACGCTGGAATTCGCCGAGGATTTCAAAAGAAGTAATAAGCTGTATTTTCCCGTTCCTCCAGCTGTTCAGGATGAATGCCGGATTTCCGTGCGGCACTATGGAGCCTGATACCAACACGTTCGTATCTGGTACTACCGCATACATTTCTAACCCCTTCTTACTTCACGAACAGCTTTACCTATTTTTTCCTCAGTTATGCCTTTTTCCTTGCCAAACTTTCTAAGGTTGCTTATTGCTTTGTCGAAGTCTTCCCATTTAGGAGGTGCCAATTTCTTGAGGATTATCGTATCCTCCATACCTACAACAACGAACTTAGAGCCTTCTTCCAGATTCATCCTTTCCCTTAATTCCTGCGGTATTACTATTTGGCCTCTGCTTGACATCTTTGTTACATCGAATTCCCTTTCCATGTGTATCACCTGTGTATATTCTTACTAGTAAGATTTATATACTTATCTTATTTATATAGGTGATTACTCGCTTCGCTGGGCTCGTAGCTATGTTAGCTTGCCGGTTAGCTTGACCCGAAAGACCCCTAGAAA
>CAYJRV010000073.1:0-4060 GCA_964372695.1 uncultured archaeon | reverse complement strand
CTTAAGCTTTTCCATTCTACTCTTTGGCATATGTTACCCCGCTGGTTCGACATCAACAGCACTCTGGTTTTAGCTGCGGTTGATGGTGGTTATGAGTATGTGCAGGGAATCGTTCCCGCCACTGGACTCAAACTTTATGTGGTCTATGTAAGGCTTTACAAGCTCGAAGGCGCGGGTTTTGTGGACGTTGGCGAAGAGCCGAGGGAAATCGTGAAGCGCGAAGGACGCCGGCCGCGAGTGCGCTACACAATATCTCCTGAGGGAACGAAGGCTTTGAATGAAGCTATTTTCAAGTATCCTGTTCTGGGAACTTTGCGCTCCGAGCATGAATAATGGCTGATAGATTGGCCCAAATAATAAGATATAAAACAGAGATCGATGTCGAGGCAAAAAGCGACAGAAGCCAAAGAATTCTATTTTGATCTAAACGAAATCCTTCTGATCTGAATGCTTCTACCAACAGGTCCCCTTAGAGCAAAAGGATCAAGTTCTGTCCCATTTTCCAAAACTTCCTTTACAGTAAGAGCTGGATACTCAGGATACCCATTATCAGCGTGGTTTAATGCTCTGTCATCTAACGCTATATCATTTCGGACGAAGTATGCATGACTAACCGGTTGGCCTTGATATCGGTAAACAAAGAAAACCCGTCCTCTATAGGCAGCAAGTGCTTGCAACCGGAAAGCCTCCGGTATGCAACCTGGTTTTCTGGACTCCATAAATACCAGAAATAAGGAAAAGTTTAAATACCACAACCCCGGCATAAAGAAACGTCAGAAGCTAGGCAGGAAAAACATCAGCCCGCCGCAGCGCTCGCAATACTGCGGGGCCCTGTTCGTCTCCCTGACATTGCTGCAGCGCTGGCAGCGTATCTTTGTGCTCATGCCTCGGATATTGGAAGCGACGATATTTATAATTTTCTGGTGCAGTATTTCCATGAGTGCTGGTCCAAATGAGCAGCTGCTTGATGAGTTGCAGGCCGACCTGCAACAGGCTGGATTAAGGCATTATGGCACTCGGAGGACTGCGAATGCATTATACGTGCTATACGATGAGGTTCGGGTTGATCATGATAAGCTACTTCCTATTTGCAGAAAATATCAAGGACTCTTTCGCAATCGCAGCATAATTTTTCCAAATGTTGATGAAGTAAGCGCCTACGGCTTCACGCCGGAGAATGTAGGGGCTGAAAAGTGGGAATATCTGGCTTTGCTGGGCCGTGAGGTGCTGATTTTCGAGTTCATGCCCGAAACAGGATCTAATAGTATGTTCAGTTGATTTTGGAACACTTTGTGCTGAACATACAGGATAGCAGGTTCAAATTAAAAGTTCTGATATTATTCGAACCTACTATAACCTCACCTGAAAACGCCCCTCAGGAGCGTGGCGGCTGCAGTCATCAGGACGAGATAAGCCACTGGCGTGCCAAAAGCTATAAGGATGAAGCCTGCCGCAAGGAAGCCCAGCCTGCCGATGACAAGCATGACCTGCCTGAAGAAGAGGTAGTCAATGGTCCGTTTCTGGCTCTTCTCGTACATAATTGAGGTGAAAGAGATTGTCTGGGCAGCCTTTGTCAGGCCGCCTATGGCTGTTATCCCGAAAATCTGCGCAGCTGAGGAGAACAGGACGGCAAAAAATCTGAACAACCATGCGACCGAATCCGTGATGGAGCTGCTCACAAGAACCTTCAGCCTGTTGGTGCTGTTTATCAGCGAGCCCGAGGCAAGCGTGGCCACAGCCGCGAAAAGAACCTCCAGCGTGGCGGTGAATCCAAGGGCGACATTGTTCATAAAAACAAAATAGACAGCAAGAGGCCAGAACAGGATGCCCGATATTTCCACGCCTCCCTCTCCAACAAAGCCCGCAGCCTGGCGCCAGTTTTTCCGATTGAAGTGGCTGAAGCCCAGTCCGCCGTGCCTGCGGCCAGTGTCGGGAGTCATGAAAAGAGGGAATATGGACGCGATAAGAAGGATGCTGGAAACGATGAACAGCGTGGCGAAGTCAAAGAGTGTTATGATCAGCCCGCCGGCAAGAGGGCCCATGACCATGAAAACAAGAGGTATGGCAACGAGCACGCTGACCTGTTTTTCCCTGCCTTTCCTGTTCGAGAAGGCCGAGAAATCGGCATGGAAGCCCATCCAGTAGAAAGCCTCGCTTATGCCGCCTATTATCGCTATCGGCAGCAACGGGGCTGTAGAGGTTGCAAGCACACGAAGCAGGAGAAAGAACGCTATAAGGAATGGTATGCTGGTCGCCATGGTGTGTTTCGCGCCGTATTTTTTCAGGAAACCCACAGCCGGGTAGCTGGCCAGCGCGAACACGACGAAATAAAATATGTAGAAGAGAAATATGTCGGCAAGAGGAAAACCAAGCGTAAGAAGATAAACAGGCACAAAAATGCCTATCATCGCCTTCGCGAGGCTCGTAAGGGCGTAGTTTACAAAAATCTCTTCTATTTCTTTGTTGAGTGCGAAGTGGTAGAGATGCATTCCGATCCTAACACACTAATGCAGTGCGCCTGTAATTAAAGATTTTTCAGGACAAGAGAAAAAGTTTTTAATTTTTTGCAATCCTGTTGAAAACCATGCAAAAGCGTCGGCGGGAGAAGCACCATGCCTTCACGGCGCCTCTGACTTTGCTGAATTTTCAGCAAAAGTTAAAAGAAACGCAAGGTTTATATATTTAAGACGGCCAAGAATAGAGAATGCAGCAGTTTCAAGCGGAACTTATTTCACTTGTCAAGGAAAAGGAAATCACAAGCAGGGACGCGGCATTAATCATACTATCAAAAGACGGGTTGAAGCCCCTGTCTTCTGTCGGGTTTTACGCATCGCCAAAATTAAAAAATATCCTTTCGGACTACAAAATACCCTTCACCATACGCGGCGGAAGGGTGCATGTCGGCAACATGGCAAAGAAAAAGCGCTACAGCACGCAGAACGGCATGAATTTCGGCTTCCCGAAATGCTGCTCGTCCCTCTTTCTCAACACCAACCACCTTCTCTTCTCAAAACCCCGCCAGTTTTCTTCCGGCGTCTCCCCTTATGTTTTCCATGTCCCGTGCTCAGAAAAATGCAAGGAAACCAGCAGACTGGCGCAAAAATACATGGCCCACGTCAAGCAGAATTATCCGCTAATGGCGCATCACATAAAGAAAAACCTGTGCTGATCCAGGCCGCCTTTTTCGGAAAGCTCAGAGCGCAGTGGCTTTCATATCATATCTTTCTTATATACCACCGGTTAAAACCGGTGGTTTGCTGAAAGATGTGATCTCGTATTCTTCTCCTCATCCACCGGCTAATTCATGGAGAGCAAAGCTCTCCTGGATTTCTCAAAGGACTTCTATAGAAGTCCTTTGCAGAAAAGCCGGTGGTTTTCGGAAGAATACAAGATAAAATCATGCTCTTTCAATTTCTTCTGCATGCCGCCACAAAACGAAACTTTCCGGGATGCGCCAGGGCCGTTTTTTCAGCCACTTTCATTTTGCCATTAGAAACCGTCGGCTTTATGGGTTGAAATGCGAGGACAAACCATAAGATGCTTGAAACGCAACCAGCCGCTTGGAAATATTAATGGAAAATTCTAGAAAACGGGAAAATAAATAATAAATTGCGGTGCTTTACTCCTCGTCTTCCCAGTCACCGTCTTCGCCGCCGCCACCTTCGTCGTCATCTTCCCAATCGTCGTCATCTTCCCAATCGTCGTCATCTTCATATTTGAACTTCATTGATTGTTCACCTCATGGTTTATTGCTTAGACTCTAAAGCAACAAGTATTTAAAGATAGGTTTTTGCGCCGAAAATTTCATGCCGCCAGAACTCCCCTTTTAAAAGATTTCCGCGATCCCAAACTTTAAATATAGGCAGGAAATACAAGGAAAGTGTCAGTCTTGTATCATTTATGGTTTGCGCATAGCTGATCAAGAATGAAAAATGGGGTGTGGATCATGAAGATTAGACATTGCTACAACTGCAAAGACGGGAGGCTAATCAGGCACGGCGCCATGATTTTCTGCGGCTTCTGCGGCAAGGAATTCAACTCGAACAGGATGAGATTCTGA
>CAYJRV010000072.1:3282-4377 GCA_964372695.1 uncultured archaeon | reverse complement strand
ATTTTGGAACATTTTATGCTGAACATACAGTATAGCAGGTTCAAATTAAAAGTTCCTGTATTATTCGAACCTACTATAAAACCCACCGACAGTTCATTCTTTGCACCACAAAGACACGCCTTTTAAAACATTTTTATACGAGAAGATACAATAAAAATGGTATTCCAAGGCGTTTGAGATGGCTAAGATACTTATTTGTGACTTACCCTGGAAGGGCAAGAAATACGCCGGCAGGACAGGCATGCGATGGGCGCATACGTCTAACAAAGAGCCTGTAGTAAGCTTCAGGCCATTCACTTTTTATCTGGCCACAACAGCGGCGGTCCTGGAGAACGGCGGGCACGAAGTCATGGTACTCGATGCTCTGGCTGAAAGACTTGATGACGAGACATTTTTCAAGAGGTCCTCCGATTTCCAGCCGGATTTCATACTTGCGGAAGTGCACACGCCGTCCTACAACAACGACAGGTTCTACTTTGCGGAGCTGAAGAAAGCGACGGGCGCGAAGAACATTTTTGTCGGGCCGCATCCGACTGCAATGCCCGAGCAGGTGTTGAAAGAAAACCCAGGCGTGGCTGATTTTGTTGTCATATCTGAGTACGATTTCCTGGCGCTGGATATAGTGGAAGGCCGCGTAGGCGCCGGAATAGTCAAGCAGCATGAAGTGACGGACATAAACAAGATACCATGGCCGGCCAGGCATTTGTTCAAGATGAATCTGTACAACGAGGTGTTCTGCAGGGAGTACCCAAACATACAACTGATGGGATCGAGAGGCTGCCCTTTCATGTGCACCTACTGCAACGTGTTCACCATGAATAATTTCACCAGAAAACAGAGGACAAGAGACCCAGCAGATGTCTGGGATGAGGCGGAGTTTGTTATAGAAAAATACAAACCAAAGGAACTTTATTTCGATGACGACATAATAAATGCCACGCCAAAATGGCTAGAGGCATTCCTTGACGAGAAGATTAACAGAGGCATAGACATCCCATTCACGTGCATGGGCCACGTGAACATCAGCGAGCAGCTACTCGAGAAAATGAAGAAAGCAAACTGCGTCGGCTGGAAGCTTGGAATAGAATCCACGGA
>CAYJRV010000072.1:0-3182 GCA_964372695.1 uncultured archaeon | reverse complement strand
AACTGGATGAAGGAAATCAACTGGGACCAGTTCGACGGCATGGAGGATGCCATAGTCAAGTACCCGCACCTGCCTATAGAAACTCTGAAGAAACTTGCAATGCGCGGCCAGAGCAACACATATAAGAAAACGCTCTTGACAGGAGAGTGGAAAAAGTACGTGAGGATGATATACAATGAGCGCGGAGTTCCTGGGGTTGCAAAACTTTTTTTCATACGTGGCCCTGGAATTACGAAGGAAATAATTTTTTCTCGCAATACCAACTAGCGCAACAAGGCTAAATTTCTTCCCATAAGAGATATTATAATGTTCTACGACTTAAGGCTCAAATACGCTGACAGGGAAGAAAGGGCTAAAATTAAAAAACTGGAAATGGAAATTTCAACGAGGCTCGAGACTCTGGCAGAAACAATAAGACATGGGTTTTCCGATTACGTCTCGTCATTTGGCATAACGGGCCCTATGGCTCATGGGGAAGGAACCATATTTTTCGATGACGATAAAACACCAGGCAGCGACATAGACCTCGCTATTGTGACCAAGTACAGGTCTTTTCGACGACAGAGAGAAATTGAAAATGAGATTAAAAAAACCTTTCAAGGGTGTCAGATAGAGGCAGGCCCGCTTATATTCTCGCCGAGCATTTTCAAGCGGCCCGACCTGCTTTTCATAGAGTACGCCGCAGCCGGCAAAATACTCTTTGGGAAGAAACACAAATACAAAGGAGACATACCCGTATGGGAAGCGGCCAAACTTTTGGTGTCCAGATGCGGGAACTTTTTTGAGTCAATTTCTTTCGACGGAGGCCTTGAGTTTTCTGGGGGGTTCAATTACGGCTGGTCAAAATCCGCCATGGCGCCCGGTGAAGCAGTTCTTATACTGGAACACAATTTTGCCTTCACCCTCAAGGAACGCGCATCAAAAATTAAAAAATCAAAAATAGCCAGGCAATACGGCATAACAGGCATCTATGAGAAAGCCTATAAGGCGAGATATACAGGCAAAACGTATACCGACAGAAGGAGACTGATTGTAGAGACGGCATCCGCACTCTCGACAGCATTTCTGCTGATAGCCGAAGAGATAGCGAGAAAAAGCGGCAAGCATGTAGGACAAGCGCGCGCCCCATTCCCGAGCATCATTTCAACCCGCTATTTCTTTTTCCGCATGCTGCTCCGGGAAAAAAAGCTTGGGCTGCCTCTGGAGGAGCCTATGGCAAAGGAGTTCCTGGACATGTGGGAGATGCTTGAGCTGCTCAAGAAGGGCCAAATCCCTGAGGAAAAAAAGCGCAGACACGTTGTTTCCATCTGGAAAGATCTTGGCAGGTTCAGGTTCTGGCTGCCTTACTGAAACATACTTTCTTTATGAAAGTGAAAAGATCAGCAATCCTTATTTCTTTTTTACCGACACGCAGGTTGGTGACGAAAATGCCCTTCGAGTCCGGGAACTCCGGATCGAATCCGTGCCACCCCTTCAGGCCGCCTTTGATAGGCGCAAAATAATCCGGGAATATGCGCGTCTCCGGCTCTGCCAGGAATATCAGCTCCCCGTAGCGCTTCTTGTCCTTGAAATCTATGCGATATTTTTTGAGAAGCTTTCTATCAAGAAACTTGATGCCCTTGGTTTTTGAGAGCGCCGAAATTATGGCAGCCCTGATTTTTCCGTCAGCAGGCCAGAAACGGGCCATTGTAGAGTCATAAAAGGCTATGAAATCCCTGCCGTTTTTCAGCCCGGTTTTCTTCAGGGCAAACTGCACGTCGACAAAATGCCTTACTTCGCACATGCCATGATCAGAAAAAAGCAGGAAGCGCACTTTTTTGTATTTTGATTCTGCTTTCTGCAAGAGTTCTTTGATCTTACTGTCGGCTTTATTCAAGTAACCTGCTACCTGTGCGGAGCGCGGCCCGTGGATATGGCCAAGCTCATCGGAGTAATAGAAATAGAAGAAATCCACGGCGCTTTCCATCAGTTCCATGTCTTCCAGTTTTTTATATTCGCCGAAGTAGCCGCGGGAATCGGACTGCCTGGAATAGGAAATACATTTTTTATCAAGGAGCTCGAATATAGTGCCCGACTTTGATTCAAGGGGGTTATTGGAAAAATAAGGGGCTATGCCGGCCGGGATCGCAGGCGGGAGCGGAATGATTTTTTCTCTGATGAATTTAGGGGTGAGCCTCTTGCCGCCCGGGAGGCGGAAGTAGGGAGCTTTCAGCATTGCTATGGCATTTTTTCTCAGGAAGTGCGTCGGCACCAATTTCAGCGATTTGACCCATTTGAACGGGGAATGCTCCGGGTCGTAATAAAACGTGGTGAATATGCCGTGCTCGTCCTGGTATTTGCCTGACCATATGCTGGGGTGGATGCCTATGCTGTAACCAAGCATCGAAGTGATTTCTGCAAAGCTATGTTTTTTTGCAAAGCCTGAAAGAAACGGCATGCTAGCTCTCATTTGCTTCGGGTTGACGCCATCGACAAGTATTATGATAGTTTTCTCGTTCCCGCCTCTTGCAGTCATGATAATATCAATGAAGAATAGATTTTAATACAGACGAGCCACAACACAAGAAGTCAGTGACTGGTCTTTTTCGCGACTGTCATAATAAACTGCATGCCGGCAACCGGAACTCTCCGCGTAAAATGACGGTAGGGCAGCTGCTCCATGTAACTTTCTATTCTGGTTCCTGTGTAGCCAACCTTTTCGAATACGACAAGCGTCCCGCCTTCAGACAGCATCTTGTCAATGTTTTTGGCGACGCGGCCTGTATAACTTCCTGGAATGTAGGGCAGAATACCCACGCAGACAATAAGGCCGTACCTGCCTGAGCGATAGTCGACGACATCGTGCTCTACAAACCCTACTTTTTTGTTGTGTCGCTTTGCGACAGACAAGGCTGTGCCGGATATATCCACTCCGGTGACCGCAGGTATTGTTTCGGCCAGCTTGCCGGAAACAAACCCATAACCGCATCCGAGATCCAGGGCGGATGAGTACTTTCCACGCGGGATATGCTTTATAATATCACGGGCTATTTTTTTGTGATAATCTATGCTGCCAAAGCCCCTCCTTCTTTTATAGGTATTTTCGAACCTCTGCTTCCTGAGAAAAGAAATTCTGTTAAGGCCGGCCTGGTAGACCCTGCTTCCAAATTCTTGAATGCCCATACAAGACAACCCCTGAACAC
>CAYJRV010000071.1:0-4431 GCA_964372695.1 uncultured archaeon | reverse complement strand
CGACCATAAGGGCGTTTATGTCATAGGTCACCTAGAATATGTGTTTGCCCCGATGGTAGAAAGATATTTTTCTGATAAGAAATTCCGTTATTCTGTTATGCAGGTTGATGGCCTAAAGAAAAATATGAAGTTAAATTTGGCCTTGTGGATGACAATGCCCGACTTGGATGGAATAAAAACAGAAGATTTTGAACGCGCATTATACGATGTCCATCTTATAGAAGTTTTTGAATACCCAGTTAGCTGGAATGAAATTAATAGAGTTGCACCGTCGCATGAAATAATGGCATGGAAAGTAATTGCCCAGAAACTTGAGCGAGAAGAACTACCTCTCCTTAAACCAGTGTTTCAGCGTAGTTTCGGTCCTTCTATAGCACCAAATGCGCCATGGAGATATAGAGGCTATTATATAGCAGACCCCAGTGTTCTCCAGCTTTATGATGGCAAAGAGGTTCCTAAATGGTATAAGACATTGACGAGAACTGCAAGAGAAAGGGGTAAGCCTGCAAAAATTGCTGTAGTAGACGGAGAGCCTAAGCTTTTATTTTAAATTCATTCTGTCGGAACGAGCTTTCCTTTCTCCAGCTTCAAGACGTATACACCGAAATCCGCATCGTGGTTTGGCTTGAAAGTTACATTGCCAAGCAGGCCATGGTAATTTATTGCCTCGATATTTTTCCTAGTCGATTCGGCATCCCCGCTTTTTATGGAATCTTTGAGCATCATAATGGCGTCGTAAGCGTATGCGGAATAGGCCGATGACTCCTTACCGAATCTCTTCCTGTATTTTTCCTTGAACATTTCTGCTTTTGTGTAGTTGGGAAGGCTGAAAGCACCTGCTGTGCCATAAACTTCCTTCGCAGATTCTGACAGCCCTGCTTGTGTTGTCGGGTTTGCTATTAGTGATGTTGTCCCGAGGGTTGAATTAATTGACAATTCTTTTGCCTGCTTCACAATTGCGATAGCATGGTGATCAAAGCCAACTATATACAGGGCATCGGGTTTTGCGTCTTTTATTTTTAAAAGCTGCGTCCTGAAGTCAGTGTCAGCCGGCGCAAACTTCTCGGCAGCAACAATTTGGCCTCCTGCAAGAGAAAATGCTCGTGAAAATTCTTCTGTGCTGGACACGCCGTACTCGTCATTTATCGCAATGACTGCAGCCTTTACCTTTCCTATCTTATAGAAATAATTGGCAAGTGCAGGAGCCTCTGATTCTGCAGTATGGTAGTACCTGAAGACCCATGGGCTTCCCCTCGTGATGTTCTTCGCGGTTGTCACAATTGTGATAAGCGGAATTCTCGCCTTGTCGGCCTGCTCTGCGACGGGCACAGACACGCTGCTCAGCATGCTCAATACCACGGAAACGTTCTGCGCGGCAAGCTTCTGGAACGCAATCACGCCCTTGGACGGCGCGCTTTCGCTGTCCTCGACAACAATGTTAACAGGCCTGCTATTAATGACGCCTGCGGCATTTATGTCTTCCTCTGCTAACTGCACTGCTTCAGTCGCGTAACCGCCGTAGAATGCAGCCGGACCTGTGAGCGGCAGTATTGCGCCTATCTTTATAGGCTCTTTCTCGCCTGCAGTCTGCGACACACAGCCCGATGCTATTACTATGATTCCAATGATTAGCAACGCAAGTTTCATCCTTCCAGCTCCACGAAAGCCCCGTTCCTGAATGTCTTTATCACATATTCTCTTTCTGAGATATCACCGAATTCCTCAAACTTTATCCGGCCAGATACGCCCTCGAAGTCTGTTTGCATAAGTCCTGATATAAGCTGTTCTACATCATTTGGTTCTTTTTGAAGGGCAAGTATTGCTGCATTTGCAGCATCATATGCATAAGGCACGTTTGGCGATTGAGGTTTTTTCCCGAAACGTGTCTCGTATCTAACTATGAGTTCATCGTTTTTTGCAGTCTTTTTTGGGTATGGGTAAATAATCCCCTCTGCAAATTCCGGGAAGTTGTTGAGCAGTTCAAGGCTTTCTGTGCTTACCGTGGCAAAAACTTGCTTGTTAAAATTAAGCTCCTTGGCCTGTCTCAGGAATATGCCTTTGTTGCTTTCGGATGCAAGCGGCGTGAAAACAGAATCTATACCCAACTGCTTTAGCCGCGCAATTACTGTTCTGTAATCTCTTTCATTCATCTGCGTCTCAAACGTTTCTACAACTTTTATCCCCTTGATTTTGCCTTCTTCCTCAAGCAAGTCTCTCATGTTTTGCGACCATGCATTCTGGGAAAAGACTACAGCAGATTTTGTATAGTTTTTCTTTGACATGAACTCTACAAGTGACTTAACTTCTGATCTTTGGGTTGGATACGTCCTGAAGAAATATCTTGATTTGAATGCTTCTAGGTCCGCTCCTGCGGACGGCGATATGAGAACTACTTTCTGCTCTTCTGCTACAGGCACGGCAACTTCAGAAAATTCTCCCCATGTCGGGCCTATGATAACTTTTACCCCATCCACTGCCGCGAGCTTGCGCAGCGCAATTGTCGTCTGCGTGAAATCAGATTTCGTATCCTCTATGGTAAATTCAATCTTCTTCCCGTTTATACCGCCTGCCGCATTCGCCTCTTCAATGGCAAGCATAGCGCCATTTCTGTCAGCTTCGCCCCATTCGGCTGAGAAGCCAGTAATGCCAAATAAGCCGCCTATTTTTATCGTTTCCTTGTCCTGCGGCTGCGAGGCGCATCCGGCAGCAAAAATGACAGCGATGAGAAATAATGCTGCAATCATGTACCGCATAAGTTTAATTCGGTTGAGTCTTTTTAATATCATTTTTAGCTACATATGCCAGATATTTTTGATGTCATTGGGACGTATTTTTGACTTCTTTATGCAGCCTTTAAGGTCCGCGGATATTTTTTTCAGGTCCGTAGCGGGCTTTATGACAATTGAGCCTTCTTTCTTTTCCATTATACTTTTTTCCATAGAAATTCCCATACCATTGTTATTCTCACAAACAATAAAGATATCTTTAGTGTAAAATATACCTAGTTCTTCCTCCCCAGGTAAGCCTCTATCACTTTCCTGTTGCTCTTTATTCTTGACGGCGGCCCGGCGGCAATCTCCTTCCCATAATCCACCACAACCAAACGGTCGCAGAAATTCATCATGACGTTCATGTTATGCTCGATTATCAAAATAGTCATGCCTTTGTCATTCAGTGTTTTTATCAGTGCAAGAATCTGTCTTGTCATTGTTGGATTTACGCCTGCTATTGGCTCGTCAAGCAGCAACAGCTCCGGCTCCATAGCCAGCGCCCTTACTATTTCCAGAAGCTTCTGCTGGCCATAGCTAAGATTTTCTGCCAAGTCGTCGGTTTTATGGTCAAGATTAACCATTTTTAATAGTTGAGTAGCGCGTTCTCTTTTGCTGTTATCTTCCTCATCAACATGCCTTTTCCTGAAAAGCTGGTTCCAGAATCTCTCTGCGTGCACGTACTTCTGAGCAATGAGCATGTTGTCCATGACAGTGAGCTTTGGGAACAAGCGGATTAGCTGGAACGTCCTTCCAATACCAAAGAC
This sequence comes from uncultured archaeon, assembly GCA_964372695.1. GTDB lineage: Archaea > Aenigmatarchaeota > Aenigmatarchaeia > GW2011-AR5 > GW2011-AR5 > JACQNX01. The sequence continues at coordinate 896 of CAYJRV010000071.1, read as the reverse complement.
AGCCCTCTCGTTTGTAGGCATCTTTGTTATATCCTCCCCCTTGTAGATGATGTTTCCTGAATCTGCGGAGTAAATGCCGGTAATCAGGTTGAACATGGTAGTCTTGCCAGAGCCGTTCGGCCCGATAAGGCCGAGAATCTCGCTTTTCTTCACCTCAAACGAGCATTTGTCAACAGCTGTTATGCCGCCAAAGGACTTTGATATCTTCTTCACAGATAGCAGCATAAGAATAATTTCGCAGAACGCTTAAATTGATTATTTGACAAATTCCACGTTCTCCATCCCTTCGAATGCATTGTCACCTGTGAGAAATGTCATGTCGTTTTCAAGGGCAAATATGTAGCCAATGCAATCGGTATAAGACAGCCCTTTTTTCCTGTTCTTTAGGCGAAATAACATGGCCTTGAATAAGACATCGTCAGGAATATCTACTTCAAAATTTCTAAATTTAGCAAATACAGATTTTGCTTTTTCTCCGCCAAACTGTTCCAGAAGTGCATAAAACACCTCTGCCAAATTAAATTTTGTTGTGACAATAGGCTCGTTGATAAATATTGCATACGCAGGACTGCTTTTTGTCATCTCGATCAGCGCATATGTGTCAAAGAAGTAGTTTACCATCCCTTACGCGCCTCGTCCTTAAGTTTTTGTGTCGGAGTTTTCCAGTTTGGGAATAAACCCCATATTTCTCGAGCTTTTGGCCTGTTTATTATCTCAATCTTTATGTCTTGGCCGGGTTTTATTCCCTCTTTCCTGACAACTTCCTTCGGCAGTATGATGCCTATTGACCCGCCGATTTTCGTGGTCTTGCACCGGCGCCCTGTCAGCGATCTTCCAGAGAAGCTCGAAATGCTTCCTGTATGCGTCGGCGAGGTCCTTGTTCTCTATGATGATGA
>CAYJRV010000070.1:0-4467 GCA_964372695.1 uncultured archaeon | reverse complement strand
TTAGGGGTTTGCCTTCCTTGACGTTGTTTATCCATGTGGGCAGGACGCCTAGCGGAATGTGAAGGAAATCCCTTTCGCCCCAGACATTGCTGGGCCTCACAACGATTATGTCCATGCCGTATGTCTCATGGTACATGCGCAGCAGCTCTTCGCTTGCCTGCTTGGCAGTCCCGTAGGGCGTGTCGGGCATCATCGGTTTGTCTTCCCTGAAGGGCGGCTCCTGCTTGCCATAAACGCTGCACGAGGACACAAAAACCATCTTTACATCATGAATCCTGCAGGCTTCGGCAAAGTTCAGCGTTATCGTATAATTATTTTTAATAATCTCATAAGGCGTATCAACGCTGAGCCTATGCGCAGGCTTGTTTGCGAGATGAAAAACTAGTTCCTTTCCCTCTACAGCCTTTTTGACCAGGCTGAAATCCAGCCCGTCCTGCCCTGTCCTTATGTCAAATTTTTCTGCTCCTGTCAAATGTTCTATAAGGTGGGATCCGATAAATCCCGCGCTTCCTGCGACTAGAATGTTTCTGGAATCATTCATACTTGCCCACCAGCCACTCAACATGCCTGTCTATACCAGTCTTTATATCCGTTTTTTCAGCCCATCCAAGAGACTTGATTTTTTTAATATCGAGAAGGAACTTTGGCACATCTCCCGGCCAGCCGGCCTCGTCTCCGGTGAACTTCAGGTGAACATTCTCAAGCTCAAGGGAGTTTATTACCATGGCCGCAATTTCTTTCACTGTTGTCTGGGTCTCAGACCCTATGTTGAATATGCTCCAGTCTTTTCTTTCTGCGGCAAGAATTGTGGCCTCTATTGCATCGTCTATGTACAGGTAGGATTTGCTCTGCATGCCATTTCCCAAAATTTCCAGCTGCCTGTTATTTTTTTGCAGTTTGTTTACAAAGTCGTGCATCACGCCATGATCGCTGCCGGGGCCGTAAATGTTTGCGTAGCGCAAAATTATGGCATCCATGCCGTAGGTCTCATGGTACGATCTGATAAATGCCTCGCACGCCACCTTTGTGGCGCCGTAGATGGAGATGGGTTTCAGCTCTGCTGTTTCTGGAGTCGGCATTATTTCCGCATTGCCGTAGACTGCCGATGTCGATGCAAACACTATCTTCTTCACGTCGGCCCTGCGGCAAAACTCCAAAATGTTATGAGTTGCGACTACATTGTTATGAAGGCTGTGGCGCGGGTCCTCCATGCTTTTTTTAACGTCGGGAGACGCAGCAAAGTGGAATAGTGTTTCCGGCGCCTCGTCGATTTTGAAATCTTTTGACAGGTCGCACTGGACAAATTTTGTGTGAAAGTTTGGTTTTACTTTGTCCAGCACCAGGACATCGGCTCCTCGCGCCAGCAGAGCGTTCGCTAGGTGGCTTCCTATAAATCCGCTCCCGCCTGTTACTGCCGTAGTCATAATAACACCATGAAAGGAGGTTTTAAGAAGCTAACCTCACCAGAAACCTGACCACGAATTTTGGCATGGGTATTCTTAGTCTTGACAGGAACTGCATCTCGTCTTTTTTTAGGCCTCCTGTCTTCAGAATAAAAATTGTATAAAATCCGAGGCCTGCCGCAAGCGAAGCCGCAACTTCGGCCCAGAGGTTAAACTCAATAAAGCTTTTAACAGAAAAAATTATGCCCAGAGAAATAACGCCGCCTATAAATGTCTTGCCGAGTGAGCTTATGTCCATGCGAATTTGTACCGTTTTTTTAAGCGAGTAGAAGGTTAAGATTGCGCCGATAAAATAGGAGACGGTGGTTGCAAGCGCTGCCGCGACTATGCCATAGTGTGGCACTAATGCCACATCAAGAACGAGGTTCAGCACTGAAATGAAAGCTGTTATCTTTGTGTTAACAAAAGGTTTGTTCACCGAAATTAGTGAAGTGGAAAATATAACAAATAGTGTGTAAAAAACCGCATTCAGTGCAAGCACCTGTAGCGCCATAGCTGCCGGTATGTACGCCTGTCCAAAAAGTATTCTTATTATGTCCTCAGAAAACGCGATCATTATCATCGCAAGCGGTACCACTATGATAAATGCAAATTTTGATACGAGCCCGACCGCAGCGGACACAAAAGTTTTCTGGTCCTTCGACCACATCTCCGACATCACAGGGAGCAGTACTGCAGCGAGCGAGCTCACAAGAACCCATAGAAGCTGCGAAGTGGGAAGCGCCGCCTGGTAAAGGCCGACGTCCCCGACGCCGCGGAACACGGTCAGTGTTACCGTATCCGTATATATGAGCAGCAGCGATGACAGGCCGCCGATAAAAACGGGGAACCCAAACTTCAGCAGTTTTTTGGCGAGTTTGCCGGAAAAAATTTTTCCGCCTTTTATGGTTTTTGTTGATTTCAGCCGCAACCCAAGGAAGATGGCAGTGATAGCGGCTGCAAGTACGTATGCGTAGCTTAGCCCGGTTACACCCGCATAAATGAGGAAAAAAGCCAGGATGAATGTCGAAGTTATTCTCACGGGCTCTACAAGCGAGTATAGTTTCACGTGCCCAAGTCCCTGCGATGCCTGCTGAAGCGTGGTCATCAGCGTGCCGACGAGAAAAGAGATTGCTATGAGCTTAAGCGGAAATGAAGCCTCTGGCGTCTTGAAGTAAGTCATGGCTATGTAATCGGAGGAAATTATAATGGGGAGTATCAAAGCAAGTGCTGCCGCTATCTGTATTATGCCGACAACGAAAATTGAGGGCTTTATATTTTCCTCCTGGCCTCTGCCGCTGAACTCTGCCAGGAATTTCACAAGCGTGTTTCCAAGTCCCAAGTCCTTGAAGATGGAAAACAGTCCGACAAAAGCCAGTATTGAATAAAGGAGGCCGAAATCAGCGACTGAGAGGTTTCTGGCAATAAACAGCCTCAGCAGGTAGCTGATAATTGCGGCTGCGACGGCTGCCGTGAAAACTATTGCGCTTCCTTTAAGCAGTTTTTCTGAATAACTCATGGCTGTTATTCTGTGGGGAAGAAATATAAGTGACCAAATTTTGTGTTCTTTTTGGTGCAAATTGTGAAACTATGTTTTTAGTCAAATGGGAAAAGTGTCCGGGCATGTTTCTAGTAGTCTGACAATATAATTTTAGAACATATCAATACAGTCAGAGCCGAAAGAGAATCGTTTTTGTCTCGTGAGCAAGCTTCTTGAAAGAGCATTCAGTCCTACTTTGTAACATAATTATATTGTTATAGTACTGGTTTGGCTATGAGGAGTTCCAGAAAATGTGTCGTGATTGTTTTCCTGGCGGCTATGATACTACTCAAACCTCACCCTGAACAGCTTGACCTCTCCGCCCCAGCTGTTTATGAATTCGAAGTGTTTGAGCCCCTGGCCGTTGAAGAAAAACATCCTAGTAAACATTGAGTTCTCTATTTCAGGCGGGATGAATATCGCGCTTCCCCTGTCAGGAGCAAGCCACACAAGACCCTTTAAATCGGGTTTTGAAGCAGTCCTGAGGATGCCCTGCGTCTGCGTAAAGTAGAAGAATTGTCCTATTGTGAGCAGCTGGTTGTTTTGCGAAACGAAGGCTGCGAGCGAGTCGTTTTGCTGGACAACTATTACAGAGCCTGGTTGTTGGTTGTTGCAGCCCGCCGGTATCCCCCCTGAATATGTATATGTTATGCCGCCAGCCACAGAAGGCCTCGGATTTCCGACCAGGTTAAAGATGGACATCGGTGTCGCGCATCCTTTGTCTATGGGGTTCCAGCTGGAGAAGTATGTCCACCAGTAGCTTTTGCCTATGAGGTCTGAAGTGGCAAGATAGTACATCTCGTTGCATCCGGGTTTTTTGTATTTCTCCAGTATTTTTATGGCGAGCGTTTCATTGTCCGTTGCAAGCGTAGTTGCGATGTCCTGTATGCGCGCTGTTTCTATCAGGGTTTTTGGCTCTCCGTTTACCATGATGTTAGTTGCCTGGAACTTGTCTGTAGCTGCGATTTCTCTTATCTGTTCCTCGGATAGCCCGGATGGTGCTGTTGTGTTCCAGAGTGAGTTCTGTGATGCCCCGTCGAAAACAACGGGTCTTTCTGCGATGCCAGTTATAAAGTGTCCTGGGTCCCAGTAGGTTGCTACAGTCGCGCATTCAGCCGTGTTGTTTCTTATCCAGTTAAGCGCCTCAAACCAGTTGTCGTTTAGTACTGTCCCCGCGCCCGCTGATATGGAAACAGCTGGCTGGAAAAGTGTCGTGGCGGCCAGAAAAACTATTGCAGACATGAATAGCGTCTTGATCAGGTCTCTTATGGAAAAGGTTTTCAGGATAAGGAAAGCTATTGCCATGATGACAACGATGGCAAAAGTGAATATGGTGTTGAAGAAAGTGAACGTCATCAGGACTGAAAATAGCGTGATGTGCAGGAAAGTCATGTTGTTCAATGTTCCATCTGAGAGGGGTATTTTTTTGGATGCTAGATAGAATCCTATGATGTAGAGGAGGAGCGCAATGGTGAACAATGCCGC
>CAYJRV010000069.1:0-4469 GCA_964372695.1 uncultured archaeon | reverse complement strand
GCTCTACAGACATTTAAGGAGTGAAAGAATAAGAAATTATAGTAAAGCGGATTTTGCAGAGAGCCAAATAAACAGCTGGTTGCAGTATACAGAACTCAAGGTCGGACCGCCGAAAAACTGGGCAAATATCCGGTCTTGCACACTGAAGCTGGCCCTGTTATTGCGCTTCGAGAATTAAGAATTCCTGTGACTGAAAACAGCGGTCCAAAGAAAGGCAGCTACTATCTTTCTGACCCTGCAGACATCGGCAGAATAGAAACGACTCAAATATACCAAGACCGGACAAGAAACATGGCATCTTTTAAAGCAGCCGCGGCAGAATAGAAACAGGTGCAACGATGGAGTACAACCCGAAAGAAATGGAAAGGCATGTCCAAGAGCTTTGGCAGCAGAAAAAAGTCCCGCAGAAGATCGTTCGCATGGACGCCAAGAAGGAGAAGTTCTACCTGCTGGACGGGCCGCCCTATGTAAATGGCATACCGCACGTGGGGCATGCCAAGACCACGGTCTTCAAGGACATCTGGGGCAAGTTCAAGCACATGCAGGGCTTTTCCGTGTGGTGGCAGCCGGGCTTCGACTGCGGCGGGCTTCCCATAGAGAACAAGGTGGAGAAGGAGCTCGGCATCAAATCAAAAACAGAGATCGAGGAAAAAATAGGCGTTGACAGGTTCATAGAGGCGTGCCAGAAATTCGCAAAGGGCAACGAGCCTGTCTGGCTTAACTTCTATAAAAAAATAGCCGCATGGCGCGGCTGGCTGGAACCTTACCTCACTTCGGAGAACTACTACCTGGAATCCGGGTGGTGGACCATCAAGAAATGGTTTGATCAGGGGCTTTTCGTCGAGGGCTACAGGCCGGGCTTCTGGTGCCCCCACTGCGAGACCGTGCTGGCTGGCATAGAGGCAAGCGAATCCTACAAGGACGTGGAAGACCTTTCAATTATAGCCAAGTTCCGGATTGCAGGGACGGAAGAATATCTCCTTGTCTTCACCACGACCCCATGGACTCTGCCGGCCAACGCAGCGATAGCAGTGCATCCTGACGAGACGTATGTAAAAGTCGAGACCGAAAAGGAAAAGCTCATAATAGCCGAGAAAAGGCTGGAGGAGCTAAAGAATATCGGAAAAACTTACAAAATACTGGAAAAGATTCCCGGTAAAAAACTTGCGGGGCTGAAGTACGAGCCGCTGCTTGAAACAGAATCCCAGAGACAGATAGGCAAAAACAATAATGCCCACCATGTCATACTATCAATTCCCGTGATGAAGAAACGCGTGGCGAGCAAGGCCATGATCAAGGGCGATATAGACTCGCAGGAAGAATTCGGGCATATCGTGACAATGGACGTTGGGACAGGACTGGTTCACATAGCGCCTGGCCACGGGGACGCGGACAACAGGCTGGGCAAGCACTATAATCTTCCTGAAATCTCTCCGGTGGACGAGAAAGGCAGGCTTACGCAGGAAGCCGGCAAGTATGCAGGCATGTTCGTGAAAAAAGCCGATCCCGTCATAATCGAAGACATGAAGGCGCAGAACAAGCTTCTGCACGCGGGAAAGCTGGTGCACTCATATCCGCTGTGCTGGCGCTGCAAGACGCCGCTGATATACAGGATGAGCAGGCAGTGGTTCCTCAAGCTCGATACGCTCAGGGATAAAATACTAAAGGCCAACAAGGAAGTGAACTGGCTGCCTGAATTCGCCCGCAAGCGCTATCATACCGTGATCACTGAAGCGCCGGACTGGGCAGTAACGAGGCAGCGATACTGGGGCATCCCCTTGCCGATATGGTCATGCGAGTGCGGGTCAAAGAAGGTGGTGGGCTCTGCAGAGGAGCTTGCGAAGCTGTCGACAAAAAAGCTTCCAAAAAGCTTTGACCTGCACAAGAACTTCGTGGACAAGGTGAAAATAAGATGCGAATGCGGCAAGGAGATGCAGCGGGAGAAGGACATCATGGATGTCTGGTTCGACTCCGGGATAGCTCCATGGGCTTCGCTTGGCTACCCGTTCAGGAACAAGGAGCTCTTCGAGAAGCTCTGGACAGTGGACCTGGTGGACGAGAGCCAGGACCAGGTCCGCGCCTGGTTCAACACGCTAATGGTATGCGGCTTCGCAACGTTCGGCGAGGCTCCCTACAAAACCGTGTGCCTGAACGGCTGGACGCTGGACGAGAAAGGGGAGAAGATGAGCAAGAGCCTCGGCAACGTCATAGACGCCGAGGAAGGCTACGAGAAGCTTGGCGCTGACCTGCTCAGGCTGTACATATGCCATGACGTTGCGCCATGGGAGACGCAGAAGTTCTCATTCAGGAACGCGGAAGACCTCGGCCGCCAGCTGAACATACTCTGGAACGCCTACAATTACTTCAAGACTTACTCGAAGCTGTCAAAAAAGAAGGCCGAACTAAGAACGGAAGACAAATGGATTCTCTCAAAGATAAACTCGCTTATAATATCTACAACAAACAACGTGGAAAAATTCAAGTTCCACCTTGCTGCCAGGGAAATCATGGACTTTGTGACAAACCATTTTTCCAGGACTTACATTAAGATAGTAAGAGACCGGGAAGACCGCGGCGTGGACTACGTGCTCACCAGCGTGCTGGAGAGCCTGGCGAAAATAATGGCGCCTTTCACGCCTTACATCAGCGAATACATGTACCACGACATGGCAAAAAAATCCGTGCACCTGCAAAAATGGCCGCAGCCCAAGGAGGAGTTCATAAACAGCAAGCTCGAGTACATAATGGATCTGACGTTGCAGGTTGCAGACGCCGCGAATGCGATAAGGAAGGAAAATAACATTAAGCTTCGCTGGCCGCTCAAGGAGATCTACCTCTCAGGGGACAACAGGACCAAGACAATAGCAGAGGACATGCAGGAAGTTCTGAAGAAGCTGTGCAATGTCAAACAGGTGGTGTTTGGCGAGAACTTCAAGCTGCCAAGCAAGAACCTTGACGGCCTGATAGTCTACCTCAATACAGAAATGGACCAGGAGTTAAAGGAAGAAGCCATGCTGCACGAGCTGCTAAGGGAAATACAGGCCCATAGAAAGCAGAGAAACCTCGTGGTCACGGACAAAATAATACTCTATCTGGACAACAGAAAATTCGAGAAATATGCAGCAGAGATAAAAGAAAAGGTCGGCGCTGAAGAGGTGAAATTCGACAAAATAGACAGGCCTTTTTCTGTCATTGATTTCGAAGGGGAGAAAGCAGGATTCAGCTTCCTGTCGCTTAAATAATTTGCCAATGAAATAGCCTGCTTTGACCGGTGAGAAATATGAAACAATTTGACGACGCGGTGAAATTCCTGAAGAACGTCAAAAAAGATGACGGCATAATAATCATTTACAACAACGACGGCGACGGCATCTGCTCCTGCGTGCTCATCATGAAATACCTGGAAAGCAAAGGCTGCAAAAGCCCGCTGATCATATCTCAACCCATGCCACCCGAAGACAGCCTGCTGAGGAAGATACAGACCACCGTGCCGAGCAAGATAATTTTTCTGGACATGGCAATAGACCAGGAGCAGGGGTTCATGAAGAAGCTCGGAAACATCTGCGACATGCTCATCGTGGACCACCACCAGATCACCAGGGACATGAACGGCAAGCGCATAGTCCACATGAACCCGCGGCTCAAGGACCCGAAAATATACCAGTCCACAACCTACCTGGCATACAGGCTCACATCAGATCTCATGGACATGTCCGAGAGCCTCTGGGTTGCTTCTGTAGGCATGATATCTGATTACAACCTTGATGATTCGCAGGACGTGGTGAAGCTCGTAAGGGAGAAGTACAAGATCAAAAACAAGAACATGTATGACAGCCACTTCGGCAGGCTTGCGGACATGATATCTGCAGCAAAGGCGACAAAGATGCTGAGCATGGACCAGCTTGTGGAGCTGTTTCTTGCAATAAAAGACCCCTACGACCTGGAAAGTGTAAAAAATGCGGACAGGCTTATAAAAGCATACCAGGAAGTTGAGCACGAGCTATTAAGACTCAGGTCGGAATTCGAAGGCAAGACAGAAAAGGTAGGCGACATAATATTCTACAGGTTCGCATCAAAGTACAATCTCCGGTCTCCTGTGTCAACAATGCTGAGCGAGAAGCACAGAAATAAAATAGTTCTTGTCTACGAGAAGGTCACATCGTGGATAGATGTCTCTGGAAGAAACCAGGAAAAGAACTACAACCTTGGCGTCCTGTTAAAGCAGGCCGCTGAAGGGCTCAAGGCGTCTGCAGGTGGGCACGAGGCTGCTGCCGGCGCGAAGATCGCGGAGAAGGACTGGGAAAAGTTCAGGGAGCGGCTGATTGAACTGGTGAATGCCTGATTGGGGCTCGTAGCTGTGCTTGCTTGCCGGTTAGCTTGACCCGAAAGACCCCTAGAAACAGCACTAAAACTGGAGAACTTTGCAAAACCCGCCTTTTTGACGAAACAATAAATTGAACCTCGCACAA
>CAYJRV010000068.1:0-4543 GCA_964372695.1 uncultured archaeon | reverse complement strand
AAGAAGGACGGGACAGTCGCGATACCGAAGGCTTTGTGGAAGTACACCGGGTTCAAGATGCTTGGGAAAAAGAAATAAAGCGGGTCATTATGAAAGAATACACTAAAGATAAAATCACAAAAACCAACTGCAGCTTCTGCTCAAAAGAAATAGAATGCCCAGAGGACATGCTTGATTCAGAGAAGCATGCATGCTGGGAGTGCTTCGAGAAAATGAAGGACACGCTGCCGCACGACGAAATACACAGCATGCATGTAGACATCCCCATGGACAAAATGGACAGCATAATGTACGAGAATTTTATGGATATAATTTCCGATGAAATTTTCCCTTTGGCATGGAATAAGGAAAAAGAAGAACTCAAGGACATGTCAAGGAGAGACACTGCACGATACATGTTTCTCGCCGGTGCGGCTTCTATGTTCGATCTTTTTGTAAAGACACAGAAAGAGTCAGAAGAGCACGAAAAGAAATTCGCTGAAAATAAAAGATCATAATGAAAGAAAAGAAGGAATACCCGATAAAGACATTAGTAAACTGGTATTTCGGAAATTACTGCGTAAAGAAATGCCACAGCGACTTGGAATTACAAAGAAAGCATTGGGAACAGTTCCAGCAATTCGCCAACAAGAACCCAAACCTGAAAATGACGCACAGAGAGTTCATCGAATTCTTCGCGAGGCAAATGATTATCTGCATTTTTGATTATAATGAACGCAAAAGAATGCCAAGCTGGAAAGAGGTACCAAGAGAAGAATGTATAGTATGCAGGAAATTCAAAATACCAAGAAAGTACTGACTAAAAAGAATCTTTTCAACAAAGCCCAGCGCTGCCAATTCTTTTTAAAGCTTCGCACTATATTATTTTCCAAACTTTCAGCTTGATGAGGATGAAAATCTGACCGCCTTCTGGTGATACCATGAGCTATACTTTAATAGTCGCAGAGAAACCAAGCGCCGCAAAATCCATAGCCGAGGCGCTGGGCGATGGCGGAGTAAAAACGCACAACGGCCAGGGAGAAAAGAACTTCTACTACGAGTTCAGAAAGGACAACAAGACATTCATTGTCGCGCCGGCTGTGGGTCATCTGTTCACGCTGAAACAGAAAGGAAAAGGCTGGGACTATCCCGTGTTTGACGTGGAATGGGTGCCGACGTACCAGGCAAACAAGTTCGCGAAGTTCACGGAGCCGTACTTCCGCACCATAGAGGCCCTGGCCAAAGACGCCAAGGACGTGATAATAGCAACTGACTACGACGAGGAAGGCGAGGTCATAGGCTATAACATACTCACAAAGATTCTCGGCCGCAAGGATGCGGCGCGCATGAAATTCTCGACAATGACAAAGGAGGAGCTCATTGACAGCTACCTGCATGCAGGCAAGCTGAACAAGAACCTCGTGGAGTCGGGCCTGGCAAGGCACTACCTGGACTTCTACTGGGGCATCTCGCTCACGAGAGCTCTCACACTCAGCATAAAGGCGTCGGCGAAAAGATTCAGGATACTTTCCACTGGCCGCGTGCAGGGGCCTGTGCTGCACATGCTCGCCAAGCACGAGAAGAAAATACAGGCTTTCAAGTCCAAGCCGTTCTGGGAGCTGGAGCTGGACATAGCCATAGGCAAGCAAACACTCAAGGCAGAGTACGGCAAGGGCAAGATCTGGGACAAGGGTCAGGCCGACAAAGCGGCGAAGAAGATCGGTAACGAGGCAACAGTGAAGGATATCAAGACGAAAGTCATTATGCAGAAGCCTCCGATACCGTACAACACGACATCCATGCTTGCCGACATCTACAGGTACTTCGGCTACTCGCCGCAGCAGGCCATGAGCATTGCCGAGTCGCTTTACCAGGCAGGTCTTATCTCGTACCCGAGGACGAGCAGCGAGAAGCTGCCGAAGGACATAAACTACAAGAAAATAGTCACAGCGATCGGCAAACAGTCAAAATACGCCAAGGATGCAAAATCATTGCTGGACAAAGAGCTAAGGCCACAGGAAGGAACCAAGACCGACCCGGCGCATCCTGCAATTTATCCCACAGGGGAAGCGAAAAAGATAGGAGGCAAGCAGCAGAACGTCTACGACCTGATCGTGAGGAGATTCCTGGCGTGCTTCGGGGAACCGGCGAAGAGGGAAAGCCTGAAGATAAGCCTTGACGCGGACGGCGAGATGTTCTTCCTTTCGGGGAAGAAAACAATAGACGCTGGCTGGACTGCGCTCTACGGGAAGTATTCCAAGAGAGAGGAGATAATACTGCCGTCGATGAAGATCGGGGACAAGTTAAAGATCAAGAAGGTCAACGTGCATGACAAGGAGACGCAGCCGCCTGCGCGCTACTCGCAGGGCTCCGTGCTGAAGGAGATGGAGGCTAAAAATTTGGGTACCAAAGCCACGCGCAGCCAAATCTTACAGATTCTTTACAACCGTGGCTATCTCATCGGTAAAAGCATAGAAGTAACGGAATTAGGCATGCAGCTCTCCAATGTGCTAGAAAAAAATGTACCCGATGTTATTTCTGAAAAGCTAACAGCACATTTTGAGGAGAAGACAGATGAGATAGAATTTGGAAAAACAACAAAGGAGGATGTCTTGGAAGAGGCGAGGAAGCGCCTGGAAAAGATATGCAGGGGCTTCCGGACAAAGGAAAAGAAGCTCGGAGACGACCTGACAAAGGCTGTCATAGCGACGCAGGACAAGCAGAGCATTCTTGGCAAGTGCAAGGCATGCGGCGGTACCCTCAAGGTGCAGAAGAACTGGCGGACAGGCAAGCGCTTTTGCGGATGCTCGGGCTATCCAAAGGGGTGCAGGACAGGCTACCCGCTGCCGAGGGAGGGCGTGATAACGAGCACGGAGAAGGAGTGCGAGCACTGCGGGACGCCGATAATACAGGTCAGGCCTGCCGGCAGGAGGCCGTTCCGAATGTGCCTGGATCTGCACTGCAAGACCAAGGAAGAGTGGCTGGACAAGAAGAAGCTGAAGAAGGTGCAGGAGGAAAGCAGGGCGGCAAGCGCCGCGGCCAAGGAGCTGAAGTGCGAGCAATGCAGCAAGTTCTTCAAGTCAAAGCGCGCGATGACAGTGCACATGAAGGCGCATGCGTAGGCAATTTTAATATTTTCCCGGGAAAGAATTTCAGACGGATTGACTGGGCTGATGCTTGATGAAACTCTGGATTCTGCTCATCGCTGCAATGGTGTTCATAGCCGGGTGTGTTAACACACAGCTGCAGGAGCAGGGAGAAAAGGAATACAAAATAAATGACGTGACAATACAGTGGCTTGGTCATTCCTCGTTCAGGGTTGAAAACAGCAAAACGACCGCATATTTCGACCCATTTGTCCTGGACAGCAACCCAAAAAAAGCAGATTATATACTGGTCAGTCACGACCATTTCGACCACTGCAACCCTGACCAGATAGCAGAAATAGAACAGAACAAAACGCGAATTATCTCAACGCTGCCGTGCGTCCAGAAGTTCAGCGGGAAGACCAACTCCCTCACGGCCGGGGAAGGTTTTGGGTATGAACTAGACAATGTTTCTGTAAGCGCATTCCCGGCCTACAACACCGACGGCCGCTATCACAGGAAGGGAGACGGCGTCGGCCTGCTGCTTGACATCGGCGGCACCAAGATCTACCATGCAGGAGACACGGACAACATACCAGAATTCTCACTGCTCGCCGACAAGAAAATAGACGTCCTGCTGGTTCCAATAGGCGGGAAGTACACGATGGGCCCCGAGGAGGCTGCAGAAGCCGCAAAGACAATAAGGCCAAGGAACGTGATACCGATGCACTACAACTCAGCCAGATACGGCATTCCAGACGTGCAATCAGACCCGGGAGAGCTGAAAAAGCTTCTGGAGGGCTCGGGAATAAACGTAATAATACTGCAGCCTCTCAGCCAATGGTCTGTATACTCTTCTGGGAAATAATCTTCACTATATAAGGTTCGTTGTTTAATCCTAATTTTATGCAGGTTTCTTTTCAGGAACCAATAACGAATTCTGCGGAAAAGAAAGCTATATACAGGATAGGAAACGAAGATGGCCTGCTCCTAGCAGAAAATGGCGGATCCTGCATAAACCCCAGAGAGCTGCACCCTACAATGGAACAGTTCCAGGGGCATTCCTTGAGAAGCTACATAGAAATCCCGCATAAGTTTGTTGTCGAAGGAGAGGGGAATACCGCCTCTATCTATGTCATGAGATGCAGAACGCATAGCGATATCCTGGAAAAGTACGGAATAGAGCAGGATGCCGCTGTCGGGGCCGGAGTTATTTACCACGATTACAGGCTCAGGCTAGTCCTTACAGGGTATTCGATGATTTACAGGGCCATACCAACGGAGGCGGGAGAGGAGTTCGGAAAACTGATTACGGAAATGTTATCAGGACACATTTATTTTAGCGGAGTGCTTTCAAAACCCACCTGGATCATACATCCATGGTGGCGCCAGTTCGGCTATGACTCCTGGAAGCAGGACATAGAAACAGGGAAAACTACCGCGCCGGCTGACAACAGCCTGCAAAAAATCCGCTGATT
>CAYJRV010000067.1:0-4638 GCA_964372695.1 uncultured archaeon | reverse complement strand
GCTCGATCTCGTTCAGCTTCTTGACGTAACCCTGGTAGAGCGTGATGTGCTGCGTGATCTGCTTCTCCGATAGTCCCTTGACACTGTCAACGAGGCGAGAAAAATCCACGGCCTGGTGCTCTTTCATTTTGATTACCCAGTTTAATAATCCTGGGAAATTTATATAAAACCGATTCATACGCTAAGAGCTATTCTGTTGCGCCAATGAACTATAATTACTGACCGGACATATGGATGCACAGCGGGCATGAAACAAGAAATAAGCAGAAGATGCCTCAAATGAGGCACAGCCTATATAGCCCTTGAACCTGCCGCAGCACCGGAGATTTTTCCGTCTGTCAGGCTCTCTGGCTCTGCATACGAAATTCCGCTGATATAGGACAGGTCTTCCCTGATTTCTTCCATGCAGCCGAAGGCAAATATCACACGGTTTCCAGGATATGCATCAAGCACCATATCGTAAGCCCTGACGAAATCTCGCGGATTCCCCTCGTAACAAAAAAATTTCTCCAGATTTGAGTCTCTATCCACCACGACAAGATAATTTACGGAGCAACGCATTCCAACAACCATCCATAGCGATGACACAAACTTATATAAAACCTATTTCATACTAACAGAATGAAAAAAGACAGCATGGCGATAAAGGCTGTGATCTTCGACATAGGCGGTGTTGTGATAAACTGGCATGATGACATAGCCTACAGGCATGTTGCAAGAATCACTGGAATGCCTGTCAAACGCGTCGAAAAGGCGGGAGACCGCTACATGAAGCTTTTCGACGAGGGCAAGATCACGGAGAGCGGGTTCTGGAGGCGCGTGGAAGAGAGCGTCCATTACAGAGGCGGCCTGAGGGAAAACTGGCTGGAACACTATGACAGCTTTGTGGAGAGAAATAAGGCTGTGGTCTCCCTCATCAAAAAGCTGAGAAAGAAGGGCTATTGCATCGTTGCTCTCACCAATGTCATAAGGCCGCATTACAGGTACAACAAAAAAACCGGCCTCTACAGGCTTTTTGACCGCGTCTTCGCCTCGTGCCAGCTCCGGATGAGGAAGCCCAACAGGAACATCTATATGTATGTCATCAGGAAAATGAAAATTAAGCCCGGGGAATGCATCTTTATCGACAACGAGCCCGAGAACGTCGCGGCGGCAAGAAAGCTCGGCATATGCGCCTTCGTATTCAGAAACGCGGCGCAGATGAAAAGAGAAATGAAAAAATACGGTATTCGGGTGTGAAATCTTCAGAATTCCATGACTTCCACCCGCTCTAGCGCCTTTCCTATCAACAGCTCGAAATCCATTTCCCTCTCGAACTCTTCCAGTTCCCCGCGCTTCGCCTTAGTGGCGGGGTGCTCGGCGACGAACGCGGAGCAGCAGTCCTCGTAGGGCAGTATGGATGTCTCGTAGGTGCCCAGCTTTTCTGCAAGCTTTATGATCTCCTTCTTGTCGTAGCCTATGAGCGGGGCGATGACGGGCCTGGCGACCGCGGAATAGATGACATCCAGATTATCCAGCGTCTGCGAGGCGACCTGGGCCAAATTATCACCCGTCACGAAGGCTTTGGCGCCTACCTGATCACGAATTCCCTCGGCGATGCGCAGCATGGCGCGGCGGTAGGCGAGCATGCGGTATTCGGCAGGAACCTTTGTTATTATTTCTTTCTGGATCTCCGCAAAAGGAACGATGAACAATTTAGTCCGGCCGTTGTATTCTGCCAGCTTCTCGGCAAGCTGCACGATTTTCTTCTTTACTGACTCGCTGTAGAGCGTGTAGTTGTGGAAGTGCACGAGCACGCACTTGCAGCCGCGCTTCATGGCCAGCCAGGCAGCCACAGGCGAGTCTATCCCGCCTGAGATTAGGGCAACAACCTTGCCGCTTGAGCCCACAGGCAGGCCGCCCAGCCCCTGAGATGTTTCTGAATAGACATAGGCTGCCTTGTTGGTGATTTCAATTTTTATGTCCAGCTCCGGATTTTTCAGCTCAACCTTTTTTCTCAGGTCCGCAACGACTGCCCCCACAACTTCATTGACCTGCATGGAAGTGAGGGGAAATGTTTTGTTGACACGGTTGGTAGTAACGCGGAACGTCTGTGCAGGGCTCTCCCTTGCAACCACCAGCGCTTTTGACATTATGTCATCAAGATTCAGCTCAGCCCTGGCAGCAAAGGAAAAGTTGGCTATGCCGAAGACTTTTGAGAGCGCTGTTTTTATTTTACTTGCGCTGTAATCCTCGGGGAGTTCCATAAGAAAACGGCCATAGGAGCGCTTCAGCTTCAGCTCAGGCAGCTTGCGCCTGATGTTTCTCGCCAAGGCTTTCTCGAAGAAGGCGCGATTGCCTTTCTTGATGCCGATCTCGCCGTAATGAATGACGACGTGCGTGTGCATAGGAGAAGGTTTCGGGGAAATGTATTAAAAATCAATTAATGGTTTCGGTTGTGTCCTCAGGAGAAAAATGGCTTCCCCGCAAAGCGAGAGTCCACTATCCGGCTGACCGGTCGTTTGGCGCCCTTCTTCCACGGGTTTTTCATACCATGCAGGAGATTTTTTGACGTTTGCCATCAACCACCTTTGGGAAATACTTTTATATAAGTTTTGTACCTAGGAAACGCATGGATGACTGCCTGTTCTGCAAGATCGGCCGGAAGGAGATAGCTGTAAAAGCTGTTGCAGCCAGCGACACAGCTGTTGCATTCCTGGACATAAATCCAGTCGCCCCTGGCCACACAGTCGTGATACCGAAGAAACATTCAGCCACCATAATAGACATGAGCGATGAAGAAATAACTTCTCTCTTTTCCCTTGTCAGGCAGGCGACCGCGCAGATCAAGGCCGGGCTGAAATGCGACGGCTTCAACATAGGGATGAACCAGGAAAAGGCCGGAGGCCAGGCAATCCCGCATGTCCACGTCCATATAATACCGCGCTTTGAAAACGACGGCGGCGGGTCTATGCACTCGATCGTAAGGAACCCGTCTGCTGAGAGCATCGACGAGATTTACAGAAAAATCAAGGATGCAGAGCCAGTGAAAGAAGAGTTGGCGGATATGCCCGAAGAAAAGAAGGAGGAAAAAACGGGCCTGCCCGGAGGAATTCCCAGGGACTGGGAGTTGGATTTATAATTTAACTTAGCCGCGGCAAAAATCTTCCTGTCTTCTTCCTGTAAACGGCATAACGCCTGCCGAAGCGCTTTTCCAGCTCGCGCTCCTCCTCGACAGCGACGAAATGAAACATGATCGCCGAATAGATGAAAAGATAGAACATTGGAATAAGGCCGGTGGCAAGGAAAAGGCCGAGAAGGAACACGAAGACGGTAAGGTAGCGCGGGTGCCTGACGAACCTGTAGATGTCCTTGTCGAGCATATGCTTTTTGTTTTTCAGCTCTGATATGCCAAAGAGCGTCTCTGTTCCCATCAGCCTTGTGGTCCTGTAAGTCAGGTAAAGGCTGGCTCCCAGCAGGACAATGCCCACAGCCTGCACAATTATCCCGACTTCGACGCGCGAAGACAGCTCGCCCAAGCTGCTGTATGCAAAAAGCGCGGAAAGCAGAACCATTCCAATCTTCATGTAGAGCGCATGAGCCGGCCGCCTGCGGAAATGCTTTATGTTGCGGTGCAGCACTATCCAGAATACCGGCAGGGGAAGGAAGAAAGCGACGCAAAGAAAGACAATTGCCTGGTAGGCTATCCCGGGAAGCATTTTATTAATTCACCAGATGAAATATTAAAGCGATATGGAAGTGTTTCTGTGAAGTTTTCCCTGTTCCTTGCGCTCATTGCGGTCGTTGCCATAGCAGGATGCACGTCCGGCTCCAGGACAGACGTTTTCTTGTCCGCCGGGAGCGGGCAGAAGACTGTGCATGTCGAGATAGCCGACAGCTCGGAAGAATGGCGGACAGGCCTCATGAACAGGGACTTTCTCGGGGAGGACAGCGGCATGCTTTTCGTGTTCCCGGATTCGCAGCCGCGGAGCTTCTGGATGAAGGACACCCTGATACCGCTGGATATTATTTTCGTTTCAGAAGACTACAAGATTGTGGACATCACGACGATGCAGCCCTGCAGGGCGGATCCGTGCCCCTCCTACAGGTCGAAAGCGCCGGCGCGCTACGTGCTGGAAGTGAACGCGGGCTACACGAGGGATAATAATATTACCATAGGCAGCGGAATACTGGTACAATACAGCTCATAGGCTTCTTTACATTTTAAATAAATAATTAACAATTAATGTCGCATGAAAAGACGACCTGTTTTAGAACTCATTGGAAGATATAAAGTGTGCCCTGTCCAGACGCTTTCAGATGCCGGATATCTTACAGAAGCCTTCGACCTTGCAGAAGAGCACCTAGCCGAAAGAGTTAAAAGCAACGACAGGAGCTGGTACAGACTCACGGAAATCGGCCATGAAAGGCTGGAATCTATGCGACACCGCGGAAGACCTGCAAAGGATGGCAGCAGAGCCACAATTTCTTGGCCATATCCATCAGAATCATAAGCCCTGTGCAGCCCGCAGCTAAATGAGGCTTAAGCTTTCGTCATCCTCAAATACATTGAAAACTGCTGCCTTTAGGCAGCAGATGAGAATCAATGTATTTGGGATACCATCTTCCAGAAAACCACTGCCTTCAGGCAGTGGATAT
>CAYJRV010000066.1:0-4665 GCA_964372695.1 uncultured archaeon | reverse complement strand
CCGGCACGCCTGAAAGACCATCTCCACCAAGAATTTCCACGCTTCAACTTTTGCACCAGCTTTCAAATTTTGCACCAAAACGCCTATTATAAAAGAAAACCATCCTTTACCATGATGAACATGAACTGCATCGTCTGCGGAATAAGCACATTCATGTCAAGCAAGTGCCAGGAAGTGGAGGCGGCCTTTTGCCACGAACACTTCCCGCAAAAAACGGAGCAAATTCCGCTGCTGGCCGCGTGCTGACAGCAAGACGGCAATGCGTTACGGATATGAGACTATGAGCGCCGCTTTCAGCGAAATGATGCCTGCGTGCTGCGGGAAGAGAATGCGTGTCAAGTTCGAGACGCAGAGATTCCTTGAGCTGTCCTGCGAACAGTGCAACGACGTCGTGTACGTCAAGAAGGCGGAAATCCTGCCGCTGAATACAACGGGCGACTAGATTTTTAAAAACTGCGGCCATGCAGAAAACCTATGAGAAATGAGACGCGGAGGCCACACCACCAAGAGCGGCTTAATCAGTGCGGGCCAAAAAGTTTCGCCTTGCATTGCGATGGTACACAACGGCACCGCCTGACAGCGCGGCGTACACCCGCCATGCCTCCCCCGCAGGCCACCATTCGGCAAACTGACGCGGCTAGGAAAGGCCGCACAGAGGCAATTTAAGCTTTGCAGCCAAAACTTTAGTGAGAAAAATGCAAGAAAAGCGCGGGAAAAGAATAAAATGGAACGCCAGCACCTTTTACATGATAATAGCGGTATACCTGGTCGTAATCGTGCTATCGGGCATCTACCTGTTTTTGTGGCAGGGCTTCGGGTCAAAGGGCCTGGTCTTCTCCATAGCAGGCAAGGACCAGGTCCTGAACGCATTCGACATAGTGCTCCTTGCGGCCACGCTTGTCTCGTTCTTCCTCGTCTTCATCTCGCTCCTGGCGTTCAAGAGGCGCAAGGACAACAGGATATTCATACTTTCGATAGCTTTCTTCTTTTTTGCAGTCAACGAGATGCTGCAGATCTTCGACAACTTCTTCCCGAATGAGTATATATTCATCAGCAACGCCAGCAAGGCAATAGACCTCCTGATCCTCCTGTCGTTTGCGATGCTTGTTTATGGGAGATCATCAAGGAAATGATACCATGTCTGATCCTCTAGAACTGGAGGTCAGGAAAAAGATTTATGACGCAATATCCAGCTATCCTGGCATCCACATGCGGGAACTCCAGAGAAAAATGGGCCTGGCTACGGGCAGCCTGGACTACCACCTCCATTTCCTGCACAAGAACGGCCTCATCCGCGCGGAGAAGGCGGACAGGTTCACGAGGTACTACAGCGCCATGCAGCCCTTCTCCGAAGAAGAGAAGCACATCATTTCCATCCTGAGGCAGGACACGCTGCGGCACATAATCATCCATCTCCTGCAGAGGAAGCATGCGAATGCGACGAGCATATCAATGGCGTGCAGCATAAAGCCGTCGAACCTGTCCGGGCACCTGAAGACCCTGGAAAAAAACAACATTGTGCACTTCAAAAAGAAAGGCAGGTACAGGCTCTACGCCGTCAGGGACAGGGAGGGCATAATAAAGTGCCTGGTCGCGCACAAGAAGAGCTTCCTCGACCAGCTCGTGGACAACTTCATCGATGCGTGGGTCGGGGAGGAGGAGTAAAAGAATGCTCCCGGTGAGGGTGAAACGATTATTTCTATTGCTCATCTCGGCTTAATAATCTATTGCTCATCTCGGCTTAATAACAAGGATTCCTGTCCCAGAGAAGAATTAAAAGCTTGCTATAGGCCTAGAATACCATTTTCTGGTTGCCCAGCACTTCTTTTCGGCATTGACCCTATGTTTTCCTTCCAGCAGCTGTCTTATGCGCTTCTCGGCCTCTTTCTTTGCGCCGAATCTTTCTGTATCATCCAGCAGCTTACCTTCCAAGCAGCAGATTTCCCAGAAGTTTTTTCTTGGAAAAGATTCCGACATGCGGATCATGCCAATCTTGCCGCGTTCCGCAGAATATGTGTACTGCCATTTCGCGATGAACACCACATTCTGACGAATTTTCTTCTGCATTTTGGCCGGCATGCTGTTCCATTCCTGCCACATTTTGTTTACCTTTCTTTCGACTTTCATTATTTATCGCCTGCTATAAAACCCTGCTTAATGTCGTTGATGTCAAAAAGCAAGACATCGCTCTCCTTGACCTTTTTACTAAAGTTCTTGGCAAACACGGCATAGTAGGCTTTCCGCCTTTTTTTGAAAAGCTCAACATGTTCTGATTTTTTCTTTAAGCTACTTATTGTACTGTTAGGATTGACATTGCCTTTCCATTTGCATTCGCAGAAAAGCATTTCTTTTGTTTTTTTGTTGAACACCACTAAATCTATTTCATCCTGCTTGCTCCACCATCTGCCTATATTTGTCGCGCTGAAAGGGAGCCTGCCACCTGCATTGGCTTCTATCAAAAATTCCCTGCATACGCCTTCAAATGCCTTGCCAACAAATGCCGTGAAATTGCTTCTAACGCTTTCCATTACAGGCCCGGAATTCTCTATTTCCAGATAAGACATGTTAGGATACACAAAACGGAACCAGAAATTGAAGAAATTATCATTTGCGAAATAAAGGGTCTTCTTGCTTTTAGGCTTCAGTTCTGTGACAGGGGTTTCCTTCTTTATGAGACTCATGTCTTTTTCAAGCACGTTGAGAAAATAACTGAGCGAAGTTTGTTTTATGCTTATCATGTCGGCTATCTCGTTTGTCTTTGTCCTTCCCTGAGCTATCAGCTTCATTATATTGAAGTATGTCGCGGGATTCGGAAGCTCTGTTCTTATGAGCATCTCGGGCTCGTTGTAAAGCGCCCCTCTTTTTGAAAGTATTCCCGTTTCTATGCTCTTTAGTAAATCCTTCGCATCCGCTTCCAGTAG
This sequence comes from uncultured archaeon, assembly GCA_964372695.1. Taxonomy (GTDB): domain Archaea; phylum Aenigmatarchaeota; class Aenigmatarchaeia; order GW2011-AR5; family GW2011-AR5; genus JACQNX01. The sequence goes on along the minus strand of CAYJRV010000066.1, from coordinate 1,744 downwards.
ATATTTCGGCGTTCCTCCGAATACTGCATATATCTCCATTAATTTTTCTGCATGGACAGAGGGAAACCATTCAAACAAATGTCTGAATTTAAGCGGCTCAAGGTCTATCTGGCCTGTGCGCCTTCCATAGAGAGGCGCCGAGTACTCAAAGAGCTTGTGCATCATACCAATAGATGAACCCATGACGACAAGAAAAACTTCTGATTTCTTATGATGGCCGTCTATGTGCTTCTGTAGAGTCGATGGCACAGATTTGTTTATAGTGAGAAATCTCTGGAATTCATCAATAATAATTATAACCCTTTCCTGTATTCCAAGCATACGGTCGAAAATCTCATCCCACGACGGCTCTCCGATAAAACTCAGGCCAAATTTTTCATTAAGGCTTCTTGCGAAGATCAGCCTAAGCTCCTTGTCGTCCATGTCAGGCACAAAGAAGTAGAGCGCTTTCTTCCCTGATATGAACTTTTCCATAAGGGCTGTCTTGCCGACACGTCTCCTGCCTATTACTGATATGAACCTGAAGCCGTCGTTCTTGTGCTCTTTGGCAAGAAACCCAAGCTCGTCCGACCTGTTCACAAACTTTATTGTCATGACAATTATTGTGGTGGCAATAATATTTAAAGCTAGCTTTTAAGCAGATTATTCATAAAAATTATGCCTTCTTCTTCGCTTTAGATGTCAACCTGTCCCTGATCTCTTTCAGTACCGCAAGCTTTTCTTTTTCCAGTTCAACAAGAACATCCTTGTCCAATGCCTTGATTTTATCTGCCTTCTCGTTCTCGCCCAGTTTGTACACGCTTTTTGACATGCGATAGGCAAATGTAAGCGCGTTTCTGCTGACAAAGTGATCCAGAAGGCGGCGATTAACTACTGATCTGTTATTTTCACAACAATCACAGGTACCTTCTTTCTGCTCGAAAATTCTACTGCATCTCAGCTTCTGGACACTGCGTAGATTATTTCGCTGTTCTCCCTAGTCATAGTAATGCTCACCCTCGTCGCTTATTTATTCAACGTTTTGGTGAGCGCCTAAAAATTCACTCTATGCTCCCGACGGGATTCGAACCCGTGTCCGCGGCTCGAAAGGCCGCTATCCTTGGCCGGGATTTCCCACCTTCTGCTTTGGTGCAGCTTTCCTGAAAGGTGCCTAGACGACGGGAGCTTTCTCCGAAACCTCCCTGCCCCGCAGCAGGCTGCAGGGCGACGGGAGCGGACTAGGATAAATGGAAGAAAACGCTTTAATTCGTTTGAAGGGCGGGCTGAAAGCTTTTAATCGGCTTTATTTGTATACAAACTATGGAAGGCGCAGAAGAGGTAACTGTCGAGGAGCTTACGGAGAAGCGGAAAAGAAAGGAAGACTTTGTCCTGCTGGACGTCAGGGAGCAGTGGGAGCGCGAGATATGCGCCATAGAGGGTGACGTGCACATACCCATGCGCGACGTGCGCTTCCGCTTCGAAGAGCTGCCAAAGGACAAGGAAATCATAGTCTACTGCCACACGGGCAACAGGAGCTTCTGGATAGCGAGCTTCCTTTCTGGTCAGGGGCTTCATGCCAAGAACCTGGAAGGCGGCATAGATGAGTGGGCCGAGAAGATAGACGCGGGGATGAAGAGGTACTGAGCAACATGGTAACCCGAAAAAGCCGGATGAGGCGTAATTTCCGGAAGTACGCTGTTATACTGAAAGATGAGAACTTTGCAAAACCCGCCTTTTTGACGAAACAATAAATTGAACCTCGCAC
>CAYJRV010000065.1:0-4691 GCA_964372695.1 uncultured archaeon | reverse complement strand
TCATCCCAGGTAGTCGTGCTCCCCTTCGTCCCCCTCTTCCTCCGGTTCGTCGGCATAGACGCCCAGAGTTTCCGAGAGGAACATGATCAGCTCCGGCGAATCGAGCCAGATGTCCAGGAACTTCTTGATCATCCTCTCGAATGTTTTGTCGTCGACCTTGAATTCCTTCCTGAACTGCTCCTTCGCCTTCTCGTTGGACGCTATCTGCTGGTATATCGCTTCTATGAGCGCCGCCTTCTGTTCCTTCATAGTGCATTACCTGTTCATAAACGGTTTAATAGATTTATTTCATCACCTCATGAAGTACCTCTCGGCGAAATCCCCCAGGTTTTTCTGCTGCTTCTTGTAGAGCAGGCCGGAGATGCGGACGCCGACTCTTCTGAGCTTTTTCCCGGGATTGTCGTCAAAAAACTTTTTCAGCAGCTTTCTTGCCGTGCCGAGAACGGGATCAATGCGATCCGTCTGGCCTATACTCTGACTCCTGGTCTGCATCTCCAGGTTCGTGTCTATCGCTATGATCGATACAGTCTTGAACGAGATGTTCTTGCTTTTTATTTTTCTCTCCATGCCGGCAGCCAGTTCGGTTATCTTTGAAAAAACAGCCTCAAAGTCATTCGTGTCCTCCTTCAGCGTGCCTATCCTGGAGATCTGCTGAGCCTCCTTCTGCTCGACAGGGCTTTCATCAATGCCCTTCGCTTTTTCCTGGAGTATGCGGGCCTTGTTTTTCCCAAGCTTTTTTTCCAGCTCAAGTGCGCTGAATTCTGCCAGCTGTTTGGCTGTTTTTATCCCCAGAGAATTCAATATATCAACTGTCTTGCCTCCTATGCCGTGTATCTTTCTGACGTCAAGGTTTTCCATGAATTTTGCGACGTCCTCCTGCCTTACCGCAGTGAGGCCGTCCGGCTTCTGCACCTTGCCGGCCATCTTTGCTATGAGCTTGTTAGGCCCTATGCCTATGGAGCAGGTCAGGCCCTCGTGCTGTTTGATGGTGTTTTTTATCTTGCCTGCAATGGCAACCGCCGCATCCAAGCTTCCGCCGGACTTCTTCGTGACATCCATGTAAGCCTCGTCAACGCTCGCCTGCTCAAGCACGTCGCATTCGTCTTCGAGCAATTCCATGATGCGTTCAGACACAGAGCGGTAGTACTCGATGTCGTTCGGCAGGAAGACCGTTTCCTCGTTTGCAAGCCGCTTTGCCATCATGATGGGTATGCCTGCCTTTATGCCCAGCTCTCTTGCTTTGTAGTTTGCCGTGGCCACCGCACCGCTGTCCGCGGAGCGCCCCGAGAAGACGCAGATAACTACGGGCTTCCTGGCAATCTCGGGCCTCCTTTTCTCCTCCACCGAGGCGTAGAAGGAGTCCAGGTCCATGTGCATGATGATGCGCTGCATAGAGATAATCTGTAGGGAAGATTTTTATTCGCAGAGTTGGAAAGGAAAAATCATCCCGGGCGCCGCGCTGGCGAAATTTATCTTTTTCTTTGGCGCTTCTTTACTGCCTGCCAAAATGCCTTGAAGCCTGCAAGGCCAGCTGCCAGAAAAAGCCCAAAAATCATGGCCTTGATATTGGAGTTGAAACGCCCGCTTCGGTCTTGGCGTATAAAACGTACTCCGGCTCGTTGTACGGCAGCTCTATGGACTTTATTTCCGCCAGGTCGTCAAGGCTGTTTATCTTGAGCGTCCTGTCAGAGAGCGTGTAGAGATTGCTGCCGATGTAAAGGCTGCGCCTTATCGGCGCGTTGAAATAATAATAGTCCCCTTTCTGCGTGCCGTTTTCCTTGTCATGTGTTATCCTGCCCTTCAACTCGAAGCCGCTTTCCGCGGTCAGCGTGAACACGTAGGCTCCCTGGAAGCCGGGCCTGTAGTCTTTTTCATATTCCGTTGCGGGTATCACCAGCAGGCTCTTCTCCCTGCTGAAGAGGAACGCCTTGTGGTCGTGCAGGGCTTCCGAATATGTTCCGGGCCCGCCTATGTAGTATTTCGAGACTTCCTTTGGATTCACAACGTCGCTCACGTCGAAGAGCGAGAGCTTCATGCCTTTTATCCTTCCTTCCTCGCTCGCATCCCTTCCCACGCCGATTACATGATTCTCGTCATAGGGATGCAGGTAGTCCGAAACGCCGGGTATCTTCAGGAATCCCAGCACTTTTGGGCTTTCCGGGATTGAAAGGTCTATCACAAAGAGCGGATCGACCTGCCTGAATGTCACCATGTAGGCCTTGTCTCCCAGAAATCTTACTGAGTATATGCGCTCTCCAGGGGCAAGGTCCCCCAGCTTTCCTGCTATGTTCATCCCGGGATCAAGCACGTAAATATTGTTTTTTGTTGGCGTCTGCTCAGATCCTGTCCATATGCCTCCTGTTGTTGTCGCTATCCGGAAATACCCGTTGCTTTCGTCCATGGAGAACTGGTTCAGCAGAGTTCCTGAGACTTCCCCGCGTGCCTTGTATTCAACGCGGCCGCTGCTGATTGCGAGCTTGTGTATCACGGTCTTCTGCGACTCGATCTGGATCTGCTGCTGGATTTCCTGTGAGCGCTTTTCCACATCGTCCTGGAAGGCCTTCTTCTCTGCGTCGCTCAGGCCGGACTGGTATTCGTTGATTATCTCCGAGATCTTCTGGAATTTCTCGTAGGACGCGGCATCAGAATTCTTCGCGTCGTTTATTTTTAACTTAACGTCCTCAGGCAGGAGCGGGATTAAAACGTCTGTCAGCGTGTCAGTGTAGTAGGATGGCCTGACCTGCTTCTGGCCCGCTATGAATATGTTGTCCTGCGAGACGTAGAGCGTCTGCGCGTCTCCCAGGAGATACGGATTGTGCGAGATTTCCTGGCTCTCGTCCTGCAGGTTCAGCGATATGATGTCAGTGAACCTGTAGCTGTAGTCCGGGTATGGGAAATAGCTGACATCCGTATAGTCGAATGCCGGCACAGCTTTGTTGTCCCTGTACACCGCAGGCAGCGGCACCGGTCCGTCGCCGAACTGCACAGGCTGGTTTGCAACGATGTAGACGTAGTCGCCTATCATCCTCGAGTCGTAGTAGCTGCCGTCCAGGACAATGTCCCTCTTGAGTTCAGGGCTTGCCCTGTCAGAGATGTCAAAGACCTTTATGAAGAGCTTGGGCGAGTAGTATATCGGCCTGGCAAAGCCAGCTGCGATTTTCCCCGCTGCGCCAGGCTGGGCATCGACCTGCTGGGCAGGGGATACATTCTCCGAATCTTGATCCGCGCCTGCTGTTTCCAGAGGCAGCGGCTTGGGGAAGTAGTTCTGATACTGCGAATAGCCGAAAACAATGAGTCTGTCGCCATTCACGAACATTTCCTGCGGCGTGCCGTTTAATGTTGTATTGGAGACTATCTTCGCATCTTCCCCCGGATATGCGTCGATTATGATGAGAGAATTCTGAGAGATGACGTAAATATATTTGCCGTCTGTCTTCACGATGTCGGCCTCGTCCACTCCCTGCACCTGTATGTTTGTCGCTGAATAGTCCGGAGCTGAGGACGCGCCGCTCTTTTCGAGCCCTGATGCCTGTGCCGTGACTGCTTCCAGATTCCTGACACCCCCGTAGAACCCGCCGTAGAAGCCTCCCTGCTCAATGTTCTCCTTGAGGAAGTTCCTGAAATCCTGCTCGGACGCGAATCTCTTTGCAGCGCCTTCAGTGTTTACCTGCGGAGTCGCGGCTATCACAAGAACGGCTGCTACAAGTGCAACCGCGGGCAGCAGCATCAATTTTGCTTCCATGCTGGTTATATCCCCGGAAACAGTATATAAACAGCGGCGGGATTTTAGGGTTTTTGCCATAAGGGGATTTTCCGGAAGGCTTGATAAAAATGTTGCTGGCACGGGAGGCGCACATCAGAAGTGGCACGCAGCTGCGCCGTGCTTCTCCAGGTAGCGCTGGTGATATTCCTCGGCCCTGTAGAACGCCTGCGCCTTCGTTATTTCCGTTGCTACCGGCCTGCCGCGCTTCTTCTGCTGCGTTTGCTTTGAGGCAAGGGCCGCGGCTTTCTGCTTCTCATTGTGCCAGAATATCGCGGACCTATACTGGCTCCCGAAATCAGGGCCCTGCCTGTTCACCTGAGTCGGATCATGTATGCCCCAGAACACGTCAAGCAGCTCCTCGTAGCTGACCTGATCCGGGTCGAATTCCACTTCAATTGCTTCCGCGTGCCCTGTCCTGTCCGAGCACACATCCTTGTACGTGGGGCTCTTCGTCGTGCCTGCTGTATAGCCCACCTGCGTGCCGACCACGCCCTTCACTTGGCGGAACGCCGCCTCGACTCCCCAGAAGCAGCCCGCGGCGAATGTGGCTTTCTCGGTCTTTCCTGCCTTCTTCATGCCTAGAAATTGCAGACTGCCGTATAAAAGGATTTTCCCAGATTCAAGAGCCCCGTCCGAGAGTCGAACTCGGGACCTTTACCTTTTTGTCGGTTTTGGCGAAACTTTTCCAAAAAAGTTCCTTACCAAGGTTTAGCGGCCTTGCGGCTAACGCTCTACCAATTGCTCACCAATCTTTTTTATCTTCGGATCCTGGCGTTCTTTTGGGGTTCACCAAGACCTTTTCTTCTGAAGAAAAGGGATTGGTACTGAGCTAACGAGGCATCTGAATAATCTAACCTTTTGAAAATTTAAATGCCCGGCTGCAGAATCAGTAAACCCCAATGAACGTCCTGCAGAACTGCTCCTTGGC
>CAYJRV010000064.1:0-4866 GCA_964372695.1 uncultured archaeon | reverse complement strand
CAGGCAAAGTGGCTAGGAGTACTTTTTATTGTTTCCCCTTCAAAAATTACCGATGCTGGATACAGTTCTGCTATTTTTTGGCGCCCTGTCTTTGTTTTACGGCGTTTATCTTTTGTTTGCCGAGTACAGGTTTCACAAATTATTCGCAAAAGAAATGAAAAAATCATTTGCCTATGGGCCGGCAGTGTCCATAATTGCTCCAACAAAAGGGCCGGAACCTCACCTGGAATATCATATAAAAGGGCTCCTGAACCAGGCATATCCCAAAGGCAAGGTGCACTACATATTTGTTCTTGATTCAAAGGATGATCCAGCCTACAGTGTGATCAAGAAACTGTCCAAAGGAAAAGATGTACAAATAGTATTCTCAAATATCCTGCCTACGTGCAGCGGCAAGATCTCGGCACTCCTTACGGGTCTGGAGCACGCAAAAAACGAAGTGCTTGTTTTTGCTGATACAGACGGGAAGCCAGGGAGGTATTGGCTGCGTCATCTTGTGGCCCGGCTGGAGCAGTCAGATGTTACCAGCGGCTATCGTTTCTACCTGCCGGACAAAAGCGTGAAGTCCTATTTAAGATGCGCGTGGAACAACATAGGCTTGAGCCAGATATTCAACCATAGGGTCACATTTCCCTGGGCAGGCTCGATGGCTGTCAGGAAAAAAGATTTCTATTCTCTGGACATGCCAAAGCATTGGCAGAGGGCGGTAAGCGACGACCTCACGTTTTCTGAAAGGGTCAAAAAAGCCGGAATGAAAATCAGCTACGAACCCAGGTGCCTCGTCTTTACCAAAGACAAGTTTGACCTGCATAGCTTCGTAAGATTCACGAACAGGCAGATGATAATACTCCGCGCCTACCTGCCAAAGCTGAACGCGCTCGCACTCGTTGGAATAGGCGGCATGCCTTTCTTCACGCTGCTGGGCCTCGCTTCCGTGCTCCTTGGATCTTATGTGCCCGCCGGCCTGCTCTTCTCCATAGTTCCGTTATACATGGTAAAAGAAGCGTTAAGATTCGACGGCTACAGGAGAAATGCCGGAGTGCAGGGCAGTGTCATCAAATACTCGGCAGCCGGCTATCTGGCAGCCTGGCTGTTCGCCTACAACGCACTGCAGGCCCTCTTCCGGAATAAGATAGAATGGCGCGGCAGAAAGTATATCATTCATGGCCCCGATAACATAGAGATAATTTAAGCTTTGATGTGAAGTGATCTTATGAGGGTGCTTGTCGGTTCGAAGAACCCGGTGAAGATAGAATCCGTAATGGAGGCCTTCTCGAAATATTTCAACGATGTCGAAGTTAGTGGCGTGGATGTCGGCTCAAAAGTATCAAGTCAGCCGATGAATTCCGAGACTTATATGGGTGCCGGAAACAGGGCACTCGAGCTCGTGCGCGTCGCCAGAGAGAGCGGGATTGACGCGGATTATTTCGTTGGTATAGAGGGCGGAATATCGGAAATCTACTCGAGATGGTTCGCTTTCGGTGCCGTGTGCATAATTGACAGAAAAGGGCGCATAGGCTACGGTGCATCTCCTCACTTCGAGCTGCCTGCTTCTGTCACGAAAGAGCTGCTCGACGGCTCGGAGTTGGGCGAGCTCACAGATAAAATTACAGGCGAAAACAACACAAAACAGAAAGGCGGCGCCATCGGGTTTTTCACCAGGGGCGTCATGAACAGGAAGGATCTCTACGTGCACGGCCTTGTCGTTGCGCTCGTTCCGTTCCTGAATGAGAAGCTGTTTTTTGAATAGCTACTCAAGTATCCTTGTCTCGCCCTTGAAGTGCGCCGCAAAGCTGTCGGCGTCCTTTCTCGAGCCCACTATCTTGCCCCAGTGCATGGGCACCGCGATCTTCAGCTTCATGGCGTTGCAGGCCTCGGCTGCCTCCGCCGCAGTCATCGTGTATGTCCCGCCGCAGGGAACCAGCGCTATGTCAAGCTCGGGAAATTCCTTCATCTCCTCGATAAAATCCGTGTCGCCGCCGTGGTATATCTGGACGCCGTCTATGTCGATTATGTAGCCGCACCACTGCCTTTCCCTCTGGTGGAAAGGCTCCCCAGGCGCGCGGAACTTGTTCGTGTTGTAGGCAGGCACTGCCTCTATGATTATCCCGTCCTCGTGGAATTTGGAGCCGGCCCTGCACGGCTTGAATGTGTGGCCTAGCTGCTCGTTGCACTCTATCGGCGCTATGAATATGGTGTTGCTTGTCCTTAGTTTCCTTATGTCGTCAGGGCTGAAATGGTCATAGTGTGGGTGCGTGACAAGGATTATGTCGGCGCTGTGGTCGCCTTTCAGCTCCCACGGGTCTATGAAAATTTTCCTGCTGTTCTTTGTCGTGATCAGGAATCCGGCATGGTGGTTGAGCCATTCTATCCGCAGGCCTTTGTAGTCCATGACATTTTTCATAGAATCACTAGTCAATTACATGCAGTCAAAATTTTAAATAGTGTGGAAACAACATTAATTAAAATGGCAAAGACAGTGAAGAAACCGCGCAAAATAGCGATAAGGGCGGGAAAAAAGAAGCCGAATGCGCTCGTCTATGCAAGCATTGTTATGGCGTTCCTGTTTTTCATCGCCGGCTCCCTGAGCGACTACGCCAGCGAACAGCGTTTGTTCTTCGGCGTGCTTGGCATCATCCTCCTTGGTCTTGCATTCGCGGAATACTATGAAATCCCGAAAAAGAAGGGGCGATGAGACTATTTTCTTGCGAGCCTGCAGAGGCCGAAAATCACGAGCGCGAAGCCTGCTATGTAGACATGTATGCCCAGTTCGTCTGTCAGGTCCGCTCCTAGGTGTGAAAGCATTTGGCCGAATATCCGGAAGCCAAAAGCGAAAGTGAATATAAGGATGATGCCAAGGCCCGCGAGTATTGTTTCTTTTCTGTAGCCTGTCATTATGAGCCTTTGATTGGCAGTGTTTAAATTCTGAAGCCTGGCTGCGGCCCGCGGTATGTGTTCTCCGGCATCCTGAACGAGTTTCCCTCGGGAAATCCCGGATTCAGCGACTTTGCAACATAGATAATCGCTGGACTGGGCTTTTCGCGGCTTCGCGGTCCCGCAAGTGCGAATCCATGATTATGTCCGAAAGAATTATACACTGTATATCCAGTTTGCCCCGGCAAAATAGTGCATGTTTTTATCTCGCCGTCATTTGTTCCTAATAAATACAGCAGAGGTACATCTCCTATATTTCTCACTATTTCCCTGTCCGTCTCCTGGTGGCTTCTTATGCCAGTACCTCTCTCTATGAAAGCAATTCTTTCATGAATATAGCCGTCATACGGCTCCAGAATGACCTTGCCGACAGCAAGGCTGGTACCTCTTGGAAGCCTTCTGTTGCCCCTTAAAACAATCGTTCCAAAATCCGTCTGATATATCTCCAGATCTTTTGTCCTGAAAAAATATTCAGCAAGTTCTATGTGGCTTACTTTCATCGCTCTTGCTTTATCAGAATATTATTTAAGCCTTTTTGATCTCACGGCAGCTTTTCCCAAACGCATCCGCCCTCCTGCCTCGCAAGCTCTTCCGCCTCCCTAAACTCTTCTGCATGCCTGGTGTTGGGTTCTATTATGTACGCCACTGCAAGCCCTTCCCGCACCATTTCGAGGTTGGCTGAGATGCCTTCAACATAGACATGCCTCAGGAGCCTGCCGTAGCGGTCCTTGTTCTCCCTGTCCGTTTCCAGCGTCACGTTCTTCAGCAGCACAAGCTCCTCCAGCCTCTTCTTCGCCTCGGAATAGCAGTTCTCGCCGCGCTCGCGCGTGTCCATATTGAGCAGCCGGACGCGCTGCCCGCCTTCTATGACTATGGTGTCGCCGTCCACCACCTTGGTCACTGCGGTTTCGCGGATCTCGTATCCTTTCGGTACCGAATTGAAAATAAAGTAGCCAATAGCAACCAGTATAATAACAACAATGTAAGTTTCCTTCCGCCGCATGATATTATTTCCTGCCTGCGGTATTTATCTGGATGCATGCCTCCACATGAACAGGAACTGGTTCCTGTAGCCCTCTGCGTTTTCCTTGTTTTTGATGACCACGGCAATGGGCGGCTTGGCCGACCAGATGAACATGACCACCGTATCCTTGTATATCAGCGTGTCTGTCAGTGTCCGATAGTGCGGCGGGTGGAACCTGCTCTTGCCGAAATAGTGCTCAAGGAGGTAAGGGTCCTTTTCCTTCACGCTGGCATCAAATATGCAGTAGGCCTTTATTCTTAATTTCTTCTTGCGCTTCTGCCAGATGTCCCAGTACCGGCCCATGACAGACCTGAACAAACCGGAAACACCAAAATTATAATACACCCCGCCGCCTTTCAGTTCTTCCAGGATGTTCTGCATCACTGTCCATATCCCTTTCACGCCCTGGTAAACCGTGACTTCCTGCTGCTGTCTCGAAAGTGACCTGCGGGACTCCAGCCTCGGCAGCACCCTCCTCAGCTCATTCTCGCGGTCGGACAAGAAGCTCACTATAGCCTTCGGGTCAGACGCCTCGAAGTGTTTCTTCTTCCCCTTTATGACAAAGCTGGCAAAGCCCTTCTCCATGAGCTTCCTCAGCGCGTCGTAGACCGTGGCGCGGTGCATGCTAGTTTTTCTGATTATTGGCCCTGCAGGGCTTGAGCCCAGTTCCAGGAGCGCAAGGTACACCTGGGCTTCCGCCTCAGTGAGGTCAGCGTAGCGCAGCGCCTCGAGCTCCGTTGCCATGATAATACTCCGCTCCCGTGCTTAAATAGTTGTCATATAGACGACTACAAAGTATTAAATTGATATCATCACTATATAGTAAATAATTGGTGTGTATTTATGAGTTCCAGTCAATTACCCGCCCCTGAAGGGGCGGGCGTGCGGTTCCGCTACGCTCCCACGTT
>CAYJRV010000063.1:0-4964 GCA_964372695.1 uncultured archaeon | reverse complement strand
ACCTGAATCACCGGCTGGGAGACATCAGGGAGGCGAAGCTGCTCTTCAGGAAAAATCAGTAGCAGGCCCATTTCCGCAGCAAATCCGCCCGGAGCCGCACTTGAAGAAAACGCTTTTATACCTTCCTGCCGATTAAATAGCTGTATGAACACGGCGCGGATAAAGCTGACCGGCAGGGACCCGAAGATGCTCGACGATCTCTGCTTCGAGATCAAGGACATAGCGACCAAGCTAGGCGTCGCTGTCTCAGGGCCGATACCGCTGCCGACGAAGAAGCTGAAGATCCCGGTGATGAAGACGCCGTGCGGCGACGGCATGCATCGCGGGGGCGGGGGCGGCAACTGGGAGACCTGGGAGATGCGCATACACAAGCGCATACTTGACGTGGGCGCCAACGACCGCGTCCTAAGGCAGATTACAAGAATAAGGATACCGCGCGAGGTAAACATCGAGCTCGAGCTGACCGATTAGTTCTTCGGCAACCTGGAAGTAATTTCTGCTGTCGTTTGTTCCGCTGTCTTTCCCTCTGTATTGACAACTGTTCCGTAATCGAACTTCGAGCACAGTTCGTGGACGGCTTCCACATTCCTCTTCCCTATTTTTGAGCTTCCCTTTCTTTTTCCGTCCCGCTTTATGCAGTCTTCCAGAGACGCCCGCAGCGTGAACACAAAATGCCTGTAAGGCAGGTTCTTGATAAGGTGCCTGAGCTGCGGCCTGTGGTAAAAGCAGCCGTCGAAAACCACAACCCGGTTCTTTTTCAGCATTTTCAGCGCTCCCGGAATAACCAGTTCGTTGACCTTAATGAAATTTGCCTGCTTGATTCCCTTGCCTTCAATTTTGTCCAGCCCGTTCTTTCTCATTATTTTATCAAAGCAAACATGACGGCCCTTAATCTTCCCGGCAAGTTTTCCGGCAATTGTGGTTTTTCCTGCCCCTGCAGGTCCCCTGATAATTATGTAGTATTTCATGGGTTCTTGCCCTCCTCTGTCCTATTAAAATTTTACTTGAGCCTCACGGTCCTGGAGTGCTTCAGCCCGTACTTCTGCCTGACATATTAGGATTTGCGCAATATATACTACAAATATCACGCAAATCCTATATAGCGAATTGCGTTTCTATGCAGTACAAGTAACGCAATTCTCTATATTTATCTGTATCTTTGAGCACGTTCTTTCCAAATCTGTTTTCGGGAGCTATGACCATATCGACAGACCATTTTGATTTCTGATCCTTCTCTTTGATGTTCAGAAGAACGATGAAATCCACGTCGTTCGGCCTTTTTTTCCTTGTGGAAAAGCTGCCGTGAACATGCACAGAAGATATCGGCAGGACCTTTTCCAGCCTGTTTATTATCTTCTTCGAATTATTCCACATCTCTTTTCTGTATTTCGAATTCAGCAATTCTTTTGGCGGGTCTTTGATCATGCTGGTTCTATTATGATTTTAATCTCTTAAATCTAAATTACAACAATGAATGTTGAAATTTGCACAAGTATCTTTGTTAAGACATGTTACAGACAACCTTTTCTTTCTGCCACTCGCATTCTTATCACTCGCAACAGATTTCTGTGGTGCTCTTTATTTTAAATTCTTTGCGTTATTCATAATTACATGAGCATCCTCTGGCCTGGAAGAAAAGCCAAAGATCTGAGAATGGGAGTAGATTACACTACAGACTCCCGCCGCCTTGTAATAATGAACAACGGCCTTAGAGGAAATCCAGAAATAGCTACTATACGCAGAATAGATGAAGGCTCGCATTTGCCGCACTACTTGATTCTTGAAGCTGGCAAACAAGAAGATTCAGGAATCTGTTTATTCCATAGGGGTCCTGCGGAAGAATTTAGACGGTTAGAAGACCGAGAACCTATATTTGTGACTGCCTCTACCCGTTTAGGCTTCGGCTACGAAGGACAGCCTCCTTTCCTCGGAGGCAGAGTTAACATGTCGTATCCGTCTATAAGTGTTATACTGAGTTATCTACCACCAATGCCGCCAGAATACGAACCGCAGCTGGACTATGTTCGGGGTGAAGAGCTGGAAGGTGAAAAATACGCTTGCACACCTTTTTCGATAACTGAAGACTCTTTTAGGACTGGTAATCTGCATATTTGGAACGAATACCGGCCCGAAGCACTCAAGGCATATTCTGTTTTATTCAAAGACGGGCAGATACTGGTTCATAACGATGGCGTTCTGCATCTGCTTGTAAGAACATCAGAAAACGATAAACAGAGCATACCTACAATTGAGGGTAAAAAATCCGAAGTCCGTAACTTTGAATATGTAGAACGAAGTTCAATTTTCGTAGCTTATCCCGGTTACATTGTTCATGCAGGGCTCTCGCCGGTTCAGCCAGGCTTCGGAATGAGGATAGCTGATACTTATTATCCTGCGTCTTCCTAACCAACAGCTCCAAAGGTGTTTTTATTCATGGTGCGCCTGATTGATTTTTAACGTATTGAATAATAATATTCCGATGCAAATCCCAGAGAAACTGCTTTTCCGATTAAAGAAGCTCGGCCTAGACGAAAGCATCTACAACCAGAGGACAAGAAAGTGCGTGCTGTCAAGGGAAGAATTAGGGTTCGAAAGAGTGCCATGGTTCAAAGATGCGTACTTCGTTCCTGATGATTTTATCAACAAAAAAGACTACTTCATCTTCGATCCCGTCTCGCTGGTGCCATGCATAGCGCTCGCGCCCAAAAAGCAGGACAAAATACTGGACATGTGCGCGGCTCCCGGCACGAAGACATTTATTTTGTCTTTTTTGACGGATAACGAAGCGCACATAACGGCGAACGACATCGACACAAACAGGGTAAGGCGGCTGAAGGCAAACATAAACAAGTTCCACCTGAGCGCCGAAGTCCTCAACATGTCGGGCAGGAAGCTTGAAGGAAGTTTTGGCAAGGTTTTGCTGGACGCGCCCTGCAGCGGCGAGGGCATGGTGAACAAGAAGGAGAAGATTTTCAGTCACTGGTCTGAGAAGCGGGTGAAAATCCTTGCAAAAACGCAGAACAATCTCATCGCCCATGCATTCGAGCTGCTCGAGCCAGGCGGAATTCTTGCCTACTCAACGTGCACCTTCGAGCCCGAAGAAGATGAAGCAGTCGTTGATTTTTTGCTTGAGAATTTTGGCGATGCCGTTGTTGAAAATATTGAAATTGGCAATATCATATGCGATAAGGGAATTGTTGGATGGGATAACAAAAAATACGACGAAAGGATAGAAAACTGCATGCGCATCTACCCCCAGCACAACAATACAGCAGGGTTCTTCGTGGCGAGGATCAGGAAAGCCGCGTAAAGGATTAATTCTTTTGGCGCTTAGTTTTACCATGCAAAGAAGCCCGCATGAGTACGTTCCGGCGCCTGCGCTGCACTTCTACGACGAGAACGTGGCCTGCATACTGACGCGCAGGCAGCTGAAAAGGATGATGAGGTTATATCCAGGAAGCATGGAGGGATGCGGGGAGCTGACAGCGAGCTACACAGGCAGGACGCCAAGGCACGCATACGAAAATGCGGCCAGCGTGGCGCAGTACTGGGCCAAAACACTCCACGGCGCGGACGCGGTTGTCATCATATCTTTCTTATATACCACCGGTTAAAACCGGTGGTTTGCTGAAAGATGTGATCTCGTATTCTTCTCCTCATCCACCGGCTAAAGCCGGTAGTTTTCGGGAGAATACAAGATAAGAAAAAGGCGTCTGTTCGGCCTGTTAAATCTCGTCAATATCCTGCGCGCAGATGAGTTTGAGTGCACAGTCACCGCTGAAATGTACAGTGTCACAGGTTCCATCAGCCGCTACATGAGGCTTATGGCTGGCAAAATAGCAATAATTGACTACCCGCCTGATTTAAATTCCTTGCGCGAGAGATAGTGAGCCGATGAAGGAGCAAACCCTTGTCCTGATAAAGCCGGACGGCGTGCAGAGGAATCTCATAGGCAAGATCATAGCCTACTACGAGGCCGCAGGGCTGAAGATAACCGCGCTTAAAATGCTCCGGGTCTCCCAGCAGCTGATAAGCAGGCACTATCCTGAAGAGGACGAATACATGATAAGCCTGGGGAAAAAGAGCGAGAAAGCGGGCGACAAGATACTGGACTACAAGGAACAGGGGCGCATGATAGTGCACGGCCTACGCAAGTACCTGACAGAGGGGCCCGTTGTTGCCATGATAATAGAAGGGGAAGAAGCAATACAGAAGGTGAGGAAAATAACAGGCTACACAGACCCCGCATCTGCCGAGAAAGGCACCATAAGGGGCGATTTAGGCGTTGATAATATACTCAAAGCCAATAGCGAAAAGAGGTCTGTTAGGAACCTGATACACGCCTCAGGCAACAGGGAAGAGGCCGAGCACGAGATAAAATTGTGGCTGCCGGAGATCAGGAAATAGCTAAATTTTCTTCCACATTGAATTGTAGTTTTTTACCGATCTGTTGTACCCGCGCTTCTCATACCATAGCAAAAGCTCCCCGTCTTCTGCGTCTACGTACAGCCCGCATTCTGTGTAACCAAGCTCTTTAATTATACTTTCGGCCCTGGCAAGCAAAGCAGACGCAATTCCCTTATTTCTATAGTCTGCCCTGACTGCAAGGCGGAAGATGAAAGCATACCAGCCGGTTTCTATATAGACGGTGCCGGCAATCTCGCCGTCTGACAAAGCCACAAGAATTGCATTCGGATTCCCTTTAATTGCTCTTGAGAGAGCTTCAGGGCTGTCAGCGCCAGCGTCGTATAACCCTGCTTCCAGCAGATTTTTCTTTACGCCCTCGTAGTCGGCTTCTTCATAAGATCGAACTGCCACTTCCATAGACCCCAAACAACTCCTTTCTTTAAATACAAACCCGGCTTATGCTCAAATAAAAATCTCGGGATTTTTATTTGGCAGATCCTGAGTATCTGTTTAGCTAAAACCTCGCCTCTGGAGTATACATATCAACAAATTTCTTC
>CAYJRV010000062.1:0-5018 GCA_964372695.1 uncultured archaeon | reverse complement strand
GTGAAAATCTACACGACCACCTGGTGCCACTTCTGCAAGGAGGCCAAGAAGTTCTTCAGCGAGAACAACGTGAAGTTCACCGAGGTCAACGTCGAGAACGACCAGAAGGCCGCCGAGGAGATGATCGAGAAATCCGGCCAGATGGGCGTGCCAGTCATAGAGATAAACGGCGAGATCATCGTGGGCTTCGACAGGAACAGGATCAAGAAGGCGCTGAAGATCTGAGACGTTATTTCTGCCTGTTCCAATCAGCAAACATTGATGGAAATATACACGTCGACTCCTGGATTTCTGGCAGTTTCGACCTCTGCAATAAAGGAAGCGTCTGAAAGCTCCGCGCGATTTTCCACATAGTCCAAATAAGCATCATAGCACTGCGTGCAATTCTTGAACGCCTTCCAGAAATAATCCCTGACCTCATATATGGTTCTGCCAAAATCCGCCAGCTGCGCCATATGCGCCTCCTCGGCCTCTGGCGTGTTTCTAATATCGCCGAGACAGGCAAATGCAATTATGTCAGAACGCTCCAGCAGGTAAGTTATGCAGCAGTTTGAAAAATGCCCATATTCAACCATGCAGCACCACGAACCTCGCCTTTTGCCGGGAAGGCATTATTTTCACGGAATCGCCCTTCCTCATGGCCGCAAGGAAATGATTGTCAGCCGCGAGCCATGCCGGTTCCCTCAGTATTTTTATGGTCGCGGATTTATTTATTTCCAGGCTGGGCAGGCGGGGCCAGACGTTGCTGAAGCCGATGCGGATTCCTCTACGGAAAGGGGCGTAGCCCATGCTCCTGTAATAAGCATTGGAGCCATAGGCGGTCGCAGCGACAAGCCCGTCACCTATGATCTCTTTGTAGAACTTCTTACCGGAACGGACAGAGAATCTCAGGGCTCTCCTCGGATCACGCAAATGCAGCTGGATCTCGTTGAGCGCTGAAATCTTCCTGCCTCTGAAGACGGCCATGACTTTCTGCTCCTCAGCTATCCTATACTTTCCCGCGGCTATCCTGGAGACAATCTTGCCCACGTCAGCTGCCGAATAAACAGAACACCGGCTGCATATTTTGCTCTTCTGCACGGGCACGATGGGCACGCCTGAGTAGCAGCGCTCGGCCTCAAGTATTGTCCCGTCCCCGCCATAGGTGAAGACGAACTGCGGCCTGGCGGACAAAGAAAACCAGCGGATTTTAAGCTCCTCGATAATTTTCTTCGTGCTGTAGGGGCTGACGACTGCAATGCGCATGCTTCTAGTTTTCCGCCGATGGTAATAAAGATTCAGGAGGCTTCCGCGGAAAAGGCAGCATATATCTCTAGAGAGCGAGGAGAAAAAACCTTCAATGGCTTTGACAACAGAATCAAGAAAACCTGCCAAGAGATTGCAGCTAGGCAAGGGTAAAAAGATGATAGGCGAATTAATACCCATGAAAGGGAACATCTATCTCTACGCCATGCTGATCCCGCTGCTGGCGATCATAACCATATTTCTCGTGAATTTCACCGCGGGCATAGTGCCGGGGCAGAGCGAGGGGAGAAATGGCAATGTGATAAGCATCTCGCAGTACAGCTTCGGCTTCTCGCCTGATAATATAGAGCTGAAACAGGGCGAGAGCGTGACCCTGCGGGTGAAAAGCGCGGGCGGGAACCATGTCTTCGCCATAGACCACTTCAATATCAGCGTGCCCGTAAAATCGGGCCAGGAAATCAGCGTGCCGCTTGTTGCGGACATCGCAGGCGAGTTCATCTACTACGACCCGACTCCCGGCCACAATGACAGCGGCGAGCACGGGCTCCTGGCGGTGAGGCCATAAATAGTTTGCCGGCATTTTGATTATGGTGAAGGCATGAAAAATTTTGGCACAGCCTTAAAACTCATAAAAAAGAAATCATCGGAAAACAGCAACTTAATCGTCGGCATAGGCGGCGGCTCCTGCGCCGGGAAGACAACGCTTGCGCAAAGGCTGCAGGAACTGTTTGGTGCAGCCGCCATAAAAATGGATGACTACTACCGAGGCATCGGGCCGCTGGACCAGGTATTCGACTACAACTTCGACGAGCCCGCTGCCATTGAAATGGAGCCGCTCGCCCAGCATCTGCAGGAGCTGAAACAGGGCAGGCCGGTGAAAAAGCCTGTCTATAATTTCGTTACGCACAGCAGGGCGGGATACGAGCCCTTCCAGCCGGCAAAAATAATCCTACTGGACGGCATTTTCGCGCTGCACAGCAGCCTGGTAAAGCACCTGGACGTGAAGCTGTTCGTCGACTGCCCGGAGGAACAGATGCTCGCAAGGCGCCTGCAGCGCGATATCGCGGAGCGCGGCAGGACGCGCGAGAGCGTGCTGCACCAATATGAAAAGACAGTCAGGCCCATGCATGAGCTTCATGTTGAGCCCACCTGGAGATACGCCGACGTCGTGGTGCTCAACTACTGAAAACGGTTTCTTTAAGACATTTTCTATGGTAGTTGCTCTTGATATTCATGGAAGAGAAACCTGCATATTCGACTTTCTACCGGCTGATAGAAGGGGAACTGGGGCGGCTGAAGGTACCGGAAGAAGAAAGAGAAAGGCAGCCTGAGGATTACCATGCATGGGAACTGGAAGGGATCGCAGAATGTCTTCAGGAAATGGCTGATATGGCTGCATCTGCGAAACAGTACAAGCCACCCGACAATCCGGCGAATGCACTGTGGCTGGCTGCACAGATAGGTGGTATAAATGCCAAATTCTACGAAACTGTACAGAGGAGATGGCCCTCATAATTGAGAATGCGAAAAAATACGGTGGCGGGCATGACCATTAAAAGCACAGGCTATGGGCGGCTAAAAGATGAGCTTAAATCAAAAGGCGTGCCTCCCAAATACGCTGCTCTTTGTCTCTCGGAGTTCGAGAACTGGGAAGAGAGGACAACAGAAAGATTCTACCTGAAAGAGGGGGCGCTGCTCGGCCGGGCTGAAACCGAGAAGGTGAAGCACCCGGGGCTTGCTGAGGCTATCGATAATTCTGCGGGTAAAAAAGTGGAGAGAATGAAAAGGGCTTATTTCCGGCTGGAGGAAAGGGTCATAAGGCATATCATACAAAGGGTGGAAAGATACCACGAGCTTGCAGAGCCGGATGAGTGAATTTTCCCCGGTCTTTTGTGCGCGGGCCCTGCACACGCCAAAGACCGGCAATAAATCTGTAAGCACGAAATCTTTGGCCATTGTCTGAAAAATTCTTACAGCAAACAAAACGTATTTCCAGCAGGGAGCAGTCTGTGTTTATAGCTTTAATTCAGCATTTTGACCAGTTCTTCCGGAGATGGCATGTCATTGGGGTCTATCACCAAGTCAATCAGATTGCCAATTGATTGCAACTCCTCAGCGTTTTCAAGAATATAACATAGAGCATTTCCTGCTGTATAAACGAAAAAACTGGGATCGATCGATTTCATCGTTTCTTTCATGTAAGCCAGTGACCTCTCTTTTTCTTTTGGGTCTTTCATCTGTTCAAAATAGTGAATAAGATACGCAGCATCAATCTGGTAGGGCAACTCTGTTCCAAAAAGATCTGTAGCTACATATTCTGCAAATCCTTCATGAGATATTTCGGCCCACTGGGAGTCCTGTTTTATTCCTCTTCTTCTCTGTTCAGATAAAATCCTGCAATGAACAGCTTCGTGTCCGAAATATTGCTCATAACTACAATTGCCAGCACTGACTTCTCTATCCAATTCCCTCAAATTTGGCTTACTGTAATGGATTATATTTGGAGAATCACAGTGAACACAAAAAATGTATTCGTGCGTTATGTATTTTTTCGCAGTCTCCTCAAAAACAATGTCCATTACTGTGCCTGCAAGCGCGGCTATCAGAGACTGTATAGGGCCAAGATTTCTTTCATTAGCCTTAGCGACCATACTATCCGCAAAATTCAGCACATCATCCCCTACAAGCTGCATATGGTCTCTGCTCCAAGGAACATGAGGGGCTTTCTTGCGTAAATAGCGGTCCACCTTATATCTTGCCCTGATCATATGGCCTGTCAGTTCGTAATGATCCATGATTAAAGCAGCCAGGATAAATTTTTAAAGTTGTTTCTTAGAAGACAAAAAGGTTCTCTACAAAACTTGAATTGCACAAAATACCTAGAGCGCACTTTTTCTTTCTGCCTGCTTTCTAACTAATGGCATAAAGCAGAACAAACCGTCACGCTTTAATACGGGGCGCGGACAAATAAAACCATGAAAGACGTTGCCATAGCGGCAGTCCTGATAATCGTTGCTGCGGCTGCGCTTGCCGCCTTCGACATTGCAAGCCGGGGATTTACCGGAGGCACGGCATGCACGCTGGAAGCCAAGCTGTGCGCCGACGGCTCCTATGTGGGAAGGAACGCGAGCAGCGGCTGCGCCTTCGACGCATGCCCGGGGCCTGCAGCGGCAGAGCCAGGGACAGTGGCAGGGCCAAAAGCGGGCGCAGAGCAGTTGGCAATAAAGCTAAGCCAGGCCGGGCTCGAGACCGAGGCAGCGGAAACGATAGACCAGGTGTTCGTCCCTGTGCAGGGAATGATAATGAAGGTCAACGGCAAAGCTGTTCAGGTCTACGAGTTCGCCGGGGCTGCGGAAGCGCAGCAGTTCAGCAAAAGCGTGTCAAAGGATGGCACAGTGATAGGCAAAGCGATAGTCGGCTGGACAGAGCCGCCGCACTTCTACATGTCGGGCAGCGTGGTCGTGATATACATAGGCAATGATGCGGCGGTGAAAGCAGGGCTTGAGTCCGCCATGGGGAAGCAGTTCGCCGGCGCCGAGGAAGGTGAGAGGGTCTACTGCCCGTTTGAGGTCCAGATAGCGCAGGCGTGCATACAGATATACAAGCCCGTCTGCGGCCGGCTGTTCTCAGGGAGCACGCAGACCTTCAGCAACAGCTGCTTCGCCTGCGGCAACGCCCAGGTGCAATACTACACTGAGGGCGAGTGCGCAGTTTAACCTATTAAATAAAATAAAGTTTTCAGCGGATACTACAGCAATAGACTACGAATGGCT
>CAYJRV010000061.1:0-5033 GCA_964372695.1 uncultured archaeon | reverse complement strand
GCGGCGCTTTTCATAGCAGGCGTCTGGTTCTTCGTGCTCAGGGACGCGCTTGTCTTCTCATGATACCAAGGTGCCAAGCTTCCGGCCGTTTATTAGCTCAAGGAGATTTCCAGGCTTCCTGCCCGACATGACAACTGTCGGTATGCGATTTTTGACTATGGTCTCCATGGCCAGCCTGTCCAGGATCCCGTAGCTGCCAGGCTTGCCGGTGACGGAATACTTCTTCAGGTCGGAGAACTTCACGCGCTCGAGTTTTTTTGCTGTTCTGTATTTTTTGGGGTCTGCTGTGTATATCCCATCAACATTTGTCATTTTTACTAAAATATCGGCCTTTATCATTGATGCTGCGATGGCTGCGTTGGCGTCCGTGCTCCTTCCCGGAGCTATTCCAGACAGAACGCCTTCCGTAGCTGAATTGATTTCAGCCAGGCTGAAAATAGGCTTCATGCCCAGTTGAAAGGCAAGGAAACGGGCATTCACGCGGAGCAGGTCTATGGCTATCCATTCCATCTGGTCACCGGAAAGCCTGAATTTTTCTATTGACTTGTAGTACTTCCTGACAAACCTGCCGCCGCCTATGACAACGATGAGCTGGTGGTCTTTTTTTATCCGCTTCAGCACCGGAAAGAGGCGAGAAAAATATGACTTATTGGGGCCGTTATCGCCTATGCACAGGGAGCCGCCTATTTTCACCACAACCTTCATTCTAATCAATTGGTAAAACTAGTTTTTAGCGTTCGTCTATGCAAAAAATCTATTTATAGTTTGAAAACATAGCTTTGTACAGTCGTGATTGGCGTGGAAAAGCCTAATTTTGGGCATTACAAAAAAATTCAGGACAAATTCAACCTGCCGCACCTCGAAGAGCTGAAGGACGCATTCAAATTCGAGGTGGACAACGACGACAAGATCATAGACCAGATAAGGATAGAAATATCCGACAAGCTTTTTTCGCTAAGCGAACGTATCCTTGAGCCTATCATAGGCGGCGCCGAGACTTTCTCTGGCATGTTCGAGCAGGAGATGATAAGCGAGCCGGACAGGGAGAGGCTTTTTCGCTTATACAAAAAGATACAGGTGCTCAAATGGGAGAATAACCTGCTTGCTGTCAGGCCGGAAGAAAAAAAGACGGCTGAATGGATCAAGAAGACATGGGATTTCTGGAACAACGAGCTTGGAAAAGAAATGGCGGGCTTGTGCAAAAGGATGTCGGAAAACTGGAAAGACATGAGGTTCCAGAACGAAAAGACCCTTTATCATGGCTGACGGAATTTCCGGCTTATTGCCAAAAAAGAATAACTGCACATTTTCTTGTTTGGCGCTCCGCGGAACAAGATGCCTTCTTGTGGCTTCCTAGAAATGCTCAACAAAAAGCACCGGTGTAGACCCATAAGCGTTTTCGCGTATGCCCGCGGAAAGCGAAGCTTCCCGGGATTTTGGAAACCGCCTGTTTCCGCAACGGTCAGCTAGAGGTGTTGTGAAAACACGGTGCAGCATGAAACGAAGTTTCATGTGCACGCACGAAGCTCGGCTTCATGCTGTACCTCTCACGTCAATGCTTTTCACCGGGGTTTCTAAGAAGTCCTGGTTTTTTATTTGTTCCGCGATAAAGTGCAGAGGTTTTCCGACACAAAAATTTATGGAATAAAAATCAGCAGAAAAAATCAAAGGGCCCAAAAATAAAATCATAACAATAAAAACTCAACCAGTTTACCTCTTCTTTCTTTTTTTTGCCATTTTCAATCACCAAAATATTTTTTGATAATAGTTAATGTTTTTATTTCATATATATAGTTAATGCAATTTATTTTGCGGAGGTTCTGGACAGAAAAAAACGGGCTGGCAGCGGAATTTGTGCGAAAAATGGAAAAATGGGCCAGGAGAGGATCGAACTCTCGACCTCCAGTTGGCTTCGATGCTGTCTGGATCAACCAGACAGGTCATATAAGACTGGTGCCCTTTCGTGGAAAGATCTACCACTAAGCCACTGGCCCATGAAGGTAACTTATACAAAAGCGTACTTATCTTTTAAAAACCTCCAAAAATTGGCACGGCCCTGCCGGCAAACCCTTAAGAACTTTTTACCGGATTCTTTACTGGGGCATATGAGAGAGATAGTGGAAAATGTGGAAAATATCATGGACCGGATGGGCTATGACTACTGCGGTTATTTTGGCTGCTTTGACGTAGCAGCAAAGAGAGGCAAAAAGGTCGTGCTGATAAAAGTCCTTGGCAATATAGACTCTGTTCAGGAGGAGCAGGCAAACAACATCAAGACTATAGCAAGGAATCTGGACGCAACATCCATAATAGTCGGCGAGAGGACGAGAAGGGAAAAGCTGGCGGAAGGCGTTGTCTATACAAGATTCGGAATACCAACAATTGACATCCGGACAATGGAAAACGTCTTCTCAAACAAAGCCATGCCTTTTGTTTCCAGGGGAAGAGGCGGCCTTTTCGTTGAAATCGACTCAAAACTCCTGAGGAAGAGGCGACAGGACACAGGGCTCACGCAGATGGAACTCGCAAGGAGAACCGGAACCACAAAGAAAAATATTTACGAACATGAAAGGGCCAACAAAAAGACGTCGCGGGAGCTGGCAGAAAAACTGCAAGATGCCGTGGGGCATGTCTCTGTCCCGGCTGCGCTTTATACAGAAAAAGAAACCGCAGAAACGAGGCCAAAAGGCTACTTTGAGGGGGTGGTTTTCAGGCGTTTCAAGTCCATCGGTTTTGAAACGGACCTGGTCCACCAGGCGCCGTTCAACATCATTGCCAGACAGCAGAGGGTGCTGATTCTTTCAGAAGCCGAGGAAAGCGTCGAAAAGATAGGGCGAATGCTGGAAGAGATGATAAACTTCTCAAAACTTTTCAATAAGCCAATAATAGCCGTGACAAAAGAAGAGGTGGAACTCGGCATACCAACAATACTGGAAAGCGAGTTGAGAACCTATTCTTCAAGTGACATAAAAAGGATTGTAAGGAATTGGTGAGTCCTGCAAGGCTTATATAGTTTTTCATCATAGAGATAGACGGTATACCTTCATGCACAGTTTTGAAATGGGTGAGAAAATATGACAAATAAACATGAAACCGTTGCGACGTCTAGTGGGGAGAGTATTGTTTGGTACAATGTTGCCAAATACGATGGTGCCCATGACAAGAAAGTGGGTTCAAATCCGTTTTCTTGCCTTGGCTTTTATGGAGATATTCCGGTTGGCATGAGATCGTCTATATCAGGAACTTACATGGATTCTTATAATTCACAAAAATAATTCACAAAACTAGGAGGTAATTGAGATGGTAGCACAGCTTGGCGGACAGCCGATATTCATCCTGCCTGAGGGAACCCTCAGGTCAACGGGCAAGGACGCGCAGTCAAGGAACATAGCGGCAGCAAAGGCTGTCGCAGAAACGGTCAGGACGACGCTGGGGCCGAAGGGCATGGACAAGATGCTTGTCGACTCCATAGGCGACGTCACGATAACCAATGACGGCGCGACAATACTCGACGAGATGGAGATAGAGCATCCGGCTGCAAAGATGATGGTCGAGGTGGCCAAGACCCAGGAGGATGAGGTCGGCGACGGAACTACGACGGCAGTAATAATCACAGGAGAATTGCTGAAGAAGGCTGAAAACCTGATAGAGCAGAACGTGCATCCAACAGTGATAATAAGAGGCTACAGGCTTGCGAAGAGCAGGTCGCTGGAGCTGCTGGAGAAGCAGGCCGAGAAGGTAACAATAGAGAACACCGAAATGCTGGAAAAAATAGCCATGACGGCTATGACAGGGAAGAGCGGCGAATCCGCCAAGGGCAGCCTGGCAAAGCTCGCCGTGGAAGCCGTAAGGACAGTCACTTCATCGGAAAACGGAAAAGTGATGGTGTACAAGGACAACATAAAGATCGAGAAGAAACAGGGCGGCTCGCTGGACGACACGGAGCTTGTCCGCGGGATCATAATCGACAAGGAAGTGGTCCATCCCAACATGCCAAAGAGGATAAAGGATGCGAAGATAGCACAGATAGACGTCGCCCTCGAGGTCAAGGAGACGGAGACCAATGCGGAAATCAGGATCACAAGCCCGGATCAGTTGCAGGCATTCATAGAGCAGGAATCAAAGATGCTCAAGGACATGGTGAGCAAGGTCTCGGCATCGGGATGCAATGTCCTGTTCTGCCAGAAAGGGATCGACGATCTTGCCCAGCACTACCTTGCAAAGAACGGCATACTCGCTGCCAGGCGCGTGAAGAAGAGTGATATGGAAAAGCTCGCGAAGGCAACAGGCGCAAAGATAGTCACAAGCCTTGATGAGCTATCAAAAGACGACCTGGGCTATGCAGGGCTTGTGGAAGAGATGAAGATTGCTGGCGAGGACATGATTTTTGTGCGGGAATGCAAGAACCCCAAGGCTGTATCTATTTTTGTGCGCGGCGGAACAGAGCACGTCGTGGACGAGGCAAAGCGCGCAATGGACGACGCAGTGCTCGGGGTCGCTGCCGCGCTGGAAGTCGGGAAGATCGTCTCCGGCGGCGGATCTATAGAGATAGAAATAGCCAGAAAGCTCCGCGAATACGCAGACAGCGTCGGCGGCAAGGAGCAGCTGGCGATAAATGCATTTGCGGAAGCTGTAGAGATCGTACCAAGGACGCTTGCCGAATCCACAGGAAAGGACCCGATAGACATACTTGTGGACCTGAGAAACAAGCACGAGAAAGGCAACATGCACTTTGGCGTTGACGTGATAAACGGCACGACAATGGACATGAAGTCAGCGGGCGTGCTGGAGCCTCTGAAGATAAAAACGCAGGCCATCAAATCAGCAAGCGAGGCCGCCGAGATGATACTGCGCATAGACGACGTAATCCAGAGCAAGGGAGGCGGCGCTCCCCGCGGTGGCGGCATGCCTCCCGGGATGGGCGGCGGCGACATGGGCGGAGACTACGGGGAATAAACGCTCATTTAACATTTCTTTTTTTGTATCTGTTTAGCTAAAACCTCGCCTCTGGAGTATACATATCAACAAATTTC
>CAYJRV010000060.1:0-5118 GCA_964372695.1 uncultured archaeon | reverse complement strand
CGCAAACAATAAAAATTTGGACATAAATAGCCATTCAGGTTTTAGAGATAACCCGGTGAAGAAGAAGATATAAACTTATACGGACTATTTTGTCATAATGCAGGAGTACAAAGACCTCGTAAACGGGAGAGTCGAGTATTCAGAAGAAGACATATGCTTCCCTTTCCATTCGTTCAGGCATCTCAATTATGTCTGCAATGTGCCTGACAGCAGAACCGCGTGGCGCGAGCTAGGAATTCTGGCAGCATTGAATCTTTCCCAACTGGCTTTCTACAGCTATATCATTCTGCTATACTAAGGCCGATGATAGGCAGCAATTCAGTATCCGAACTCGCTGTAGAAGAGCTCTTTCCTGAAGCACTCCACCGCATGGCGGACGTAGGGCACCATATTGCCAGGCAGGCTGCCGATATCGAACCAGTCCAGGCCGTCGCATTTGTCGGGCTCCATGATAGCCGGCTCGCCTTGCCAATTTCGGGCGAGGAAAAAGAAGTCTATCCTTTCGCCGTCAGCGGACTTCCTGTTCATGACGTGCACGACTTCCAGGTCTTCGGGCGCTATAACGATGCCAGCCTCCTCCTCTGCCTCGCGGATCATGGCCTGCGTGGCGGTCTCGCCTTCATCCAGGTGGCCGGCGACAACGCTGTAGTTGCCGTCCTCGTAGCCGGTGTTGAACCGGCGGAGCAGGAGGATCCCACTTTCTTTTACCAGGAAAAGGTGGACCGCGACCACGAGGCTGAACCTATCCATGCTGGCAGTCTATGCGCGAAGTTTTAAAAGCATAATGCTCTAATGAATGTTGATAGTTATGGTTTCAGCACGCGATGCAGAGCCCCAAAGGCTCATAGAAAAGACAGCGGGAGAGCTCAAGAAGGACATGAAAATGCCGGACTGGGCCCTGTTCGTGAAAACAGGCGCGAACAAGCAGCGCCCGCCCGAGCAGAGGGACTGGTGGTACCTCAGGTCGGCCTCGGTGCTCAGGCAGATCTACATGGACGGCCCGGTGGGCGTCGAGAGGCTGAGAAGCTTCTACGGCGGGCGCAAGAGGATGGGGCACAGGCCGCCGCATTTCAGGAAGGCCAGCGGCAAGATAATACGCACTATATTAATACAGCTGGAACAGCTTGGTTACGTAGCCAAGCAGGGCAAGAGCGGAAGGGCCATAACACCCAAGGGCCAGAAGTTCCTGGACGGGGTTGCGAAGAGTGTGAAGTAAGGCAAGTTCTTTCTTCTACCACGAAAATGCACAAGAAAGTTTCTTCAGGCGTTTGAATGAATCCTGTAGAAACCGTTTTCAACAGAAGCTGCTAAGAATGCCCTCATAAACTCATCACTACACGGCCCTTGAACTGTACGATTGTCTACCTGCATATATGAGCTAACGGTGAGCACCGGCGTGCTGCTGTTTATAGAGGAAAGTTCACGCCGGCATCCGGCAGAAAGCCCTGCAGCATCACTTGCATGAACATATGATTCAAACACACCATCCGCCACCGGTTCTCTTAGTACTGCAGTATACATTTTCGGCTTCATGGTTTCCGGGAGAAAACCGCAAATGAGAAATAACTCATTACTTGCCATGATTATTATGCGCCAAATATCTTTTTAAACATGCCGTCCATCTAGACAATAAGTGATCAAATGACATCCGAGGAAGAAATCAAGAAAAGGCTCATGCAGCAGAAGATGCAGGAGCATCTGGCTGCACAGCAGGGCGAGATGATGCAGGCGGCGATGCAACAGCAGCAGATGGAGGAGGCGCTGAAGACGGTGCGCATGCAGCTGCTCGAGCCCAACGCACGCGAAAGGCTTGCCAACCTGCGCACAGTCAAGCCCGATCTTGCGACCAGCCTCGAGATATACCTGGCGCAGCTCTACCAGGCCGGGCAGCTGAAATCGAGGATCACGGACGAGCAGCTCATCATGATACTCAGGAAGCTCACCGAAAAGAGGGAAACGAGGATACAGAGGAAATGATTATGCCAACAATCGCGATAACCAAGAATGAAGTATCCGGCCCCGCAATTTTTCCCGGACTGCCTGAAGACACGGAATTCGCGATTTACTAAGAAGTTCAGAATTTAGAACACATTTTTCCATTCGATTTACCCCTAGAATTGCTTAAGAAAGTGTAGCATAAACTACGATTTTCTTAGTATGTTGAAACCAACGGAGGCCGCTGCCTCATGGCGTCTGAAGGATACACGATCAACACGATATGGAGCTATGCAGCAGACCAGCTCAGTAACGGCGCGGAGAAGGTTGAAATAGTTTACGAAGCAGGATTATAGAGGCAATAAACCGGAGTTGATATTCATCTCATCGAGAAAACCGCTGGGCAAGAAGGTGAAGCTCATAGCCGCGCGCAGGCAGAGCGCGCCGCGCTGGGCCGACATCAGGAAGTTCTCGCTGAAGCGCGCCCGCAGCCGCAGGATACGCGTGGCCGTGAAGCACTGGCGCAGGGGAAGGGTGAAGGTGTAAATAAATATGGCGTCCGAGCTTTTTGTGAAACTTCAAAATGAGAATGAATATCTGATGGGAGCAGCCCTTACAATGCCCAAGTCACTTGAGGTATTAAATGCAGCAATTGTTTTTGCTTATGAGTTAAATGACGGATATAATAAAATAACCTCTTTCAAAGAAAAAACCAGAATAAGGAAAGCAAGAGAATATTGGTCATTCTTCATTAAGGGGCAGACAGATTACTGGCCTGATTTTGAGGAGCGTGCACAAGAAAGTGCAGCTTGACAAACAAAAGTGATTAATCATGGCAGAACTGAAAACCGAGAAGATCTACAACATCAGGCTTACCGAGGCCTACAAAAAGGCGCTGCGGAGAAGGAGCCCCTACGCCGTGCGCATAGTCAAGGACTACGTGAAGACCCACACGAAGGCGAAGGAAGTAAAGATAGGCAGGAAGCTCAACGAGACGATATGGGAGCGCGGGATCACGCGGCCGGCAAGGAGCGTCCGCATCAAGGTCGTGAAGGACGGCGACACGGCCAAGGTCGAGCTCATGGGTTTTGAGTACAAGGAATTCAAGACCAAGGCCAAGAAGGAGCGGCAGGGCATGAAGGAAAAGCTGCTGGAGAGGCTCGGGCCGAAGGCGCTGAAGAAGGAGGAGCAGGAGAAGGAAATAGAGGGCAAGGCAGAGGCCAAGAAAGACGAAAAAGCCGGAGAGGCAAAGGCCGGAGAGACAAAGGCAGAAGCGAAGGCGAAAGAAGCGGGAGCAGAGGCAAAAGCCGAAACAGGGCCGGGGACTGCGGAAGAGAAGAAATAAGTATTAATTCTTTTGTATTACTTTAAGCTGCATGCAAACTGACAAAAGACGCACAATTGGAGACAGGTCTGCGCTGGTTGTGGACCCGGCATACGGCCCCGTTGCACAGGTGTCATTTTCACCTGAAAGAACGGCTTATGAGGTCGCGGACATGTATGCCATGCAGTTTGGCCTGAAACCAGGAAGCGTAATGGTTGAAACTTATCACGAGGACCCTTCGTTTTTTGCAGTATACCTAGTAGAAAACAAGGGTAAAAAATAGGACGGTGACTGAGATGCCGGAAACGGAACATTACGGGCTCAAGTGGATTGGAAATGTGAACCCGTGGACAATACCTGTTGGAATGAGGTTCTTTCTTCTGGCCGAGCCCAGATCAGATAAATGCATAATACGCGAATTCGCAGAGGCGCGCAATATTCCCGAGGACAGAATTCGTGTCTACCCGTCTCAGGAAGACTCCATGAGGGCTGTGTACATAAAGGTTTGATTTCGCAACAGGCAAGCGTCTTTTTTGGCAATCTTCAAAAGATGAATGGCAGCGCACTTTCCTCTATACTATTGATTTTGACTGGTTCTGGCAAGAAAGCAGGGAAACCCCAGAGTTGTTCCGCCATGACCGCTTTTTTAACTTCCCGCAGCAATATTTATTATGCCTGAACTGGCCAGGAAGCTCACCGTGACCGGAAAGATCGTTCACGGGCCGCACCGGGGCAACCCGCTCATAGACAGGTATTTCTTCCAGCTCGTCGGCGTGACGGGCTGCGAGCTTTTCAAGGGCACGCTCGACATAAAGACCAGCAGGACTATAGACCTCAGGGAATTCGCGACAAAGACGCTGGACCGCGTTCTGCTTGACGGCAGCAGGCAGGTGGACCTTTACATAGCGCCCGTTACCTTGATAATAGGCGAGCCGCAGGATTACATAGAAATAGAGGATGTGCCGGAATTCAGGAAAAAAGACCTGCGCGAGCGCATCCAGGACCTGAAAAAGCGGCAGGAAAAGATATCCGCAAAAGCCGGGAACATGGAGAAACTTGCGGGCAGCAAGGTCCAGCTGCACGACTGCTTTGCCGTGCAGGAAGGCAGCCCCATGGACAGGACCGTCATAGAAATTGTCGACAAGGAAAGGCTGAAGGACAAGTTCTCGCTGCACCAGAACGACGTCGTCAAGATAATATTCTACGAGAGGCCGAAGAAACCGGGGAAGCTGAGGCTGCCCCATGTCAAGTGGAAGAGGAAATGAGGTAAATAGCCATCAATAGCATTTGAATAAGCAAAGAGGAAAATTATACCAAATAATCCAAATCCAAACAATTATCATTATTAACGGAAACAAAGAAAATAGAAAGTCTTTAACTCCACCCTTTTTCCACCACGATTTTTCATCCAGATCTTGTGAAAATCTAGTAAATATATCGAAATTCCCCATTTTATTTGACCGTTCCAATGATCTAAGCTGATTATGGATAGAATTTGTATAAACTTTTGATCTTTTCCCGCCTTCGATCCAATATAATTCTATAATTATCCCGATAATTGAAATTATTATAAAATGGGCAGGTTGTAAATTAGAAAATCTCATTGCTGCAATTAAGAAAGTAATTAGAAAGCCGTTTATTGTTGTAAAAAATTTTAAAAATCCCCAAATCTGTTTATCTTGATGTTCTAATTGTTTTATAAGTATCTTGTATTTTTCTATATAATCTGCTTTATCTGAATCCACAATAAGCATTCAGGAAGAAACTTTAAAAACGATAAATAACTTCTTTTTGTTTTGGTATCAAGCATTAAAACCTTCTCCCGAAGAGTAAGGCTATGCTTCGCATGAATCTCGACG
>CAYJRV010000059.1:2638-5245 GCA_964372695.1 uncultured archaeon | reverse complement strand
TGGATAAGGGAGAACAGGAAATGATTGCAAGAAGATGCAGGACGAGTGTTATTCCTGAACTGAAGGAATTTGCACAAATCTGCAGGCATATAGCGGACCAAGAATATCTACATAGACCAGAAGTCACAGCAGTCGAAGGGCCTTATCTGGCGCTTTACACAGTTGATGACGGAATAAAATGTCGCATAGCTGTCGATGTCTTCTTCAACAACGGAGCCAAAGAAGGGCGCACGTATTTGGAATTCGACCTTGACGGCGGCAGAAATGAGCACACGGTATACATCTAGATGCTGCCGCCTTTGCCAAGAAGCTAGCCAAAATCCAGCTCTACCGCCGCGATGTCGTCGTGCTGCTTGAAGCGCGGATATCTGAGGCATTCCGGGTCCGAGTCCTCAATAGCGCGGACATATTTCAATACGCCTTCCAACCCTGATTCCCTGTAAATATCTGCGAATAAGTCCCAGTCTTCCGGCGACTCGGGATCTTCTTTCGGGATGAATAGCCCGTCGGTAAACAATATCAAGGACTCTAAATTTTTCAGTGGATAGGTACCGTGGCGGAAGAATTTTTTCGCTTCCGGGTCGCCGTTCAATGTGCCGTAATTTATGTTGGCGCCGCGCCGCACTTCGACCAGTTTATCTTTCACGCTGCCGTAAATATCGTCGCGCGTCGCGCAGCGAACAGCATTAGCTTTCCACAGCTTCATGGTTTCCAGGTCGTGGTCATGATGAGGCGTAAGCAGCTCATAGCCACCGCCTTTTAGGACTGCTAGCACAAGGCAGTCGCCAATGCCGAAATGCTCGACTGATTTTTCATCTACCGCGACAGCCGCTGCGGAAACTGACCACAGCGCCTCCTTTTCAGAGGTGTTTATGCCGGCGGCCTCCATGGCTTGCCCGATTTTCCTATTTGCCGCCAGAGCAAGGTCATAAAGCCTCCTGCTTCCAGAGGAGAAAACATCCTTGGCTATATCAGTGGCTATGCGGCCGCCTGTCTTCCCGCCAGCGCTCACGTAGGGAACAAGGCTGGTCGCGCCGTCAAAGACTGCGTAGAGCCCTTTTTCTTCCGTGATCAGAAAGTCGTCCTCATTAATTTTGCCGCTTCCCTTGTCGTAAATGTGCTGAACTTTTGGCAGCATGCAAGAACTATCACAGACAAGCATTAAAACTATTCCCCACTATGCTTAGACGGTAAGCATGTCCCAGGAACTGGACAAGTCATATGAGCATGACAAGAGGGTCAAGAAGGTCTTCAAGCTGCGCATAGTCTACAACAAGAAGGGCTGCAAGGCATCCGATCACTGCGTTCTATCCGACCCGTACGACTTCAGGCTGGACGACGAGTTCAAGGCAATATTAATAGACAGCAAGGAGCAGGAAGGGCCCGTGAAAGGCATATTCATAAAGGACATCGAGACAACTGAGCCGCACCTGGCCATAAACGCCGCGAAGACGTGCACGCCGAGGGTCATAGCGATAATAGACCGGGAGACGGGGAAGAGGATCGCGCCGTAGAAGAACTCCTGATTTGTTAATTCTAGAAATTTATGTAACATGATCCTCAATAATTTTCTTTTAATATTCTCTGTTTAGTGTTTAGAGATGCAAGAAATCGAGACAGAGGAGCTGCAGCGCATCGTGCAGAGCAGGGAACGCTTCGCGATAAAGCTGCCCGTCGTGTCAAAAAACGAGTTCCGCCTGACAGAAATAATAGAGCTTCTCGGCGAGATGGAAAAGGCATTCAATGGCGCGGAATTCTACGTCTACTGCCCAAATTTGTTCAACCAGATAAAGATAGACGAGCCGGACCCCAGGCACAATTCCAGGGCAGCGGCCGCAGGCGCGGTGCTGCACAGCATGCACCTGGACACGCTGCCTTATTCCTCTGTGCTTGTTTCAGTCGCCGGAGAGGAAGGCAACGCCCTCAGGGAGCTTTGCGAGAGCCGCGGGGCGGAGTTTGAAGTGATTCAGAATTTATAGCAAATGACCAGGAAAAAGCACTGAAAAGGGCTATTGTGCCTTCTTATATATTTTTCTTCCGTCTTATCCCTATGCCAAAGAGAATCCGCCCCTACGAGCAGACGCTGATAGACAGCTGCCTGACATGCTGCCTGCTCATGCTGGGCAAGTACCACGGGAAAAAGGTAAGTCCGTCGAAAAAGCTCGAGCTCAATCTGCTCACCGCGGGGCTGCGTTTTGACAAGAAGAACTACGACATCGGCCAGCTTCACGAGACAGCACGGCGATACAGGCTGGATGTGGACTACTTCATGGAGAGCCTGGACGACTTCCACTATACCAGGCGGTTGCCGTTCTCCAAGCGAATAATAATACACAACAGGAAGATAGACCTCGAATTCATCAGGAAGATGCTGGGCAAGGGGCCGGTGATAATCGCGCTGGACCCTTACGGCCTCTTCGACGAGAGCCACTATGCGCACTACGTCCTGCTAACCGGGCGAAAGGGAAAGTTCTTCTCCCTGCTGGATCCATGGACAGGCGAGGAAAAGACTGCGGATGCAGCTGCCCTTGGAAGGGGCCTGCGCATGCTCCGGAGACTGGGCTTCGGCCCCGTGCTCATGGCCAAGAGGAACGGGGGCGTCTAGTT
>CAYJRV010000059.1:0-2538 GCA_964372695.1 uncultured archaeon | reverse complement strand
GGAGACTGGGCTTCGGCCCCGTGCTCATGGCCAAGAGGAACGGGGGCGTCTAGTTTTCTGTAGTTATCGGCGACCAATGGGTGATGCCAAAGTCCGGTGTGATTCCTATGAACAAGGAGCCAAAAAATGATTACAAAGAACCAACAAGCAAAGAACTCGGAAAGGAGAACCTGGAGACTGCACTGAGGATGCTGGACCGGTATGCACAGCTCAGGAGAGAAAAACCCAACTACAGATACAGAGGTTTCCATCTGGACATAGCGGAAACCTTGCTTTTCATGGCCGAAAACAGGGGTCAAGAAAAAAATGCCACAAAAAATGCATGGGAATTTCTTGCGCGATACAGAGGAGAAGAAGATGAACAAATGCAGCGGAAAGCGGCTGATGCCCCACAAAGGAACGCGCCGAATCTCTATTAATGCTATTAATGCTATTTCCAGCGCATAATTACGCAGGCATTACAAAAGGTTTATATACAGCGCAGGACAACTAGAAAATATTGCTTTGTAGAGGCGGTATTTGCAGAGGTAATGGTCGTGAAGAAACTGCTCCTTCCTGTATTAATTGTCCTGGTTTTCGCAGCCGCGGCGCACGCCTTCACTGTAAACGCGCCGTCAGGCACAATAAACGTGCCGACGCAGGGATCGAGGGATGTCATAATAAAGCTGGGATCGGAAATCCAGGAGTCCGTGGCAATCAACCTGGCGGACGCCAAGACATGGACAGCGCTGAGCAGCAGCTTCCTCAAGATGGAACCGGGAGAGCAGAAAGAAATAGTACTGACCATTGCGCCCCTCCAGTCCACCGCGCTGGGCCTCTACAAGGTAACGCTGGTAGCCGAGTCCCTTACAACGCAACTGAAGGTCCAGAAGGACATCTTCATAGCAGTTTTCAAGGGCGAGGTCGTGGATGTCGAGAAGATAGTCGTATCAGGAAACACAAAACCAACCGGCACGGTATCCATTTCCGTCGATATCAGGAACTACAAGAACGCCCCGTCCAATGAAGTTGTCCTCGACACGACAGTATATTCACCGACAAAAAAAATTGCACAGTTCACTGATGCAATAGACAACATAAACCCGGACGAGAAAACAGTAAGAACGCACCAGGTGACGCTCGAGAAGAGGGCCGAAGCAGGCACCTACAGGGTCGTGGCAACGCTGCTCACGGGAAACGAGACAAAGGTGGCAACGCAGACATTCAGCGTTGAATCAAAGCCCGTAATAACAACAGCAACAGAGAGAACAGCGCTCATGTTCGGCTTTGCAAAAAAGGTCACAGTCACCAATGAGGGCAATGAAAACGCGCCCGCTGTCACGATAACAGACCAGATATCCGACGCAGAGGGCGTGTTCTTCGCTGGCGACCCGCCGACAGACATAGATAAAGGGACTTATGCCTGGCTCATAAAGAACGTTTCTCCGGGACAGATTATTGTCATCGACTACAGGATAGACTACCTGCCGCTCTTCGTCTTCATAGTGGCACTGATAATAATATTCTGGATCATATTCTTCAAGCTCCGCACCGTGAGGATAAAGAAGTACATCACACAGAAGAAGGAGCTCGAGGAGGGCGAGGAATTCACAGTCGGCATAGAGGTCAAGAACGCCCTTGGCAGAAAGGTCGACGAGATAGTGATCAGGGACCTGGTGCCGCCTGTGTTCGACTCAAAGGACAGCCAGAGCCCCACACCGACCAGGAAGAAGACCGCAGCAGGCCAGGAGCTCACATGGAAGCTCAGGGATGTGCACCACAGGGAAGAGCGCCTCGTGTCCTACAAGCTCATTCCTGTATTCGGCGTCCATGGCCAGATAAGGCTGCCCCGCAGCAGCGTGACGTTCAAGCAGGGCAAGCGCGAGGTCACGAACCACTCCACGCACGCGTTCATAGGCATAACTACGGATAAGGAAGGGGAGCCAAGAAATAAACGGAAGAAGTGACAGCATGGGCTGAAATTTCCGGGTGTTTTAAATGTGCATGCGAGGATTTCTCCTATTGCACTCAATCTCTGTATGACGAGAGGCGGGAAGAGCACAGCACGAAGCAAAGCTTCGTGCGTGCAGGTGAAACTTTGTTTCACCTTGCATTGTGTAGCGCCACAACGTTCTTAGCTAGAACTATGGCGACGGTACGTCAAGCTGCTCCCGCCGGCCATCATTCGACAAATGGATACAACCGCCCGCACAGACAAAAACTTAATTATGGCGCGGAAACAATAATTATCATGCCTCTTCTCAAGGGACGTGGCTGGGGGGAGACCGACATGATTATTTTTGGCGTGGCGGTCCTGCTATTTTTGCTGTTGCTCCTGCTGCTTTTCGGCATCTCCAAGCCGTTCTGATTTTTCATATATAAATGCTTCTGTGGAAATCATAATCTACATCACCCGCGATAGCTCAACGGCAGTCCGGCGCCGCAGGCGCCTGGCCGCTTAGGAGCGCCCCGCTGTAGCTTAGCACCAAGTGTGCTACAGAACGGCAGGCGCTTATTAGCAGGTACGGGGAGGTTGCCGGTTCAAATCCGGCTCGCGGG
>CAYJRV010000058.1:0-5594 GCA_964372695.1 uncultured archaeon | reverse complement strand
TCACGTCATTGAACACGTTTGAATACGGCCTCTTGAGGATTTTGGCGAGCGCATAAATCGTTTTGGGCTCCTTTTCCCTCACTGCCCTGAGAATCCGCAGGCGTTCCTTTGTGAGCATCTCGCGCATGAGCTCTGCAGTTTCGAATGAAACGATTTCCTCCGGCTCGACTTTCTCGCCGCGGCTGACTTTTTTATAAATATTGCCAAAGCGGTCGAGCCCATCCCTGAGCGATTCAACCTTGATTGTGACATTTCTTGCCTTCATGTTTTCCCCTCCCTGATTTTTTTCACCCGCAGTTCAAATTCGTCCAGGAGTTCGTCAATTCCCCTAAATTTTATTTTCTCCTCTATTTCCCCGATGTGCATATGGTGGCCCTTGCTCGCTTCATTGTCATACCTTAAAACGCACTTTCCGTGCCTGATATAACTCATTGAATACTTTACCTTGTCAGGGAAAAATCTGCTTGCTGGCACC
Source organism: uncultured archaeon (assembly GCA_964372695.1). Taxonomy (GTDB): domain Archaea; phylum Aenigmatarchaeota; class Aenigmatarchaeia; order GW2011-AR5; family GW2011-AR5; genus JACQNX01. The sequence goes on along the minus strand of CAYJRV010000058.1, from coordinate 5,119 downwards.
TCGTAAACTCTCATCTCCGTATACTCGTATTTGCTGTATTCCTTCTTGTCCTTGAGTAACAGGCGAGCCACAAAACCACTATGTAGCCTGCCACGCTATATATAGCCTCACAGGCAATATAATGCTTTCCTCTTATACGTTGATTGACGAAAAAGCTTATATTGCGTTTGCTGACGGTTTTGGCGTGTCAAATCGACTTTATTATTCCCTTTTTCAGTTCCTGAAATTCGGGCTCATACCTTATTTCATTCCGCCTCGGCTTGACGAAAGGCACGATGAACTCGTTTTGCAGTGTCTTGTCCTTAAGGACAATCACCCTGTCGCTGAGGAGCAGGGCTTCGTCGACATCGTGCGTGACTAAAATCGTCGTGGTCTTGTTTTCGTGCGCAAGTTCATTGAGCCATTCCTGCATTTTCAGCCGCGTGAAGCTGTCAAGGTTTGCGAAAGGCTCGTCAAGCAGGAGCAGGTCGGGTTTCGAGGCCATCGCCCGCGCAATTGCGACACGTTGCTGCTGGCCCCCGGACAATTGTTTTGGGTAGCGGTTTTCCATGCCCGCCAATCCAGTTTTTTCGGCTATTTCCATGATTTTATTCTCGCTTTTATTACCGAGGCCGAATGCTATGTTTTCTTCGACAGTCATCCATGGGTACAAGGAATAATTCTGGAACACTAGCGCGATTTTTTCAGGTCTTTTTATTTCGCCATCATAATTGTTCAGGCCGCAGATTGAATTGAACAGCGTCGTTTTCCCGACGCCGCTTTTTCCCACAATTGAAGTGAATTCCCCTTTCTTTGCGGTAAAGAACACATTCTCAAGAACAGGGGCATTGCCAGAATAGCTTACATTCAGGCCTTTTACCGAGACAAATTCCCTTGTCATGTGCCATCAGCCCACGGAAACGCAAATTTAGTGACCCGCATGAAAATGTAGTCAACTGATGCGGCAAGCAAACCGAGCACTATCAATCCTGCAATCATCATGTCGGCCCTGTATATTATCTGCGCATTGGCGATGAAGTAGCCTATTCCGCCTGATGCGCCCGCCAATTCACTTGCAAAAACCAGCGTAAACCCGATTCCTATCGAAATCCTTGCTCCGCTGATTAGGAATGGCATTGTTGCGGGCAGGATAATTTTTGTTGCGGTATCAAGCGCGGATTTGGAAAACAGCTTTGCAGTATGAAGATACTGCGGCTGGATCGATTTCGCGCCAACAATGCCGCTCACCCAGGCCGGGAAGAAAGCCCCGAACGCAACCAAAATTATTTTTCCGAAGTCGCTTATCCCGAACCAGAGTATCATAATCGGCAGGAGGGCAATCGGAGGCATGGCTCTCAGCATATTAAGGGCGGGCGAAGCGGCATCTTCGGCGGCAGCGTTCCGGCCCATCGCGACTCCTGTAACGCTCCCAAGAACAATTCCGATAGTTGTTCCTGCAAGCAACCTCCACATGCTGGTTAAGGCATCCGAGAGCAGGAGGCCTGAAGCGTTCCATTCCAAGAATGCTTTTAGAGATTCCTCAGGCCCCGGAAAAAGCACTGGGTTAACAATTCCTGATGCGGAAACAAAATGCCATCCAAGGACGCACGCTCCAAAAAACGCCATGGGCTTTGCATATTTCATCATAATCCCTCGGTTTTATGCCTGGCCAAGCAGGTCTTCCCTCAATATGATTTGCATGTTGGGTTTCTCTGTTGCCTTTGTTTTGTTTGTGTCAACAGCCCAGCGGAACTCCCTATCCCAATCCTGAAGGAGCTCATTGCTGATGCCGGTCCTGAAGCTGAAGTCTCCCAATATTTTGTCTATCATTTTCCTGTCGAATTTTGTCTTTTTTGCCACGATAGTTTTTGTTTCCTCCGGGTTGGTTTTCACAAACTCCTCCGCTTCCTTCAGGGCTTTTACTATCCGCTTTGTTGTTTCAGGGTTTTTGTCAACAAATGCTTTGTTGCCGGCAAGCAGGTATTTTGCCTGATAAACCCCTTCAGGCAGCTTGAATATTTTCAATCCATTAATGTTTTGCTGGGCAATGGAAGGGTAAGGCTCGAATATAACCATGCCGTCAACAGAGCCTGAAGAGAGCGTCCCAACCATCTCCTGGGGTTTTTGCGCCACTATCTCCACATTTTCCTTTGCAACCCCATAAGTCTTCATGAACATATAAAGTGAGAATTCAGGCGAGCCGCCGATTGAGGTCGCAATCTTCCGGTGCTTGCCGAAAAACATCGCCGGCGTTTCACTTCCATCATCTTTGACGACAAGCGGTGCTTCGTTGATGTTTCCGCCAATTTCAGTTATAACATATAACTCGTTACCCTGAGATTTCGCAAGCATGACAGGGATTTCTGCGGGGGTTGAGAAGTCCACGCTGTTTCCCAGCATCGCCTGTAAGGCCAGTTTGCCGGCGGTGAATTCCTTAATCTCGACGTCAACACCGTTCTTCTTGAAGAAACCTTTTTCATCAGCGACCTGAATTAAGGTGCTTGCAGGCGTTAGCTGCAGACCTATTGTCGCTTTCGCGTTGCCGCTATCCGGCTGCGAGGCGCACCCGGCAAGAATTATTGCCGCAAATGCTATTGCCAATACTGCGCAAAGAATATTTTTCGTTTCCAATTCAAATTCCCCCTGAAACAAATGCCGCTCCTGACATTGATATATGTGTGTCTTCCTGCTTGAGGAGGACACAAAGATACATTTTTATTCCCGAAGGAGGGATATTCCTGCATGGAATTCGATTTTTTGCAGGAGCTCGGCCTCACCCAGAACGAGGTGAAGATTTACACTGCGCTGCTCACCCTTGGCTCCGCAGCTTCCGGCAGGATAACCTATGAGACAGGGCTTCACCGCTCGCGTGTCTATGAGGGCCTGAACAGGCTTGTGGAGAAGGGCCTTGCGAGCTTTGTGAAGAAAGGGAACGTGACCCATTTCGAGGCCACATCATCGGAAAAAATCCTTGACGTGCTTGAAGGGCAGAAGCTTGAAATTGACGGCAAGATGAAAAAAATAAAGATGCATATCCCTGAGCTGAACAAGTTTAGGGAAACCAAGCCGACCGCCGAAGCCTATATTCTGCAGGGTGTTGAGGGCTTCAAGGCGATGCGCCGCGATGTCCTCAAGCACGCGAAGGGCGAGCACCTGATGATTGGCGCGATTGCGAGGGAAGACAGGGTAATGCCGGGCTTTTTTGAGAAATGGAACGCGGAGCGGAAAAAGCTAGGCATTCAGCTTAGGATTTTGTACAAGTCTGATGCAAGGGGTTCGCCAATGTCAATCAGGAAGCACCATGCAGAATCAAGGTTCCTTCCTGCGCACATCTCAAACCCCGCGGTAATCAACATTTACGGCGACCGCGTTGTCAACGTGCTCTGGAAGGGCGATTACCCGCTCTGCTTTGTCATGGTGAACAAGGACATCGCCGACGCTTACAGGAAATATTTTGATTTGCTGTGGAAGGCCTCGGAAAAAAGCTGATTTAAATTCCATGGCAGCGTAATGCTGGTTGACATCAGGACAACGGAGGATTATGGGCATCTGCATGTGGAGCCAATAATTCGCCCTTTCCGGGATGAACGGGAAAAAAAGAAAATCCAGGCCGACATGCGCGCGAGGATGCAGAACCTTTACAAGAACACCGCGGAAAAATGCGGGTTCACGAAAACCGAGGGCGATGCGAATGAAAGGTACTATGTCAGGGAGTTTCCTTAAGCAGGTTCAGCTTGTTTTGTAGCCGAATTTCCTGTCGTATATTTTGTGGTCAAGCACTTCGAGCAAAATCGAAATAACTTCTATCTCATTGCCTTTCACGATGTAAACCATTCTCCAGTACTGGTTCAGATTAAGTTTCCAGAGGCTTATGTTCCCATACTTCATTGTATATTCTTTAGGGATTTTGCTCTTTGAGATATGCTCGCCGTATTTGAAATCATATTTCAGCTTTTCAATTCCTTTCTCAATCAATATAAGGAGCTTCGCGCTGTCGAAATCGCCATTCCTGGCCCTGAGCTTAAGCTCTTCAAGGCTTTTGTCGAATTCTGCGGTTCCAATTACGCGGTACAATCAGTATTCCTTCCCGGACTTTATTGCAGATTCCAGTCTCGGGTTGCTCGCAATCCAGATTATCTTGGCATCTTTTGAAAAAGTTATCTTATTGGATTTCTCAAGGTAATCAAGAATCACTTTGAAAGTCTGGTATTGGGTTTGCTTCGGGAGGCTCTTCCAAAGTTCCATCCGTTTTGGGTAATCCTCGGCCTCCTTAATCGCATCTTCCACCATGAGCACGGTGTCAAGGCGTGGGTAGTGCAGAACAGCCATTTTTGAAGCCATAACCAATCATATAAGTTTATACAATTAGTGAATTTAAGGTTATTGGTCGGGCTTTATGCCGCCTGCTTCTCCAATTTCGCCTTGATTGTCTTCAGCGAGATGAACTGCTCGCGCTCCATTTCCTCGAGCCTCATTATGATGTACCTTGCACGTTCCCTGAGGTTCGGAATCATTATGTAATCAAGCGCGTTCACGCGCCTCTTTGTCTTCTCGATTTCCTTTATGAGCCTCTTGAGCGCGTTCTCGGTTTCCGCGAGCCTGATTATTATTTCGAGGCTTTTCTCGAACGCGCCCGCGGCCTCGTCGATTTTAGCTGAAGAGCCTTGTATGGAGTATCCGCGCTGCTCGAGCGTTTTCGAAACATACTCGCCCTTGATGTGCGGGATGTGCACGCCCATCACGTTCTTTGACTGCACCTCGATGTTCGGCGCCTTCTTCACCGCGAGCGAAAGGCTCTCCACTTCAAGTATGCCGTGGTACGCCTGAGCCATTGCAAGCGCTTCGAAGGCTTCCTTCATGCGGTTGTTGAGTTCGGTGCGCTGGTCCTGCGCCTGCCTCATGATTTTGAAGAACTCGAGCACGAGCACGTCCCTCTTCTGCTTGAGGAGCTTGTGCCCGTTCTCCGCGAGGCGTATCCTGCCGCGCGTTTCGATGAGCTCTAGTCTTGTAGTTTTTACATCTTCGGCCATTTTACCACACTTTCTTTTTCGTCAACGTTTTTCTTTCGTGTAACGAAAGAAAAAGGTTGTGCGAGCTTGTGCCCGTTCTCCGCGAGGCGTATCCTGCCGCGCGTTTCGAT
>CAYJRV010000057.1:0-5962 GCA_964372695.1 uncultured archaeon | reverse complement strand
AGTCTTCGGCTCTTTGCTGTGAAACATAATGTCGGCGGGATCACATCTTCCAACACAGCAAAGATTTCTGAGGTCTTTGCGTGCGCAAAGAGTTTCACTCTTTGCTGCAAACCAGCACCTTCAGGTGCTGGTATTAAGGAAGATATGATTTTGAGACATTTTTACGAGCGAAGAATAAAATATCAGAATTTACGAGGACTTTCACCATCCGAGTTTTGTGAATAGCCGTTCTCAGTCCTTAATAAAACTTAATTACAAATAGAAACAGGTATAGCTATGCCGGAGATTGTAGTCGGCCGCGACGACGAGGACATGAAGAAGTATCAGACGCAGGGAACGCTGTTCATAGGCAAGCACCTTGTCGGCACAGGGGAAGACGCGCACATGACTACTTCTGTAATACTCGACGCGCTGCGGCCGCATATAATCATACTCACCGGCAAGCGCGGTGAAGGAAAATGTCTTGTTCCTGAAAGCCGCATCAGGCTTAGCAATGGCACTTATATGACCATAGAAGGATTATTCCGCGAAATAAAGGGATCTTTACCCGAAGATGATGAAGAGTTAATATCATGCGATAAGGACATATATCTGCTTTCTGTCGACACCAGACTTGGAATAGTCAATAAAAAAATAACTCACGCTTACTGCAAATACATAAGCGAAAAGCTGAGAGAAATAAGGACAAAAACAGGCAGAAAGATAATTGTTACAGGAGAACATCCATTGCTTTCTCTAGCGACGCAGACATCTGGAAACATGCTTACAGCTATGTGGACCAAGTCGTCCGATCTCAAGATTTCCGACAATATAGCCGTCTATAACAGCTCTGAAGCTTCGGTAACTTGGGAGGAGATAGAAGACATAAAAGAAACAGACTATTCAGGCTATGTATATGATCTTACCATAGACGAGACCCACAATTTCGTTGCGAACGAAGTTATATGCCATAATTCTTATTCGATGGGCATCATAGCCGAGGAGCTCACAAAGCTGCCGCACAACATCAGGAAGAACATATGTTCCGTGATAGTGGACACGCAGGGCATATTCTGGACGATGAAGTCCCCGAGCGAGAAGGACTCGCTGCTTCTCAAGGAATGGGACCTGATGCCGCAGGGATTCGGCGTAGAGGTCTACGTGCCCGAGGGGCAGACAAAGCTTTTCTCCGAGGCAGGCGTGGACTTCGACGGGTCTTTTTCCGTGGCAGCTCACGAGCTCTCGGCAGAGGACTGGCTGTCAGTTTTCTCGCTAAATGAGAACGAGCCGCTGGGAATCCTGCTGCACATCGCGCTGTCAAAGATGCAGGGCGACTACACCATAGATCACATAATCGCAAGCATCGACCGGCAGGCATTCGGCGAGAACGAGAAGCTCGCGCTCAAGAACAGGTTCATCGCCGCGAAGGACTGGGGCATATTCGGCGAATCCAAGATGCCTGACATGCTCCAGCAGGGCAAGGTCACAATAATAGACGTCAGCCTGACGCCGCAAAACGTGCGCGCCCTGCTGGTGGCGATAGCCAGCAGAAAGCTGCTGCAGGAGCGCATCAAGGCAAGGCGCAGCGAGGAACTGGCTGACATAGAAATCTCCCCGATACACAGGGTTCCCATGCCATGGCTCTTTATCGACGAGGCGCATAATTTTTTGCCAAGCGACGGAACAACCGCGGCAACAGAAACGCTGAACAAGATCGTGAAGGAGGGGAGGCAGCCAGGCATCACGCTGGTCTTCGCCACACAAAGGCCGGAAAAGCTGCACCCGGACGCGGTGGCGCAGGCAGACATCATAATCTCACACAGGCTCACTGCGAAGTCCGACATAGACGCGCTGAAAGCGATCATGCAGACCTACCTGCTCTACGACATCGGGAAGTACATAACAGAGCTGCCGCATCTCAAGGGCGTTGCGATAATCCTTGACGACAACTCGGAGCGCCTATACAAGGTGAGGATGAGGCCGAGGCAGTCGTGGCACGCGGGCAGCAGCCCGGTGGCGATATGACGATGAAACATCCGGAGATTATAGACATAGTTAACAGTAAGGATAGGATAGTAGGAAAGGAAAAGCGCAGCATTGCAATTCAGAAGGGGCTTTATCACAGGGCTGCCAATGTTCTCGTCATAAATTCAAGAGGAAAGATATTCCTGCAGCAGAGAAGCTCAAAAGCGGACATATGCCCGCTTACGTGGGATATAAGCACTTCCGAGCATGTGAAGGCAGGGGAGAGCTACGAAGAGGCGGCAAGGAGGGGACTGAAGGAGGAACTTGGCATCAAGGCAGCAGTTTCCAAATTAAAGGATGTTCACCTGCAAAAATCCGAGTATTTCAACGGCAGGATAAAAGAATATGAATTTATCGTCCTCTTTGTTGCAAAGTTCGACGGGAAAATAAACGTCAACAAAAAGGAAGCCGAAACCGGGAAGTTTTTTACAAAAGAAGAAATCACGAAGATGGTTGCAGACGGCGCAGGAAAATTCACCCCGTGGTTTCTGGACAAATGGAAATGGATAGAGAAAAACAAGAAAATAGCCAAACTCATTTAACAACTAAATAATACCACAAGGCCGCGACAACAGCAAGCGCGGCGAGTCCTACCAGAAGAGTCCTCATGCCTTTCTTCATCCCTGTATGTGCGAAGCCCACAACCAGGCCAACGAAGAGCCCGCCGAAGTGGCCTATGTAGGAGATGTCGCTGGCCGGCAGGAAGAAGAAGCCGTAGACGTTGTAGACCGCATAGGCGATGCCCAGGAAAAGAAGCGGCACGGGAAGCACAAGCGGGTAAAAGGAAATGTCCAGCGGCCTCACGAGCATGCCGACGCCTATCAGGGCGAAGATGCCTGCGGAAGCGCCGACGCTTATGGCGCCGAACGGGTATACAGCAAGGGAGAGCAGGTCGCCCGCCACTGCGCCGAGCATAAAAATCACCAGCGTCTTCAACGGTCCCATCTCCTTCTCCACGGCGAAGCCGAAAAATATCAGGACCAGGAGATTCGAGAGCAGATGCTCGATGCCCGCGTGCAGGAATATTGACGTGACAAGAACGTAAGGCCTTTCCAGCAGGTTCGCGCCGGAGAAGCCGTAGTAGTTGTAGAATTCATCTATATTATCTACAAACAGGACTGTGCCGGCGAAAACGATTACCATGGCCGCTGCGAGCAGGAGAGTGAGGCGCATGCAATTGATTCCGGAGGAAAGATTAAAAGGCTAAATAATTTTTTGAAGTGGTTAATGAATGGAACCGACTCTTGCAGATATGGATGTCCCGGCAATGAGAGGCCTGTTCGGCGATTACACGAGACTTCTCAATACTACCCAGACCAAGCCGCAGTATCTGGATGAGCTTCACGCGGCTTTTGACGCGCTTGGAGGCAGAAGCCTGCCTGAAAAATACAGCTTCTGGAGAACCTTGGTCAGCGAAGAAAGGCAGACCTTCCATGATGTTTTCCTGTCACTCACGAACCCAAATTACACGGAATGACGACTCATGCTGCCAAACAACATCTATGTTACCGGAGGATCAAGGGCCGCCATTATGATAACGCTTTTTGACCGCTACCTGGAGCTGGCAGAAAAAGGCTACGATGATCAGGAGTCGAGAGAGGAGGCAGACGTCCTGGCTGTCGTGATAAGGAACGACACGCTGCCCTCGAAGAGAAAGGTGCATTCGTTTCTGGCAGACGAAAGGGCAAAAATCTACAGGGAAATGTTCATGGTGGCTACCTATTTCAGTTTTGGCCACCTTCCATAAAGAGTTATATCGATCTTGTCTAGTGTAGAAGAATTATTTGTCACTTTTGCAATTGTCATGTAGCCGTCGCCTCTTATGATTATATTTCCTGATCTTATGTCCCGCAGCGATTCTTCTGCAACAGATTTCCAGTTAGGTGAATTGAAAAGTCTAAAATAATTTCCTTTAAGGAAAGATACGTACGATTCTGAGTGATCCAAAAGAGAGATATATGGTTTTAGCCAAATAGGGTCTGTTTTTGCTCTTTTAGCTATTTCCGGCCCCAGCCGTTTGTCTGCCTCATTATAAACCCAGGCAAGGTCTTCTAGAGATATTCCGTCTCTCAAAAGTGATATTTCCACATCAGATAATCCTGGTTTCTTTGAAGCTTCCAGGCGCTTTTTGTATTTTTCAGAATTATAGTATTCTTGCCAAACTTGCTCAAGAATTTCATCCCTCTTCTTTTGGTTCTCTACATAGCTATAAGTTCCGAACCGTTTCTGTTCGCTTTCAGATAGAAATTGATTATGTTGTTCTCCTATGCCACCAATCCAAGGTACAAGAGATCTGCTTTCTGGTGCATCAAATCTGCCATCAACCTCACAGTATGCTGTATCGTTCCATCCCGGTTTTTCCAAATAAATTTTTTGCCCCGGGAAAGTGTCTTCTGTTATTTCTACTTCATTAGAGGAGCCTCCGCCACTAGCTTTTCCATTTGCTCGGTATGCCGTTATGTCCCATTCTTTATGATAAAGCCCTGTTCTTCTATTAAGCCTTACTCTAAGCCTGAACGCTTTATTTTGTCTTGGACTGATAATTTCTATTTTTCTTGTGTCATCGGACACATACTTTAATATTTCCCCCTCCTCGCCTATTCTCATTTTTTCAAGTTCTTCAGGACGAACAATTTTGTGGATTTCCGGGTTATAAACTTCCATCTTCCCGCCTGTAACTCCATAAATCCATCTTGGCGCTTCAAAACCAATCACCGTATCATCGTGCAAAAGTGCTTCGGCTACGGGCTTGTATTCCGGCGTAACCCTGAATACGACCCTAATTTGGCCGTCTTGGGAATTATTTATCGGCTCTGAATACATATGAGCAGTTGATTTTACAATTTCTGACTGGTCATGCCGCTTATTATGCACATGATCGCATGCTCTATTCGATCCAAAACCAACTGCTGCACCCAGCATGACATAAATTGCATAAGCTTTTAATTTAGCGAGTTTCATAACTAAACGTTAATACAGAAATCCTTAAAAGGAGTTATCATCAAATTGTAAAGCAGTTTACTCTTCTGTAAATTTTCCCCGTTCTAGAGCTCTTGTAGTTATTCTTTCTATTTCCGCTGAATCAGTATCATAAGCGATGATGTTTTTTGGTTTCCCGCCTGCCTGCTCTATTCCCAAAAATATACGTCAGGCAACATAAATGCTTTATATAGCGGGCGAAGAAAGAAAAGAGTATTGGCAAGGCCTGGACAGCCTTGTCGCCTAGAAAAATGACATATTCAGAATCTGGACAATTCTGAATCGGACAATGGAATCACGAGTTCTTGGACAAACTACGTGTTGGACTAGAGAATAAGATAGATTTGCTATTAAAATAGCATTTCGCTGGTGCGATCTATCTTTTCAAGACAATAATTCAACGGCAAATATTGAGGAACGGGGGTTCAACACATGGCAAATTTCGATAACGTTACGGATTTTGAGGCCCAGAAGGCCAAGATCGCCATTGTCGGATGCGGCGGCGGCGGAAACAACACAATAACAGCACTATTTAATAAAGGCCTGGAAGGCGCCAGCACGCTGGCGATAAACACGGACGCAAAGCACCTTATGATAACAAAGGCGCACAACAAGATTCTCATCGGCAAGTCGCTGACAAAGGGCCTGGGCGCAGGCGGCTATCCGGAGATAGGGAAGAACGCGGCCCTGGAGAGCAAGAACGACCTGAGGCAGGTACTCTCAGGAGTGGACCTGGTTTTCGTGACCTGTGGCCTCGGAGGCGGAACCGGGACAGGGGCTGCGCCAGTCGTCGCAAGGCTGGCAAAGGAGAGCGGGGCTATAGTTATAGGCGCCGTGACGCTGCCGTTCAAGCTGGAGGGCGCGCGCATCATCAAGGCAGAAGAGGGCCTCACAAACCTAAGGGAAACCTGCGACACCGTGATTGTAATAGAGAACCAGAAGCTTCTGGAACTCGCGGGAAAAATGCCGCTGCAGAAGG
>CAYJRV010000056.1:0-6013 GCA_964372695.1 uncultured archaeon | reverse complement strand
CCTAGCTGTCCAGCCGTAGTCGCATTTCGAGCAGTTCATTGTCATTGTTTTCATGATTATCGCCTTTTATATTTTTCCCCTATTTTTCTGATGCGTCACTTTGACATTGGCTTAGGCTTGAATTTTCCCGCTTCTATAGCAATCCTGTTAAGGAGCTCCGGGTCGTTGCCAACTATTGTTACCATCACATTCGCAGCCGGGTACAGGCCAGGAACTTTTTCGTCGGAGCAGCCCAGTGACCTGTTATATTCCATTGCCCGCCTGTTCAATTCTCTTGCAACAGCACCAAGCCCCGCATTTTCCGTCGTTTCAGGGGCATATGTACCGTTTCCCAGAGGCATTCTTGGTATCCTGACAGGAGCGCCCGCTTTGACACCCATAGCATTCTTAATGCCTGGATTCGCGTCCCTAGTCTCAAATGCATATTCCGCCAACGTAGCAGCGAGGCTTTCAACGCATGCAGTGCATTCGCTCTTTTGCGCAGGCGTCATGTTTCTGTAAGCTTCGCCTGACTGGCTGAATAGAATGATAGCCGCCGGTATAAAACCCTCAGACTTGGTGCCTTCCAAAATATTCCTGTATTTTCCCAAGGAACTGTCCGAGGCGCTATAACTTTGTCCAGGTTTGTCCAGATTTTGCGGTGCCGGTTCTTTTTTTGATGCGCATCCAGTCAACGCCAAAGCAGTCCCCAGTGCAAACGGTGCAAACATTTTATACATTTTCATTTTTCATTACCTCCAACCTCATTTTGATCTTAGTAATAATAACCGGCAACTATTTAAGCTTATCTATTTTTCACTATCTATTAGTAGTAACTATATTTGGCCGTATGAGGCTGTTTTCAATCTTTTGCTTTGCGTTTCCATACGAATCACTACAAGAGGACGTCCTGATCGGCAGTGTCGTAAGTCTGCATTTCGTCTTCTGTCAGGACGATATCGTCTCCCCTGATCCTTCTGTATCCAGATTCCGGTCTACTTCCTGCTTTTCCGGCTAATTCATCAGCAGCCTCGCCTGCGTAAACAAGCATGTCCTCTGGATGTTTCCTGAAGCGCCGAAACATTTTTTGACCTAGCCCTCTTTTCCAGTTAGCTATAATAGTGTCTCCCTGGCCGCGCGTTGCGTAGAAGTGCAGGGCGTGCTTTGCTGTCCAGCCCAAGGCAAAAACAGTAGCTGCTGCTGCTGCAGTTTCCAGAAGCCTATCCCGGTCAGAAATATTGTTTGCGAAATTTACCACAGCGTGCCACATGCCGCTGTAGTCCAGGTCCTTGAGAACCCCGTAGACTTCTTTTACGCCGCCTGCGCCGTGCATAAGACTGTCCCATGCCTGGCTAAATTCCAGATCCTTTAACGATTCCCATGCGCTGCTTGCTCCGCTTCCCATCATCTCGAAACCTTTGTTTACCTGCAGAATACGCTCAGCATCTTTGTAGACTTTTTCACCATATTCAACTAGCCGCGGCGCGGCTACAAGACCATCGTACAACTTTCCAGTATAGCCGTCTCCGCTTCCTAGGGCAACGCCCCAGGCGCCAAGATGGCCCATGAATCCCGCCGTGTACCCGGCCAAATAAGAGCCTACTCTTCTTGTGAATTCCCCTGCCGTCAGCTTGTGCTTAGCCATAACAACACCATTATTTACTTAATAGTAGTAATTATAGCCGGGGAGTATATAAAGATATCGCTTTTTTGTTATATATAAGTAGTGACAATATTCAGATTGCCCAGGTCCGCAGTTTATAAAAGTTCCTTTCCGAACTCCTTCCTCAGAAGGTAGGTGTCGCGCTCCGCTTCGGGCAGCTGCCGCGCCAGAGCTGAGAGTTGTTTCTCGAGCTCCTTTATTTTCTTCTTGGAGAAATCCAGCGATGCCTTGCCGAGACTGAACTGCGTCTTCAGGCGCTCTATCTCCCTCTCTATGCTCCGGATCCTCGGCCCAACGTCTTCCATTGTAAGCTATTGGTCAAATACCTATTAATTGCTGAGTGTGGGATCATTTATTTCCGGTGGTTTTGCATCAGATATAGTCGATGACATTAGTTTTCAAACAATTCTAATGTCGTCTCCTTATAGCAAGGACAGAATTTTGTCTGAATATTTCTGTCACTTGCTATAACAGGGATTTCTTTAAGAAAAGGCGACGGAAAGAATCGCTATTCAACAACTCAACAACTGACCCGGCCAAATTATCTCAGCTTGACATCCAGGTCCGTGACGTCGAATATCGCTGAGTCGAGGCTCGTGATGGAAAGGACGTTGAATCCAGCGACCAGCTGGCCTCGCGGCACCTCGAACTCGAAGCTCGTGTCGCCGTTGACCGCTGCGAACTCGCGGAACGTGACTCCGCCGGGGTTCTCTATCTTTATCGCCAGGCCGCCGGGTCTTGCCACGTTGACCGCGTTGAACCTTATCACCGTCCTGTTCATGTCGTTGAATTCCGCCTGGCTCAGGTTCAGCGGCGTGCGCAGCTCGAAGACGCGCTCTTTCAGATAAAATATGCTTACCACCGCCGTGCCGCTGAACTCGGAATCCTCGCCGGCGGCGATGTTAATTATGTTTTCCCCGCGAAGCAGGTCCGACCTGAGGAACTGCGCAGAGACCGCGCTTGCAGGCGGCTGCGAGTATATTTTCCTGGAGTTGAGGTTCACGTCAAGCCTGCCGACGTTCCTTGCCAGCGCGATGTCCACCTTCCCGAAGGTGAACGAACCGACCTCCTGGTCCAGGTCGAACACGAAATTCGAGCCGCTCTCAACGAAGCCTTCGGTCCCTATGCGCACATCCTGGAGCTCGTAGATATTTGGCGCCCAGACGCGCCAGCCCGAACTTGCCGCCTTTATGGAGACGAGCATGTCGTCCGAGAGCAGGGCGTTGTCGACGTGCACAAGGTACTCGCCCGCCTGGTATATGCGGCTGTCAACCGTGTGGCCATTGACCTGTATGACCATGGGCTCGAGCATGTTGGACTTAGCCACCCTGAACGATATGTCCAGCCGCGAGGGGCTGGTTACAAGCAGCCTGTAATTCACTGACTTCTCGCCGAAAAATAAGCCGTTCTCGAGCGACTGCGAGCCGAGGTCTATCTGCCTGGACTCGCGCATGTTTCCGGCGTCAAAGCTGAAGGAAAAAGTCCTCAGCGCCGAGATCTGCTCGGGGCCCACATGTACGGCTGTCGAGAGGTTGAATATGGCTATTCCCGGCCTGATCTTCCCGCTCTTGCCCTGCGAACTGAAGTCGAAACCGAAGTTGAACACAGCCAGCAGTATGGCTATGATCATGAGCCCTACCACAAGGAATATTACAAAGTCGTCCTCGCCTTTCATGAGTCATTACCAAGAAGTAAGTAACACAGAAAGACTTAAAAAGGTTGAGAATGCGGAGGGGCGGATTCGAACCGCCGAACGGACTATTGCCGACAAACGTGCTCGCACGTCAATTACCGACAAGATAACTCATTGGCCATCTGAAATGGCCAAAGGCTAAACTTGAGTGTCGCAATCATCTTTTGTCATAACTCAAGATGGTCCTTGCGCCTTTGACCAGGCTTGGCTACCTCCGCAACATTCATTTAAATTATTTTCCGGGATTCTATTAAAATGCAGTTTCTTAAAAAGCCGTTGAAAACGTATCAAAAAATAGGGTTGTTTGCAACTGCAGCGCTGGCACTGTCTGCCATAGCCGCCGGATCCTGCTACACAATTTACAGGCAGAAAAGCCCCGCGCAAGAGGCGGCAATAAGTAAAGCGGCATATGAAAAAGGGTCTGAAAGAACCAATGAGCAGCAGGATCATTATGAAAGTTTCAACGCCAAGGAAAAAGGGCGCATAGAAGGTCTGCTCAACGAATACATTCAGTTTTTTAATAGCGACGCCGCACTTACAAGAAAGCTGAATCCGCGGCTGCACACGGCGGATGATTTTACAGGCGGCGCAAAAGTGCTAATTCCATCCCACCAAGCAAAAGGCGTTTTAAAGACAAAAAAGACGTTCTTTTCCAGCAGCGACGAACTGGATTATTTTTTGTGCGAGCGGGCAAAAAGGCATGTTGAGGGGGCTTATGCGCTGATAGCGCAGAGCCTAGTCCAAAGAGAATACGTAAAAAACGATGACGGGCAGTGGAAGCTTACATTCAGGTATGCAGTCGACTGCGGGTGCTACTTTGATGAAGATGAGGGCCGTCTTCTTAGGGTGTTTTCAAAAAAATAGTTTTTAGCGTATGCCCTGGATCTCCTGCCTCAGCTCTAGCAGCTGCTTCTGCAGCTCACTGAGAGAGGACTCGATGTGCTTCGCCTCCTCCTCGCCGTGCGGGAAGGGCGAGATGTTCACGCCGCGCGGCCTGAGGAGTTCGGCATCCATCTCGACCACGGACTTCTCAAGGCGCTGGACCGTGACCTTCATCGTATTCAGCGCCTCGGCCCTTATGTGCTCGATCTCCTGCATGATAGCGAAAATGTCCTTCACGCCCGCGACGAAGAGCTTCATCTCCTGTATGTTCGAGATGACCTCCCTGTACTTCTCGACCTTGACAAAAAGCGGGGCGCTCGGTTCCTGGTGCATTTCTTTCGCCGGAAATGGGCGGACTGAGGAGAAGGGCATCTCGTCTTCCGCCGGAAGTTGCTCTGCATCTTCGACGGCGCGCTTGATGTCCTTCATGTCCTTCTTCATGTCTTCGTCCTTCCTGAACAGCATAACTACCGGTAAAGAATTGGTTTTCCCTGCTTAAATATTTGCAGTGCGCCCGTCGGGATTCGAACCCGAATCGCGACCTTGGCAAGGTCGTATCCTGCCATTAGACTACGAGCGCATTCTTCGAATTCGCCTTATTCCCGTGTTAGAGCCGAAGACTGTAGCGCATCAGTTACTTCTATTGGAAACCAAACCATTAAATATTGTATTCCAGAGAAAAAGCGTGACAGAAACCACTCTTCCAGAAACGGCCGGTATACAGCCAAGTTATTTAAGCAGAAAAGAGCTTCGGCTGCCTCCAATCAAAATAAGGTAAGGGGAAAAGAAAAAATCCCTAAACTTTCATCTTCTTGACATATCTCTTGGATACGTCGGATACCGCGTCCTTCAAACCAAGGCCGAGCGCCAGCGCAACTCCCAGACCGACGGAAGCGATTATCACCAGCAGTATGTTGCTGATGAGTGCCGACGAGATCCCGAGTATCGGAAGCGCCAGTGCTATGGACACGTAGAGGACAAAGAAGAACAGAACTTTGCCCACGAGAGCTCCATAGAGCGTCGGACCCTTCTTTATGTGACCCCTGATGTACTCAGCGAGCACATAGCCGACGACCAGTATTACGGCTGCCCCGATTATTCTTGGTATGAAGGCCTGTACCTCGGCTATCCACAGGGCGAGAGAGGCTATTCCAAGCACCTGCGTCGAGAGCGCTGCCGCGATGAACGCAAGGTAAATCCACCATCGCGCAATGACCGAAAACAGGCTGCTGAGGCTTATCGCCGGCTTGTGCGTCTCGGACACGTAATAGTCCAAGCGAACGCGGTCAAGCACTTCCTTGACAACGCGCCCCACTATCTTGCCGACAACAAGGCCGATTACCAGCAGGATGACTGCGCTCACAAGAGACGGCAGGAATCCCACTGCTCCCGCTGTAAGATTGGCCAAGATGTCAACCAATACCATCTATACATCTCCTCCTATAGGGGCAGTTCAGACAAACAATAAGCACTTCGTGCTTCATGCGCATGCCGGAACTGCTTATTAGTCATTGGTAAAAGCCGTTAATAAAGCTTGCGCACGCCAGAATTACGCAGGAATTACGCTGCATTTTCCAGCTTTTTCGAAAAGAATATCTCTTTGCCGCAGGTGTTTGGCAGGCCTGAAATGAAGCCGCACTCTTTCAAGCCGAGCGCTCTGTGCATCTTCAATGAGACGCCATTCGTTTCTTCGGCACTCGATATTATCATCAGGCACCCTTTCTTTTCTGCAACGGCCTCAAATTTCTTGAAAAGCTTGCGAGCTATTCCTTCCCTTCTGCTGCCGGAAGACACGT
>CAYJRV010000055.1:0-6078 GCA_964372695.1 uncultured archaeon | reverse complement strand
AGACAAGCGCGTCCCTGAGCACGAAGAACCAGACGCCTGCTATGAAAAGCGCCGCTATCAGGAATGCTGCGTACTTCTCCTCTGTTGTAAGGTTCATAATAATTCATTGTTCAGCCTGTTTAAAAAGTTTTGAGCTAAGTGTTTTTGATGTTAAGGGCTCGTAGTCTAGTGGCTATCTGCAAAGACCGAAGGTCTTTGAGATCTCAGTCAGCAACGCAGACTGCAGATGACAATTTTGTAGTAAACGCTACCTTCACACGGTAGAGATCCCCAGTTCGAATCTGGGCGAGCCCATTGCAAATCCCTTTTCTTTAGGAAAGAAAAGGTCTTTGTATTTCCCAAAAGAAACATCATAATTTCTCAATAACGTGCTCCGTGAAGGCGTAGCCTTTCCACAGGTGCTTCGTCGTCCTGTAAGTCCAGCCCTGGCCGAGAAGGAATTCGACCTTGAATCGCATGTAGGTCGCGTCCAGCTTCTCCGGCTCAACATGACCTTTTAATCCGGGAAACGGGTCTGTGTGGAACTGATATATGATTTTGCTATCTGAAACAACAGGGAACCTGACATCAAGTCCAACGCTCTTGTCCCTTTCCCCGACAACGCGCGCGAAATCCCGAGGATTACATTTTTCGAAACCCATGGACGAATACGATTTTCCGAGATTGGCTTCCATCACCTTTGTCACGATCTCTAGCGCCTTCTGCTCGCCGAAAACCTCTTTCAGAACTAGGAAGTATCTCTCATGCGCGCCGAAGAATGCAGCATTGTACGTCATATTTTTCATTATCCGGGAAATGCTTAAAAAGATTCCATTCAACCTAGAACCATGAAAATTAATATGGCGGTACGATTTGCGACGCAGGAGCAAAGGGTACCATGAAAGCAACTGCAGTTGCCAACGCAAACATAGCGCTCGTGAAGTACTGGGGCAAGCGCAGTTCCGACCCCATACTCCCGCAGAACGGCAGCATATCGATGACATGCGAGGACATGACAACGAAAACCACAGTCGAGTTTTCCGAGGGGCAAAATGAGCATACAGTCATAATAAACGACGAGGACTTCAAGAAGGATGAAAAGGATATTCACGGCCATCTTGACCGGATATGCAGGCTGGCCGGGATAAGCGGGCACGCACGCGTTGTTTCAGAGTCGAACTTTCCGGTGGCCGCAGGCCTGGCTTCCTCGGCATCGGGCTTCTCTGCGCTCACAGTCGCAGCGTGTGCGGCAGCTGGTCTGAAGCTAGAGCCAAGGCAGTTGTCTATCCTGACAAGGCAGGGTTCCGGCTCTGCCTGCCGCTCGATATTCGGTGGATTCGTCGAATGGCACCGCGGCCAACTGGATGACGGCAGCGACAGTTACGCAGAGGAGATCGCGGGAAAGGACTATTGGCCCGGTTTTCGCATGGTCACGACAATAGTTGATATGAAGAAGAAGCCCGTCAGCAGCCGAGGCGGCATGGCCCAGACAGTTGCAACGTGCCCCTATTATAAAAGCTGGCTCGATACGGTTGATCAGGACCTGGACGCCGTGAGGAGCGGGATCAGGGAAAAAGACTTCGTCAAGGTCGCCGAGACGGCGGAGCTTAACTGCCTGAAGATGCACGCCACAATGATCACCACAAAGCCGCCGATAATATACTGGATACCCGCGACAATGGAGATCATACACGCCGTCAGGCAGATGCGCGAGGACGGCATTCCGGCCTATTTCACGATGGACGCAGGCCCGAATGTAAAGGTGATGTGCCTCAGGGAAAACGAGAAAGAAGTGCAGCAAAGGGTGCAGGAACTTGAAGGCGTTCTGAAGACGATAGTCTGCAGGCCGGGCGAGGGCGCGAAGCTTTCTAATAGCCATCTTTTCTGAGATTAATAATGATCAAGGTTATTGCGTTTGATTTCGACGGAGTTATAGCCGATTCAGAAAATGAGTGCTATTTAATATCGCTCCCAGCATTCAGGCAATTAGGAGAAACAATAGGCGACACAAAAAGGATACGGGAGCAATTCAGAAAGGCAAGGCCTTACGTCAAGCATGCGGATGATTACTATACAATATTGACGATTCTGCAAAACCCAAAGGCCGACTTTGATAGGATCTCGTTTTCTACATTTGCAGCAGAAATGAGAAAAAACGCAAAAAGAGGCAAGGAATTTCACAGGAGATTTTATGAAGAAAGGGGAAAACTGCAGAGAAACATGAAGCAATGGATAAGTCTTAACCCACCGTTTGAAGGGATGCCTAAAATAATTAGGAAGTTGATGAAAGAATTTACAATCGTAATTGTCACGGCAAAGGACAAGAAAGCGACACAGCTTCTGCTGAAAAGCTACGGATTAAATATAAATGAGGAAAATATTCTGCCGAAAGAATTCTCAATGGACAAGAAAGACCATATGAAATTTATTTCCAAAAAGTTTGGTGCACATCTGGACGAAATAGTTTTTATAGAGGATAACCTTGGACAGCTCTTGAACATAAAAGGTCTCGGTGTAAAGATGGTGATGGTTGACTGGGGCTATAGCACAAAGCAGCAAAGAGACAAGGCAAAATCCTTGGGAATAAAGGTTGTTACAAAAAAGAAATTTGAAGAGGTTATCAAACAAACGGCCGACGAACCAACGATAGGCAAAACCGAAGAAATCTTCGACGTGGTCGACAAGGACAACAAAGTCATCGGCAAAGCGCCGCGCAGCGAGGTCCACGCAAGAGGCCTGTGGCACCGCGCAACACACGTAATCATACTTAATTCAGGGGGCGAGATGCTGCTCCAGAAGCGGAGCATGACCAAGGATTTGTACAAAGGTTTCTGGATAGACGCTGCGGCGGGCCACCTAGATGCCGGCGAAACTTACGAGTCGGCTGCAAGGCGCGAGCTCAAGGAGGAGCTTGGAATTTCAACCAGGCTAAGAAAACTCTTCGATTTCAGGAAATACACAGGCAACGACAACGAGTTCATCCGCGTCTTCGCTGGCAGGCATGAGGGGCCGTTCAAGGTGAATAAGGAAGAAGTAGACTTTGTAAAATTCTTCTCCTTCGGCAAAATCATGGAAATGCTGAAAACAGAGAAGTTCACGCCCGCCAGCGTCCAGATATTCAGCGAGTTGAAAGCCAAACCAGAGCTTTTAAAAAGACTTCGATTATCGTGATAAGCATGGTTCTGGTTTCGGCCCCGGCAAAAGTCCATCTGATTGGAGAGCACGCCGTTGTCTACGGCCACCCGGCGATCATCGCGGCAGTTGGCAGGCGCATTTACGTCGAGGCGGAAAAATCAGGCAACGTTGTTCTGAAGGATGCCAGATGGGATTCTCTGCGGGAATGGCAGCCTGAAGAATGCGTGGAAGCTGCGGAGCATGCGAATAGATTATGGGAATCCTGCAAGGAAAAAGGCAATTTCTCGGATCTCTTATCATGGGCAAAGGAAGGAGGAACTTATAATACTTACTGGAAAGCTCTTCTGGGAATCGTCCTAAAAATGACGGGCGCAGGGAGTGGAATTTCTGTTCACATTACAAGATGCGATATCCCTACAGGCTCCGGCTTGGGCTCATCGGCTGCAGCAGCTGTTGCCATAGCAAAGGCAGCCAGCGAGTTGTATAGCAAAAACCTGAGCCTCGAGCAAGTGAACAATATCGCCTACGAGTGCGAGAAGCTCATCCACGGCACGCCTTCAGGTGGCGACAATACTGCGTCATGCTACGGCGGCCTGATATGGTTCCAGAAGGCGCAGCCAAAGAACGTCATAATTCCTTTAAGGAATGAGATCCCGCACAAGCTCGAGAACTTTGTTTTTGCCTACACTAAGCAGCTCGAGAAGTCCACCGGAGAGCTTGTGCAGATGGTGAGGAACATTCCTGAAGCGGAGCGCAACCCGAAGATGCAGGAGCTCGAAAAAATGACGCACGAGATGAAGGAAGTCCTGAAAAGAAAGGACTATGCCAGGATGAAGGAAATAATCAACAGGACAAACGAAATCCTCTCGTCTTTCGGTTTGTCAATTCCAGAAACAGACGCTATTTACAAAAAAGTGCTTTCTCTTGGCGGCGCGGCAAAGATGTGCGGCGCATGCTACGGCGGCGTCATGCTTGCCTGGCACGAGAACCCGGAAAAGGTTGTTTCCGCAATCCGTGGCCTTGGTTTCGAGCCATTCAAGGCTGATCTGGCCGTCGAGGGCGTGAGGGTTGAGAACTAAGCAACAGTTGCAGAAATAACAACAACAGGATAGTCTATTTTTACCAGCCCGCCATCTTCCCTTATGTTTAATGCTCTCTTTGCCTCTTCAGGCGCTGCGAGCAAGAACGCATTCATTTTAGCAAGGCCATCTTCTGTCATTTGTCTTGATTTTACCCAGTCGGTTGTTGTCACGTAAGATTTTGTTTCGCTGACCCTTTGTGGCTCAAAGCCGCTTTCCCTCATCAATTCGAACCACAAATCTCTTGTGGGTATGTGAGGCTCACTGCCTTCGAGGCCGGTATATCCATGCTTTTCACGCCTTTCTACCTGCATAAATTCGTAGGCTTCCGTAGGAGATTCCATGTCGCACAAAACAAATATCCCGTCAGACTTCATTACGAACCTGAACCGTCTAAATATATCTTTTTGCTCTTCAGGCGGATAGTTTTTAACACCAAACCGCGAATAAACCCTGTCAAAAAAATTCTGTTCATAAGGAAGTTCAAAAACGCTTGCCTTGGTTGTAATGTTTCCTTCTGCCGCAAGTTTTCTGAGTTTCTCTTCGGCAACATCGACATAGTGAACCAAATGGGCTATTTCTTGGTCTGCAAGCCTTTTAGATATCTCTTTTCCGACCAGGCCGGCGCCGCACATTGCATCCATAATTGTGTAAAGTTCCTCCCGCTGTATAAAGCTCCCGAGTTGAAACATCGCATCGTAAAGGTCTGATCTGCTGTATATCACTGGCCCTTTTTGGAACTCCACTCTATCGTAATGTTTACCTATCTTTGCTTCATCCGTCATTTGATCACACGATAAGCTATAAACAAATCATTTATTTAAGCATTTCTGAGATAAGCTTAGCAACTAATTCGTAATGTGATTGCCATGCCAGTTCACTACAGCGCTCCCGGAAAGCTATTCATCTCTGGCGAGTGGGCGGTGCTTGAGGTCGGGAACAGGGGCCTTGTAGCCGCGGTCAACAACCGCATTCACGTTTCTGTTGAGCCTTTATCCGGCTACGATGGCATCTCCGTGACAGCTGAAGAATTCAAGATACACGATGCCAGGGCAAAGCTGTCTGGCGGCAGGCTGAATTTCATGAACCTGGACGACAAGTCCAAGGAAACGTTGAAGCTCCTGGCGATGGCCATCGAGACGGCGCTGAAATTCTCGGAGGAGAGCGGCAGCGGGTTCAGGCCATTCAAGATATTGACAACCAGCAAAGACACGCAGTTCGAAGTCAATGGCGAACTGAAAAAAGTCGGCTTCGGCTCCTCGGCTGCAGTTGTAGTTGCCGCGGTTGCTGCTATCCTGGACTTTCTTGGTTACAAGGCGAAAAAAGAAGAAATCTACAAGCTCGCAACGATAGCGCACTTCTACGCCCAGGGCAAGGTCGGCTCGGCCTTCGATGTTGCAGCTTCCGCATATGGTGGGCTCTTCGTTTACTCGCGCTTCGACCCGGACTGGCTCGTGAAAAAAGTGGAAGCAGGCGAGAAGCTTTCTGATATCGTATCCGAGAAATGGCCAAGCCTCGTTATCAAGGAACTGGAGATCCCGGAAGACTTCCGCCTGCTCGTCGGCTGGACAGGCGACTCGGCCTCGACTTCAGCCATGATAAAGCAGATGAACGAGTTCAAGACTAAAAATGAGAAGGAATATCACAGGCTTTATAATGAAATCGCCGCGACTGCGGGCAGAGCTATCAGTGCCTTTTCCAAAAGGGACTACAACAGCTTCACCCTTCACCTGCTCGAGAACGAGAACCTTCTCGCCGAGCTCGGGAAGGCGAGTGGAGTGAACATAGAGACGCCTGAGCTGAAATTGCTCTCCGATATAGCGGCAGACTGCGGCGCAACGGGCAAGCTCTCCGGAGCCGGGGGCGGCGACTGCGGCATAGCCGT
>CAYJRV010000054.1:0-6290 GCA_964372695.1 uncultured archaeon | reverse complement strand
GGGGGTTTTCATAGATGAAAGGATGAAATCTCTCGGGCTCGATGAACTCCGTGAAATGGCCGGTAGACTGTTTGCGGCAATCTGCACAAAACCGCATGAAGGCCCAGTCATTTCAATTAGTTGTATAGTTACGTCAGAAGAGACGACACCAAAATTTAAAAAACTGGTTGATCAAATCGAAAAAGGCCCGAAAAATCTCATAGAATATGTTAAAATGCTGGAAGATACCGCTTACGGAACAGGTATCAACGTCTTAAAACTAATGTAAAGCAGCTGATTCAGTTCAGTTTCTTCTGCCCCGCCGCACCCAGCTCCTTCTTCGACTTCCAGAAGAAGAAGCCTATCACGACGAAGGTCACCACCGGGGAGGCCCACTCAGGTATGTGGAAGCCGAACGCGTTTAGCAGCATGACCCAGCCGAGGACGAAGATGGAATACATGGCGCCGTTCTTCAGGTACTTGTAGCGCTTGACGCGCTCAATATTGCTGACAGTGAGCTGGCGCACGGCTATCGCGCCGACGCCGTTGCCTATGAGTATGAGCGGGACCGCGAGCGTGAAGGCGAACGCGCCCAGGACGCCGTCTATCGAGAAGCTGGTGTCCAGGACTTCCAGATAAAGGATCTTGCTCCAGTCTCCAAGGCCGGATCCCATGAGCTCCTTCTCGCGCTTGGCAGCGTTCTCGCGGAAGCCGTGGACTATGAAGAATATAGTGGAGCCCATGACCGCGCCGAAGGCCATCGCAGGGTTCCTGTTTATGGCAAACCATGTCACCGCGCTGAGCAGCAGGGAGACAACGGCAAAAAACCATACGCCATGCCTCTCTATGCGCTTCTCGCCCCGCAGGCCGTAGTTCTTTGGCTCGAGGAAGAGCCAGTGCAGGAAGAGGAATATCAGGAACATGCCGCCGAGCGCCAGCAGAGGAGGCGCCGACATTTCTATGGCTTCGGCGACCGCAGGGTCGCTGCTGAAGGCTGCCGTCCAGGCGCCCACCGGGCCCAGCGAGGGCGTAGTTCCCCATATTATCAGCCAGGGCAGCAGGCCGCGCACCAGGAAGACAGAGAGGAGTATGCCCCATGTCAGGAACCACCGGCGGGCGCGCCTGGACATCGTGTTGAGGACTTCGGCGTTTATCACGGCGTTGTCCACGCTGGTTATGATCTCGAAGGCTATGAGCCCTGTGACTACAAGAACAGCGGATAGCAGGTCGAACATGGCACCACAATGACCATACTATACTCAAAGACATTAATTTTTATACAGGATAATGTCTTTGGTATATCTGAATGACATTATAATATGTCGAATAACTTATGTAATTCAGTATACAGCCAGAAACATATAAATCGAATTGAAGGCCGCAGGCGGCGGAGATTATCATGGGCGCAGACTGAAGCAGCGGCAGGGCAAACTTGCGAAGGTCGGGGATGCAATGTGGCTCGGAGCGTTAGCGGAGCAAGTTGGTGGGTGAACATTTTTAGGAGGTTGACGTTGTTTCTTTAGAGTAGTGAAAAACGAAAGATTTAAATACTTGCTGTTTATAACACACGTAAGGAGGAAATAAAATGAAAATAAAACGATATGAAGTTCCATTGGGAGAACCTTATATTAATCATAGGGCGTCCTATTGTTTAGTTCCTGAAACAAAAGAAGAAGTGGAAATCCTGAACATAATGGCTCAAGACTGCTCTGGAACTTTGAGATTAGGTTATAATGGAAACAGAAAACAAGAAGATGGGGCTGTGGGAATAGAATTGAAAGTATACACAGCACGAGACGATGAAGATCATAGAGTAAGTTCTAGGGGCAGAAGACATAGAAACCACGATTTTATTAGGTAACTGGAAAAAGTTGAATGCCAGAACTTCTCTGTTTTTGATAGCCGTCTTATAACGTGAAAATACGGAGTAAAAAACGAACGGGTTTCTGCTGATTAAAAAATTACATCAGCATTCAGCTTTTAGGGATAACCTCTTATTAGAGTGATGAATTAAAACGGTTCTTCAACGATTTCGTTAAAATTTTGTTAGACGATAGATTTATTTCCTCTTCAAGTTTTTCTATCATATGACCGCCTAATCGAAATCGCTTTGTTTCTCCTTTTTGTACGGGCCGATGCCCTTGGCAATGCCAAAGCCTCTTCTCTTTCTTTTTGCCTTTCTCATCTACACACCTCCTGCCGCGATAAAAAAGCGGGGCTGACCACACCCCTGGACAGAAAAAGACTATTTCTTTTCGGCTTTCTTTTTCTCGGCAAGGTACTGCTCGTACCTGATCTGGGCAAGCTTCTCGAACGGCATTTTTCACTACCTCCTGTTAAGCAGAACCGATTCTCCTGCATTAAACAGACTTTGAATATCGCATCTTCTTTGTATACCACCATCTAAATCCAAAAGTTTCTGAGAAGATGGGATACCAACATTGTTTATGATAGAAATTGATTTTAAACAATGTTGAATATAAAGTGCCGAGATTCCAGCACTCCTCTCGGACTTCACAGCGACTTTCGTTTTCTTTCTCATGGGCATCACCTTTTTTTCGGGATCGGGGCAGCAAGCCCGGCACTCCCGTTTTCCGGGCTCCAAAGAAGCGTTGCTTCTTTGCCGGCGAACACAAACAATTGCGCCTTGAAATGCGCCTCACTTTAGTTTTTGGACCTGTTCGCCATCGGCTAACATGAATTGCCAGCCGCCTTATAAAGAGGTGAGCCAGGCGGCTGAAAAGTGAAAAGTGATGCCAAAAAGTATGACTAAAAAGATCTTAAGAAATTTCGAGGCATAGAATATTGCATGGCAGAACGGTCATGGGAAACGTGCAGATATGCATTGGCGGTGGACGGCAACGACTTCATCGGAAAGGAACTGAAGAGGCACGGCCTCCACCAGTACTATTGCTGCCGCAACGAAAATGTAATCAATGGCGGCGAAAACGGCGGCAATTACAGGACGCTTATGGTGACACAGGGCAATGAAACAACAGAAGTCGCAGTACTTCACGACATTCTCATCGCAAGCAGGCTCATGGACAGAGAAGGCGATGTCAAGAGAGAAACTGCAAACGGCAAACTGGGTGTGTGCAGATGGTCCTGCAAATTCTACGCTGCGGCATAATTATTTCTTATAGGTTCTCCCACAAATGCATGTAATGAAGCTCAAGCCCGAAGAGACGCTCTTCCGCGACGAATCTGTCTTCGACCCGGCGTGGCTGCCGGAGGACTTTCTGTTCAGGGACGCGCAGATGAGGGAGCTGGCAGCCTGCGCCAAGCCGGCGCTGCGCGGGAGCAAGCCGGGCCACGCGTTCATATTCGGCAGGCCGGCCACAGGCAAGACCACTGCAGTCAAGATTACATTTGGCAAACTGCAGGAAGAAGCGAGCAGGGCACTGCTGGTGCATGTCAATTGCCAGATATACAACTCCCAGTACAGGATACTCGGTGAGATACACAAGAAACTCTTCGGCTTCGTGCCTCCGGAGAGCGGGATGCCAGTGGCCTCGCTCTACGACAGAGTTTTTTGCAGGCTGGAGAAGGAAAAAAAGGTGCTGATCATAGCGCTGGACGACATGAATTTTTACGACGCGAGGCAGACCAACGCCGTGCTCTATGAGCTGTTGAGATCGCACGAGATCTACCCGAAGACAAGAGCAGCCGTCTGGTGCGTATCAGCGAATAACGAGCTGCACAGGCTTGAAGACAAGGTGAGGTCAAGCTTCGTTTCAAGCGCAATAGAATTCTACCCTTACAGGAAAGAAGAGATGAAGCAGATACTGAAAGCGAGGGCTCTACAGGGACTTTTCGCCAACGTCATATCAGACACGCTGCTGGAGAAGATAGCCGGAGCAGCATCCGACCTGAGGCACGGCATCGAGCTCCTGAAAAAATCTGCGCTCCTTGCGGAGAAGGCGTCGTCGAGGAAAATAACGGAAGCGCACGTGAATGCGGCGCTGAAGAGCTTCGAGGTTCCTGCCTCGTCAGCCATGCCGGACGACGAGAAAATACTCCTTGGCATGCTCAAGAGGAAGAGCAGAGAATCAGGCGAACTCTATGAAGATTACAGAAAAATAACCGGCGCCAGCTACGCGAAGTTCTACCGCGTGCTTCAGAGGATGAAAAACAGGAAGCTTGTCGAGACGGAGAGCGTCGGGAAGGGCAGGGGCAGGACGCGCAGGATAAGGCTGGCCGGAAAGTAATGGAATAACCGAGCACTTTTCGTTTTTTGGGTATAAAATATGCCCATGAAAAGGCATTAAGGGCATAAGAAGCGGAATATAGTAAACTGCGCAATTTGCGTGGCATGCATTACGCAGTTTGCATACAGGAAACTGCTGATAATACGCCACCTAAGTTTCGCAGTTATCTATAAGTTCAGAACCGCAAAAAGCTTATCATATCTTCCTTAATACCAGCACCTGAAGGTGCTGGTTTGTTGGAAGATGTGATCCCGCCGACATTGTGTTTCATCTGCTGTCTAAAGACAGCAGTTTTCAATGTCGGCAAGATAAACAATCTCATGATATTTAGCTTATGGCGAAAACATTCAACATTATAGTGGAACAAGTGGAAGATGGGTATCTGATTTCTGATGTAGTAGAACTGCCAGGCTGCCATACTCAGGCCAAAAACCATGACGAGCTGATAAAACGGACAAAAGAGGCAATTTCATTATATCTGCGTGCAAAGAAAATGGACGAGCCAAAGACCAAATTCCTCGGCCTCCTGCAAATAGATGTCTGGGCAATGACTACATTGCAATAGGAATTACACGGATTCTGAAAAATTTTTCCAATCTGTTTGGCAGAAACGGCATTCTTAATTATATTCGAGCATAAATAAACGATTGCCAAAAAATACATATGATCATCACAATCACCGGCGTGCCCGGTACAGGCAAGACGGCCGTCGCGAAGGAGTTGGCGAAGCTAACAGGCTACAGTGTCGTTTCTATCAATGACCTTGTAAACAAGAAGAAAATAAAGTCGTCGTACGACAGGAAAAGGAAGTCGCGCATCGTGGACGAGAAGCTTCTTGGCAAGAACATCAGAAAAATGCTGGGCAAAAAGAAGAGCTGCATCATCGAGGGCCTGCTTGCCCATTATGCCAGGTCAGACCTGTGCGTCGTCCTGAGGACGAACCCTGCCGTCCTTGAGGGCAGGCTGAAGAAAAGGGGATGGAGCGCGGAAAAAATAATGGAAAACGTCCAGGCCGAAATACTAGACAGCATAGTCATCGAAGCCGCGGGCTGGAACAAAAACATCGCCGAGATCGACACCAGCAGGAAAACGGCAAAAAGTGCCGCGGCGCTCATAAAGCAACTCTTAAATAATCATGCCATGCAAAAAAAATACATAGCAGGCAGAATAGACTGGATGGAAATGTACAAGAAATATCTGGTGGGATGAAAAATGGGCTCATTTGTAAAAACAACTCTGCTGCTGGGCTTGCTGACAGCGATATTCCTTGCCGTAGGATTCTGGTTTGGGGGGCTCTTTGGGCTTACCGTGGGCCTGGCGCTGGCCCTTGCGCTCAATCTCTTCTCGTACTGGTATTCTGACAGGATAGTGCTGTGGATGTACAGGGCAAAGCCGTTGCAGGACAAGAAGATCAATTCGATCGTTGAGAAAATCGCCAAAAAGGCTGGTATCCCAAAGCCAAAAACGTATATTGTCGAGATGGATATCCCTAATGCATTTGCAACAGGGAGAAGCCCCAAGCACTCGGCAGTCGCTGTCACGCGTGGCCTTCTTCACAGCCTCAATGATGACGAGATGGAGGCAGTACTGGCGCATGAAATCAGCCACATCAAGAACAGGGACACGCTTGTGTCAACAGTAGCTGCTGTAATCGCAGGCGCTGTGTCATGGATTGCATATGCTTTCTATTTCGGCAACAACGAGAACAGGAACGCGCTCAGCTTCATCCTGCTATTTGTGCTTGCGCCGCTGGCTGCCTCGCTGGTGAGGCTGGCAATATCGAGGACAAGGGAATTCGGCGCTGACCACAGCGGGGCGCTGCTCTCAGACCCGCTGAAGCTCGCAAGCGCGCTTGAGAAGATATCAGCGCACAGCGGGAAGATGCGGGGCAACGCAGCGACGTCGCACCTGTTCATAGTAAACCCGTTCTCAGGCGGCTCGATGCTCTCCCTGTTCAGCACACACCCGCCTGTGGAAGAGCGATGCAGAAGGCTGAGGGCGATGAAGCGATGAGCGGCATTACGATAATACCGTCAAAACCGCCCCTATGAGCAAGAGCACTGTCGAAATTACCATGTATTTATTAATTCTGCTTTTCTTTCC
>CAYJRV010000053.1:0-6300 GCA_964372695.1 uncultured archaeon | reverse complement strand
TCGCATCTTCCTTGACATGCTCGTGGTCGTGCTTCTCGTGCAGCTTCCGGGGATTTCTGATCTCAAGCAGCCGGCCAAGATCGACATCGCACTTGACAGCTTCAATTATTATCGCATGTTCGTTCAGTTCCCCAAGCCTTTTCCTTATTTCAGCAAGCTGCTCTTCATTGACAAGGTCGGTCTTGTTCAGCAGCAGCACGTCAGCCATCTCCATCTGGACGCGTCCTGTGTGGCCTATGCTCGGATATCTGACCAAAGAATCTGCATCTGCGACCGTGATGACGGAATCCAGCCGCACGCCTTCCAGGTTCTCCAAGATGTCGCCGACGATCGCATCGGGCTCTGCCACGCCTGTCGTTTCGATGACGATAAGGTCGGGGTTTACACGTTCCCTTATTTCTTTAATGGCCGCTTCGAGCTCTCCTGTCAGGGAGCAGCATACGCAGCCGCCGGAGAGTTCTACCATGTCTATGTTTTTCCCACGGATGACTGCGCCGTCAACGCTGACCTGGCCGAACTCGTTCATGATCACTGCCAGCTTCCTGTCCGCCTGGCTGATTATGCGCCGCAGCAGCGTGGTCTTGCCAGCGCCGAGGTAGCCTGTTATGATGATTACGGGAGTTTTCATAGAATACAGATTAGAGGGAAACGATTAAGAAATGATTGTTTAAATAATTGCAGGCATTCTAGAACACATGTTACAGACAGCCGACAGCGTGTTATATGATGAAAGAACAGCTTTACGGCGGGTCCGGAAAAGCGGAAGGCTATATGGTGTAGAGAGTGTTTCAGGCTTGTTTCTAACGGAAAGAGATTTCAGCAACGCCCGCGAAATGTACGATACGGAATCAAGAATAGTCTTAGGCTCAGGGAAGAGTCTTACTGATGACGGGCTTTTCCGAGGGGCTGTTTACTGCCTCCTGGCATCGTTCCAGGACTATCTAAGGCAGATTGAAATATTCAGCTCGATATTATCAGAGGGTCTTGACACGCCGGAAAATATGTTGGGCAACAACGAGAAATTTGGCAGGATAATGAAAGGCGCAGTATTCAATCCTACAAAGTCGAAATGGATCTACAAACTTTCTGCCGAATGGACCGATTTGGATCTCTGTCAGAGAATTGGAAACGGCATCAGGACAGGCAGAGATAACGAGGTTCGTCTCAGGGAAGAACTTATACGCGACGTGGACGGCTTCGGAAAAAAGACAGCTTCCCTTTTGCTAAGAATGTGCGGTTCGGAAAACCTGGTTCCCATAGATACCAGGATGGCAACCGCCATGTACTTCCATGGATACCCTTTTGAAATAGAACGCTACCGTGTCGACAGGTCGGATGAAGGCAAGAAATCCAAGAAAAGAAAAATGCCGATAAGGGGCGGGAAATATCTGGAATTGGAAAGCTTCGCTTTTGATCTTGCAGACAAATATGAAACCAGCGGCCACATGCTTCAGCTCGCTTTCTGGACAAAATACTCGACGTTCAACAAATCTGTCGGACCGCATGAAAGCGGCCAAAAAAGAGATGCCTAACCTTTCACATTCCCGATAGGCGTGAACTTGACGACCTTTTTCGAGATCCCGGCGTTGTGGACGGAATTAATGACCTCATCTATGTCCTTGTAGGCCGCGCCGGCCTCCTCGGCAAGGCCCGAGAAGGACGTTGTCTTCACGTAGATGCCGCGTTTCTCCATGTCTTTCTGCAGCTGGTCGCCGCGGAAGAGCTGCTTCGCCCGCGTCCTGCTCATCGTGCGGCCGGAGCCGTGGCATGTCGTGCCGAAGGTTTCCTGCATGGCTTTTTCAGTGCCCACAAGCAAATAGGAACCGGTTTCCATGGAGCCGCCGATTATGACAGGCTGGCCGACTTCCCTGTAGATTGCAGGTATCTCAGGACGGCCAGGGCCGAAGGCGCGCGTTGCGCCCTTGCGATGGACAAGCACTTCTTTCTCCTGTCCGTTGACATTATGGCGCTCCACTTTTGCAGTATTGTGGGCAACGTCGTAGACCTGGTGCATCTCCATCTCTTCGGCTGACTTGCCAAAGATCTTTGAGAAGCATTCGCGGATGCGGTGAAGAATGACCTGCCTGTTGGCGAAGCTCATGTTGAGCCCGCACTTCATGGCTGCAAAATAATTTTGCCCCTCAGGGCTTGAGAAAGGAGCGCAGGCCAACTCCTTGTCCAGTATCTTGATGCCGTATTTCTTCTCCATGACATCGAGGAAAACATTCAGGTAGTCTGTCGCAACTTGGTGACCGAAGCCGCGGCTTCCGCAGTGGAACATGACGACTATCTGGCCTTCGCCTGTTATTCCAAAAGTCTTAGCTGCATGCTCGTCAAAAATGTGCCCGGGCTTTATTGTCTGTATCTCCAGATAATGGTTGCCTGAGCCGAGCGTGCCTATCTGCTCGAGGCCACGCTCGATTGCCTTGGTGCTCACCTTCGTGCTGTCAGCTCCTTTGGCGCAGCCTTCCTCCTCCGTGCGCTTCATGTCCTCTTCCCAGCCGTAGCCCTGCTCGATGCACCAGTTGGCGCCCCTGTCGATTATGTCCCGGAACTGCGTCTTGTTCAGCTTTACGAAGCCCTGGCTGCCGACGCCTGCGGGGACGCGCTCGAAGAGCAGATTGACAAGCTGTTTCAGCTTGGGCCTGACATCCTTCTCTGTGAGGTTTGTGGTGACAAGGCGCATGCCGCAATTTATATCGAACCCGATCCCGCCAGGCGATATTACTCCTTTCTCAAGGTCCATGGCAGCGACGCCGCCTATCGGAAATCCGTACCCGCTGTGGCCATCGGACATGCAATAGGCGTAATTGATTATTCCTGGCAACGTAGCGACATTTGTGATCTGGTCATAGACCTGCGCATCCATCTGGTCTATGATGGACTTCGAGCCGATGACGCGGGCGGGCACCTGCATGGGCACGCCCTGCTTCACGACCTTTGGGAATTCCCATAGGTAATCGTTTATCTGCTTTATTCCCGGCGGCAAAGGCATTTTCATTTTCCTCCAAGCTGTCCTATAAGTTCTAACGTTATCTCATTTAAGCTTTTAATTGATTTGTCTGCCCTGGAAAAATCGCCGTCATCTGTCCATTTGTTCGGAATTGCGATGCAACTCATGCCGGCAGCCTTTGCTGACAAGACGCCTTTTTCAGAGTTCTCAACAGCGACGCATTCCTCGGGCTTCATGCCGAGCATTTGCGCGGCTTTGAAATATGGCTCGGGGTGCGGCTTGTTGTTGGCAACATCCGCGTTCGTTATGATGACACTTATTTTTTCTGCTATGCCAAGCTGCCCTATGGAATGGCGCACCGCGTATTTCATGGCATACGACACGATGGCAAAGCTGACATGAGGCTCCAGGCGGCTGATCAGTTCAAGGGCGCCGGGCATCGGCTTTATCCTGCCCGCGAGCCTCAGCCCTTCCTTTGCCATTTTCGACATCACCTCGTCGTAGCCGATTCCGTGTTTTCTCGTGATGCCGCGGGTGCCCAGGCTTGTCCTGATCCAGAAATTCTTGTGGTCTTCCTCGGAAATCATGACCCCGTATTCGGCAAAAACGTTGCGATGAACCTCATACCAGACCTGTTCGGAATCTATGAGCACGCCGTCAAGGTCGAAAGCTATGCCCTTTATCATTAAACCACGCCCGGATTTATGAACAGAAACACGGAAAGGGGCGCACCGTCTGCCTTTGGAGCAGAGCTTACGACTCTTACTTCCTATAGGCCGGTTGCGCACCCGAAGCCATTGTTGTGAAAAGTGGGAACACAGATCCGCAGATATTTATCACTGCCCAAAGCTTATAAATATCATTCCCGCGAGTTGCAGCCGTCCGAGCAGCTCTCGACGCCGCGGACAGGCGCTCCGCTGTCATATTTCTCGAAGATGGCAATGATCTCATCGGCGACAGGCTTCTCGAAGAATATGCGGGCCAGGCAGCCGGAACCGAAGATGTTCTCGATAGGCTGGACAATCACCGATTTTTTTGTCGCTTTCTTCACGAAATCATGAAACTCCTTGATGCGCGCTTCTTCTGAGAACTCCACCCGGAAAGAGTCGCCGTCGTCGCTGATAAGCCTGGCTAACTGGTTTCCTGACTTCTCGTTGAACTTATCTATAACAGCCTTCATTACATCGTTCATCAGTCCTCGAACTCCCCGCCAGGCGTCTCCACACCCTCATCATACCTGCCCAAAATATTTAATATCGTCTCTGCGGGGCCATCCTCGCCAATAGTGTACACCACACGGTGCTCTTCAGGGCCGGTGCGTACGGATTCCTTAATGTTCACCTGCCGCAGGACCTTGGCCTCCAGCAGGGCGCGAAAGGCCGGGAACTCGTAGCAATCATCGGCGTTGCGGCAAAAGAGGCCCGAAAACCTGATTACTATCTGGTCCGCCTTTGAACTGACGAACTCGGCGCGAGTGCCGTGATTGGACTTATTAAACTTCTCTATAACCTCGAGCACTCCGGACTTAATGATCATGCTTATTATTTGTTTTTGTTTGACTTAAAAATGACTATTTGGAAAGACAAATTGAATTTAATACTATGACTTCAATAACTTTGTATGCAAAACGCACTTTCTGGCGATAGTCGACACTTTACTATCACTCATTTTTTCAAGGCATTCAACAATCCTCCAGCGCGAAATTTCGTTAAAACACGATGATCGGGAATTATTACGATGCAATATTGTTTCACCACCCCCGCGCAAAAGCCCTTAACAAAAGTCATATTAAAAACAAGACAGCGCGGCTAGTGAATTACATATTCAGCCAACTGGCTGACATGAAAAACCCTCAACTTTTATATCAGAAGACTGCAGAATTGAGCAGAGCAAACCCGTATAGAATGTCTCTATGGTTCAATGAATTTGATGAAGCCTATGAAATCTATAAAACAAAAACTAAAATTAAGTCAATAATCAGGCAAATTGAACCTTATTTTAAGCATTACACCAGTTTTCTTGATTTTGGATGCGGCTCCGGGGACCTTGCGCAGCATATTGCCACTCATTACGGTAAAATGAAAGTCTCGGGAATTGATGTATTAGACTGGAGGACCCCTGAAATAAAGGAATCAAAATCGTTCACTTTCTATAAAATGGATATTTTGAAACCTACAAAGGTGTCTATCCCACGTCATGATATAGGGATGATGTATGCAGTCCTTCATCATGTGGGCAATAAACCAAATGATATGATTTTGTTTTTGAACCGCGCCAAACTGCTTATTGGAGAAAAAATTATTGTTGTTGAGGATGTAGTATTTGGCAGTGAAAGCCGCAAGCTGAAACTCAGTGGCATTGACACCATAAAAAATGCCGCGTCAAAACAGCCCGATTTCAAGAAATTCCTTAGTTTTGATTTAGAAACACAAAAAGGCATAATAAATATCGTTGATTTTTTGAGCAATGCCCTGATAATGGGCGTTGAAGGCATGAATTTCCCTTTTGGATGCCAGAAATTAACCGACTGGTGCAATATTTTTGAATCAGCCGGCTTCAAGACCGACAAGCTAAAAATCTTGGGATTCCAGCCCCATTATTTTCACAGGATAAGCAATGCTCTGTTCGTTCTTTCCAAGAATTAGTTTTTCTTCTTGGCGTAGCGGCTCCTCTCGAAGCCCTTCTTGAAGCCGCGGTAGCGCTTCTTCCTGCGCTCAAAGCGTTCCTGGTCGTCGGCCATGCAATATCTTTGCCTGCGGCACTTTAAAATGTTTTGGGACTTTAGAAATATCTAAAGACAGGAGCATGTTCTTCAGATGCGGCCAGAGTGCCGAACAGAGTCTTCGTCTCATCTTCCACGTCAGGCTTACCCGGCTCATTTATTTTTCCCAGCGCCAAATGAGGCAGTTCTCTTATCCTTTCCTGGTCTTCAAGCATAAGGGGAAATACCGTGACATTGAGATATACAGTACCGCTCGGATGCAGATGCCCCAATACCCTTGGCCCGACCCATTGCGGGTAGCCTGGCGGCGGGTTTGCGTTAACCACGTCCTTTACTGGCGTGATTCTTGGGAAATCAACTTTGAAGCCGGCTGCCTCAAGCTCGTCAACAGCTTCATGATAGCTGGAGAAAACAACACGTTCCATGCATTCCTTTTATCGAAACCAGTATATAAATCTCATTCCTCAAGGTCTTCCTTCCTTATCTTCGGCCTCGGCTTCTCGGAGAAATCCACGGGCTCCAGATGGTGGGCAGAGCCGCAGACCTGGCAGAGATGCGGCATTTCCTCGGCCTCGTGGACGCACCCGCAGTTGGTGCAGCGCCATTGCATGGATGATATTTTGGA
>CAYJRV010000052.1:0-6363 GCA_964372695.1 uncultured archaeon | reverse complement strand
AGAACCAAACCATCAGCCAAGCACAGCTACGAGACGTTTTTTCAGTACATTAAAGCTTTCTTAGTTTTATTAACTGCATGAAACGTTATTTTCTCGTCCTACTCTTGCTTGCTTTCTCCGCATCAGCCTTCGCCATAGGCGGCGGTGGCGGTGGCGGCTCCTCGGGCGGCGGTTCGGGCGGCGGTGGCGGAGGCGGCTCAAGCTGCGGCGGCGTGTGCAAGCTTGCATGCCTCTCGAGCGGCGCTATCCAGTTCGAGTCGGCCAACACCGAGCAGCCGATAGAGGCGCGGAAGCTGCCTGACGGCGCGGCCTTCGGCGTGCCGGGCTGGTGGGTTGGATACAGCTTCCAGTCCGAGGAGGCACTGTTCAATGAAGCCGGCGACTACGAGGTGAACGGCCAGCGCGTCATGTGCCCGGGGCTGTCATTCAGTTGCAAGCTCTCGAACATAAAGATAGAGAGCTGCACCAGAACTGCAAATGGCATCATGGCCGTTTACAGCGCGCCAAACACCGATCTCGACAACATTAAGATCGGCTTCAAGGATTCGAACGGCAGGACGCTGTTCTACGACAAGAAAGCCCGCAGCGGCGGACTTAACATAAAATTCAGCAACGACTCCGGGAAGAAAATTGTTGCAGCTGACTACGGTACACCGTTGGAAACAATAGAGATCAGGGACACCCGCTGCACGGGCAGGTACATAGTCGCGGACTCCGCTTCGTGCCAGCAGGCGGCTGCCCAGGCAGAAAAGAAAAAATTCAGGTGTGCAGACTTCATATCTATGTTCGACCGAGTGAAGTGCAGGCTCAGCCTGAGCGGGGAGGAGCAGGAAGGCCAGCTTGCGCTTCAGTACCTGCCGGAGCAGTGCGCAGTGCTTTCCGGTCAGGAGCAGGATGCCTGCGTTAACGGCTACCAGCAACTAAGGCAGTGCCAGATTTACAATGATTCCGATAAAAGGGTGGCGTGCGCTAAGGAAACCATAGATATGAGGAGCAGTTTTGCCGAGCAATGCGGCCAGAGGGCCGACAAGGACGCCTGCAGACAGGAGTTTAACCAAAAGACCTACCAACTTGTTATATTCAGGCTCTACGAGCTTGAGGAGAAGGCCGAGGAATGGCTTGCCGAGGGAAGGACAGACCTGCAGACGGCGACAGATTTCGTAACGCTGGTCGAGTCCGCCAAGATAAAGTTCAACGAGGTCAGGACGCTTGACGACAAGAAAAACGTGATCCTGGGAGTGAGGGACATATGGAAGGAGTTCGTAAAAGAGGTAAAGTGATAACGATAGCTGCGCTGCTTGTTTTTGTCATAGCAATAGCCGGATGCGTGCAGTCCGGGCAGAATGCACAGCAAACAGGCCAAAACAACCAAATAGTTAATACTAGCACAACGCCAAGCGCGCCGCCTGACCAGCAGCTGCAGCCCGAGTTCAACGACCATCTGGATGAGGCGCTGGCCGAGCTTGAGGAGACGAGGTAGGATAAAAGATTCATTTCGGTTTTTCCAGCTTATGGATAAGGTCTGAATTTTTTCTTCTCAGTTGGCCAAAAGCTTTTTCCGCTTCCTTGTCAATCTCCAGTTCTTCGCGGGCATTTCTTGGCTGCCGTTTCTTGGCGAGATGGAGTCTCACATGCATGAGCTCGTGAAACACCTTTCCATTTATCGAGCCGATGTCAGAATTCCTGAGATATTCACTGTCGAAGTGTATTGTTATTGGCTTCCATTTCCAGATGCCGCAGATCCTCCTCCTCCCTTTCCACCTGTAGTTGTTTGTAACCAGTATCTTTACTTTGCCCGGTTCAATTTCATTGAAGTAATTTTTGCAGGCATCATCAATCAGATAACGTATTATTTCTTTCCGCATTCAAATATTTTGCGGCTTGGAAGTTAAAAAGAAAAAGACTACACAAACTTCTCCGTATGGACCCGCTCTGCCGGGACGCCGAGCTCCTGGAGCAGCGCGGCGACCTGCTCGACCATGGGCTTGACGCCCGCTATGTAGTAGTCCTTTCCAGTGTAGTCCGCAAACTTCCTCTTCATGACATCCTGGACGTAGCCCGTCTCGCCTGGCCACTGCTCGCGGCTGAGCACAGGTATGTAGTGGAAGTTTTCATGCTGCTTTGTCAGCCTCTCAAATTCCTGCCGCCAGATGATCTCCTTCTCGGTGCGGGCGCCAAAGAAGAGCCACATCTCTTTGTTCGTGCCGGTCTCGAAAGCTCGCCTTATCATGCTGCGCAGGGGCGAGACTCCCGTGCCTGTCGCAAGGAAGACAATGTCGCTGTCAGGCGGTTCCGTGAACAGGAAACGGCCCATGGGCCCGCTCACATGGAGCCGGTCGCCGGGCTTCAGGCTGTGCATATATGTCGACGCGAAGCCGCCCTCGACGCGCTTGATGCAGAGTTCTATGCAGTTTGTCTCCAAAAGCTCGGAAGGCAGCGTCGAGATCGAGTAGGGCTTTGTTTCTTGCTCCCTTTCCATGGGTATATGCACGAGAACGTACTGGCCAACGCGGAAGGAGAAATCATGACCTTCCTGGAACCTGAGCCTTATAGTCTTCACGTCAGGCGCTTCTTCGTGCACGTTGTCGACAATTGTGATATATTCTTTTAACATTCTAAACATTTGGTTGCCGGGATTATAAAAACTCCAGATAAGATGTTTTGCAGCCGGCAATATCAGGCAGTTGTAATTAAATATTGTAACCTAACCGATCCATGAGCCTTTCTACCTTTCCTTTTGGTTGTGGAAGTTCTAGAATTTTCTGAGAATAGCTGCTTAAATGTTGTTGTCCTGCTAGTACAACTGGTCCAGGATCTTGAAGTCTGGCAGCAGCTTGTAGATAGAAACTGGCATCTTTGTTTCGCTGCTCTTCCAGTTCGAATCTTCTTGCACCAGCGTTGTATGCTTTTGCCAGTATTTTTATAAAATTCTAATGAACAGCAAAATCAATATCTTCTCCGCCTCGGCGGGCCGCGGCCGAATCCTCTTCCGCGGCCAAGTTCCCTTCCGTAGGGCCTGCGGCTTGGAACAGCTTTTATTTTCGGGTATTCCTTCTCGACCACTTTTTCGACGTCGTGCGTGCGCAGGATGCGCCTGAAAGACTCGTGGTCCTCAGCGCTCAGGAGCGATATCACCTTCCCCTCCTTGCCTATGCGGGCCGTGCGGCCGATGCGGTGGGTGTAGTTCTCGGCGTCTGCGGGGAGGTCGTAGTTGAATATGTGTGACACGTTCTTGATGTCAAGGCCGCGGGCCGCGACATCAGTTGCGACGAGCACGTGCGGCTGGCCGCGGTGGAAGCCCTGCAGGGCATTCATTCGGGCAGCCTGCGACATGTCGCCGTGTATCGGATTCGCCTCCACACCGTTTTCTACAAGCACGCGGGCAACGAAATCCGTGTTGCGCTTCGTGTTGCAGAAGACTATGGCCAGGTGCGGCTTCTCCTTATTTATCAGGTGCACGAGCAGCGAGAGTTTGTCGCTCTGTTTGGCATCATAATAGTACTGCTTCATTTTGCGGCTGGAGACGAAGGACTGGGTCTTTATCTTGACGGGACTGTTCATGAATCTTCTCGCGAGGAACTCTATCTCCGGCGGCATCGTGGCCGAGAAGAGCATGGTCTGCCGCTGCTTCGGAAGGTGGAAAAGTATGCGCTTGATGTCGTCGATGAAGCCCATGTCCAGCATGCGGTCGGCCTCGTCCAGCACGAGGAACCTGACGCGGCGCAGGTCTATGGTCCCGCGGTTCAGGTGGTCAAGTATGCGGCCCGGCGTGCCGACGACGATGTCAGCGTGCCTCAGGTTGGCGATCTGGGGCTCTATTGAGACCCCGCCGAAGACCTCGCATATGGTCGCCTTGATGTGCTTCGAGAACTTCTTCATATGCATAGAAATCTGGTCAGCCAGCTCGCGAGTCGGCGTGATTATCAGCGCCTGTACACCCTTTCCGTGCTCCAGCTTGTGCAGGATCGGCGCGCCGAAGGCCAGCGTCTTGCCCGAGCCTGTCATTGACTGGCCTATCACGTCGTGGCCTTTCATGACAAGGGGTATGGATTTCTCCTGGATCTCCGTGGGCTGCGCGAAGCTCATTTCCTTCAGCGCCTTCAGGATGCGCTCGTCGAATCCCATCTCCTCGAATTTCATCAATTACATTTGTGCGCAGGGTTTAAAAACAGATTGTTTTGACATCTATAACCATTTTGCAGAAAGAGAGTGTTGGTTTCGGATAATGACGAAGGAAGCTGAATTCTTTTTTGGAATTTTGCCCGAAAGAAAACAAACCAGGCAGGGTTGCCGGAAAGTCCTTGGTGTTATTATTATCAATGACATTTAAATCTTCCTTACTAGTTAACTGGAATGGACATAGAATTCTGCGGATGCGGCGGCATGATGGTTCCTGCTGGCAACAAGAGGCAGTGCAGGTCCTGCGGTTCGGTGGTGGACAGGAAAATGCAGGCAAAGCTGGTGACCCAGCAGGAAAAGAAGGACATCGTTGTATTCGAGCGGAACGACCCTGACCTGCCGAAGATTGAGAAGGAGTGCGAGAAGTGCGGGAACAGCGAGGCCTTTTTCCTTGTTATCCAGACAAGGAGCTCGGATGAGCCCCCGACGAGGTTCTTCCGCTGCACCAAGTGCAGGCACACCTGGCGCGAATACCAATAATAAATCCCTTTTCTTTAGGAAAGAAAAGGCCTTTGTATGTCCTAAAAGAAACTTGGTAAAGATTACACCATTGTCAACCCACTTTCCCTTGGGCGTTGTGCCCAGAAAGCAAAGTTTTCTGGAATCTTCAAAAAGAACTGAAGGAATATCTACTTCTGTTGCGACATCTCAACCATTTTCCAGCTGCGGCCGCCCGGCGCAAGCTCAAGATCTTCGAGCATCCTGCTCCACCTTTTTCCTGCTTCTTCCGGAGAAGTTTTGCTGATGAAGATGTTTTCGAAGTACCCGCGAAACAGGTCTGTATAGTAATAAGGATTCTGCACTTGGAATTCTTTATCCAGCGCTCCACGGCCGTATCTGGCAAAGCCGTTCTCCCTGCCGTGATGAAGCAGGTCGCTGCGCCTGATGTTGCAGATCACATCTGTGGTTCCGACGCCGTCCTGCATGCGGGTCTTGAGCGGGAACAGTTCTTCCGGGACTGCAGGGAATGCTGCTTGCATGATACGTTTTTTCCACAACGGCTGGCCACTGGCGTCCCATTGCGCAATACCCTCAAGAGGAATCTTAGCTATGTAAGCAGCGACGCTGCTGGCAATAAAGGGGTTGAATGCGTCGATGCCGAAATAAGGGAAGATCTTGCTGCCGCGCGAGGCGCTCTTCGCATAACCGTCACCGAGCTGCGGGCTCCTGACAGGATCGGAGTCTCTGCGGCCTTCCAGTATGCGCGCTCCCATTTCCTGCGTTACGATTTTTTCCCTGTCAACAGCGAAACAGCCCCAGCTCGTGTAATCGCGGAAGCATTCGTTCGCCCCGTCGCCCGTGAATATATTGCTAACACCGTGTTTTTGCATCTCCTCGCCCAGCAGGTAACATGCAGCAGCACAGAAGATGTCGTAGTCCTTGTAGAGCTCTGCAAGATAGATCACATCTGGAATTATGTCAAGCGTTCTCTGTGATGAGGCGCGAACTTCGTTCAGCTTCATGCCAAGATACTTTGCAGCTTTTTGCGCATTTGGCCAGTCGCTGCCACGACCCTTGGTGTTTATGCAGTAGGCCTCTACATCCCGAATCCTTCCAAGCTCCGCGACGGCTAACGCCACAGAGAAGCTGTCTATGCCTCCTGAGAGAGCCAGTGCGGTCTGGTAGGTATTATAACAAGAATTCAGACGCTTTTCAGTTTCTCCCACAAGACGACCATGAATCTCTTTTCCCCATTCTTCTATGAAACCTTCTGTGGGTCCTAGACCGTAAAACGAATCTGCGTAGCGCTCCTCCCTGATATCTTTTTCAGTGAAACGGCCTGCAAGCGGTATTGTGACCACATGACCTGCCCGCACGGCGCGGACATGCCT
The DNA here is from genome assembly GCA_964372695.1 of uncultured archaeon. Taxonomy (GTDB): domain Archaea; phylum Aenigmatarchaeota; class Aenigmatarchaeia; order GW2011-AR5; family GW2011-AR5; genus JACQNX01. Next base: position 352 of record CAYJRV010000052.1, on the reverse strand, counting down.
GTAGTTGTATTCCGGATTTTTCATCAGCTGCTTTATTTCATTTGCTGCCAGGACCGACCCGTCTCCGGTAATCATGTAGTGCAGAGGCACCTGGCCGAAGCGGTCGCGGGCCAGCACAACATCCCCGCCGGAAACAAAGGCAGCTGCAAACTCGCCGTCGAGCGCATTAAAATAATTTTTCCCTTCTTTTTGATATGAGATTGAGGAAATGCCTTTTGCATTGTAAATATGGTTTCTGCCTTCGTTGTTGAGAAAAATTGCTTTTGCATTTTTCTTCCCCCTCCATCTGTATGCCAATTTACTTCTGGCGAAGCGAACGCCACGGCTTTCTAAGCCGTGGATGAAGCGAGCC
>CAYJRV010000051.1:0-6444 GCA_964372695.1 uncultured archaeon | reverse complement strand
CGCAAACAATAAAAATTTGGACATAAATAGCCATTCAGGTTTTAGAGATAACCGAATTTATCGATTCTACCGTATTCATAGGGATGCACAGCAATAACGAGCAAATAAGAATAGCTTGCAAAAATTTCTTTGTGGAGAGATTGAAGAAAAAATATACATGAGTCTAGAAAACATCGGCGAATGTGATAATTTTGTATGGCAGTTTGACAGGAAAACCCAGGACGAGTACTATCCTTTTATGGACAGGCTTCACACGATAATGAATATAAAGAGAGTCGAATACGGCAACGGAGATCTGAAATCGTTCGAGAAGATGAATTTTCCTCAACTTTCAGCAAAACAGAGACTAACTTTGTCTATGGTTGTTTCAAAAAAAGGAAAACTGTATACATTGGATGATAAACTGCTTGGGTTATGTTTAGATTTCGTCGAGGCGGTCCGGGTCTGTAACCATGAGATGAAATTTCCGGCATATCTGGAAAATTATTACAAAAAATCTCTAAAATTGAGAATCATCCAAACCTCTCATTCAATTTCTTCCCTAGCAGCTCCCGCTTCTTCACGTCGCTGAGCATGGTGGAGAGCTTCTTCAAGTCCAGCTTTTGAGCTCTCATGAATTTAATCAGCGACGACGGGGCGAAGCCCTTGCTGCTGGAAAGCATGTTCTTGCACGCGCGGTAATAGAACGCGGCCTTGCTCACGTCGTAGACCGTCGCCTTCTTCACGGACTTCTTTATCTCCTCGGTGATCTCCTGCATCTTCTCCATGAAATACTTGTCGTCCTCGTAGAAGCGGTAGTACGGTCCCACGTCCTTGTTGCAGAAGTCCTTGATCTGCCTGCTGGGCGGCGAGAAATCCTGCGCCCTACCAAGGCTGTGCAGCCACAGTATGACCTTAGTGAATTTCACGTTCGTGACGTCCTGGTCCTCGGCCAGCTCGCTGATGAACTCCCATGTCTTCTCCCTGTCCGCCGTCAGCTTGTTCAGCGCTGCTATGCCCATCTTAGTCCGCTCGAAGTACCGCGCACCGCCCTTTATGGATGCGACGACGCGGAACAGCTCGTTGTCAAGTCCCTGCATCGCCGCGAGCAGCTTCCCATTTTTTTCCGTCTTCATCTTTGCTCTCAGTATCTTGGACAGCTCCGCTTCTAGCGGCTCGCCGCGCGTTTTCAGGACGTAGTCAAAATCAAGGGCCTTGCCAAAAATATCAGTCAAATAGTTTATCTCAGCGTCCGAGCGGTTGCCTCCGAGAAGCGCTATGCGCAGGAACTGCGCCCAGATTTTCGTGTCCGTCTTTGGCTGGAAAGATGAGAGCGGCTGTTCCTTCATCACCATTTTTACAAGCGGAACAAAGCCTTCGGGTATCTTGCCGTCTTCCATCTGCATAATATCGGACAAAGGGGATAAATAGGCAGAGTTTGTCAGAAAGCGAAAAAATGAGAAACAAGAAGAATTTATACAGCTTCAGTAATTATATCTTATGAAGAAAAAAATCGTTTATACTATTCATGCAATAGTCAGAAGAGTCGAAAGAGATGTAGAAGAAAAGACAATTGAAATGATTATCAGCCAACCAGACTATGTCAAGACAAGCTTTGATGGGGAGAAGACAGCTGTTAAAACAATTAATGGCAGAACTATAAGTGTCGTTTACGTGGAAAAAGAAACGCTTATAAGGGTAATAACAGTATACTAATTAGGTGAAATGAATGAAAACGACATATGACGAAGACGCGGATGCGGCCTATATCTATCTAAAAGATAAGATAGAAAAAGGCGAAGTTAAAAAAACAATCTCTCTGAACGATAACATAATACTGGATTTTGATGAAAAAAACAAGCTCATAGGCATAGAAGTTCTTAATGCAAGCAACGTAATGACAAAGAAATTTATTGAAAAGCAGCCTGCATCATAGTTGTTAGCTGGATCTTTCAGCTCCCCAAAAAATTCATCTCTTCTTCTGTCAGTGCCTTGATGCCTTTTCAGCGTCTTCGTGCCGTTTTCCCAGAAGAACGTTGCCGCTGTTAAGAATCATGACACCTATTCCAGCGCCAACTTTGGCGTCTGTCATAATGATCCTTACTAGAAAAAAGTTTATAAGACTAATCAACTTTCAGCCTGCCAGGTGGGAGAAGGCTAAAAGGAGCAGGAGCAGGTCATGAATTAGCAGCACTGGTATTTATTCCTTTCGGGATAGGCTCTAAGGACAGATAGCCTGCTTCGTAGTATATCACAAAACCGAATTCCATATTAATTCGAATTGGGCTTTATAAAGTTTTGCTACTTTTTTACTTTTAATTTTTATTGTCAGTGGGTTTTCGATAAGAATAAACATAACAACATTGTCTCCATAAACGAATAGAGAAACTTGGTTATATCCTCGAGATATCTTTTTGTATCTTGCCATTTTATGTTTTAATATTTTAGTTCCTTCCGTATAAAATTGTCTTGATTTTATACCGAGTCTTTTCCGTTCTTTGAAGTGTTTCTCAAGAAAATGTTCAGGAATAACTTTTAGAAATTCTTCTCCCAATGTATTAAACGCAAGCATCTCTTTCCTTGTTCTAATGATATCATTCAATATTGTTTTAATGCCTTCTCCTCCCTCGTAGACTTCTACTTTTGGCTTTTCTTTTAATGGCCGAAACATGACGCTTAGTTCAGGTAATGCTTCCCGTATTGCTTTTTCTTTTTGTTGCAGTTCTAACTCTTTCTCCTTGACATAATCAAGAATTTTTATAGGGTCTGTCGGTTTGAAGTATTTCCTCCCGTTTTTGATAACATAAGTTGCCATGCCCTTTTCTATTATTTTACGAATCGAATCATATACATGCGGTCTTGAGATCTTAGTCTCCTCAGCAATTTGGGAAGCCAGAGCTTCACCCAACTTCAACAGAGTTAAATATATTTCTGTTTCATTATTGCTTAAGCCAATCTCTAAAAGCACTTCTTTTTGAACCATAAATTATAATTACAATAATTTGTATTTAAATCTTTCTATTATTGTACCTTTCAAGTACAACATAAGTTATATAAAGTTATGGAATATTACTTTCAACGTGTTAAAATGAAAGGAACGCTCGAAATCGACTCTTTGGAAAGATTAAGTGGGGAAGGAATGAAAGGGGAGTTGAGAGCTGTTGTTAAGTATCAAGGTCCAGAAAAATTTGATGGGGCAAGATACACCATGAAGATTAGGGAGCCCAGCAGCATTGATATGGTAGTAAACACACTCGAAGATTATGTCAATGGGTTATTAATAAGATGGAATATTGGACTAGGCAAAGTTGATCCAGAAAAAGCAAAGAAATGCAAAAATCTAAAAGAATTATTATACCTTTCTCAACTAAGCTACGTAGAACAAGTGTTAAGTCCGAGCTTATTGGGAGCGATCGCAGAGGCAGATGAAAGGGATTATAACGCTACTAAAGAGGCTGAATATCGTGAGCGAAAAAGAAGAGAAATTCTGGAGAAGCGTGAGCGCTGGTATTGGGATTAGCATATTACATTTATAGACTAAATCTTCAGCTCCCCAAAAAATTCATCTCTTCTTCTGTCAGTGCCTTGATGCCGGAGGCTTTCATGTTCTCCTCGGCCTGCTGCCCGGTCTTCGCCCCCGGTATCACTGTCGAAACGCAGTCGAAGGCCAGCACGTACTTGAGCGCTATCTGGGCCATTGTGCCTTCCCTTGACGCGAACCTCTGCTTCATGTGGCTGACAAGCTCGGTCATCTCCTCTATGTACTCGGGCGGCATCCTGCTCCTTATGTCTGTCTTGTCAAAGCGGCTCCTTTCGTTGTACTTGCCAGAGAGAAAGCCGTTTGCCAGCGGCTCCCTTGCGATGATGGCTATGCCCCTGCGCTTCGCGGTTTCCATCAGCTCGTAGTTCCTTGGGTCGAGCATGTTGAATACGCACTGAACGCTGTCGACATGGTCGAGCGCTGCGATGCCCTCGTCCAGAGTGAACACGGATATTCCGACAAGTTTTATCTTTCCTTGTTTCTTGAGCTCTTTCAGCGGCCTGAAAACCTCGCCTTCCCTTATCATGCGTAGCGGCGGGTTGTGCAGTTGGTAGACATCGATGTAATTTGTCCTCAGCCTGAGAAGGCTCTGCTCCAGCGCGAAGTTTATGTACTCCTCGGAGAAATTCACGTGGCCCCAGATATTATTGCTGTACATGTAGGAGCCGCCAACCTTTGTCGCGATCATGACATTGCTGCGGATTTTCTGGAGCGCAAGGCCGAGCAGCTCTTCGCTGTGCCCGTGGCCGTAGACGTCCGCGGTGTCGAAGAACGTGCACCCGAGCTCGACAGCTTTCTTTATCGCCTTGAGGCTCTCGGCGTCGTCGGTCTGCCCGTAGCTGTTGCCGAAGGCGTTCCCTCCTACGGCCCAGCACCCCATGCCTATATCCGAGACTTTTGCACCGGTTCTGCCGAAGGGACGGTAGTTCATTGCTAAGAATAGCAGCAAGAATTTTTAAATGATAGTATGTTCAGTTGATTTTGGAACATTTCATGCTGAACATACAGTATAGCAGGTTCAAATTAAAAGTTCTGATATTATTCGAACCTACTATGAACTCAGAAAAAGAGGTTCAGGTCTATTGAGAGTCCTGTCCCTTTCTCGTATTTTACTACAGGCGTGAACGACCCCGAGTTGTTGCCCAGGATTCTGTAGCCAATGCCGCCGCCGTAATGGTTTTTCCCTGTTGCCCTGTCGTAGTTCTGGCTTAACACGACACGCCCAATTGTCAGCGCGTTGTCCATCTTGAGGTTTTTCAGTTTTCCCTGTTTTGTGTCATAGTCGAGATTGATGCGAATGACATAACTGACCTTTTTTTTCGGCGCACTGAAGAAGGACGCCGGGAAATACACGGTGTAGTCAGAGTCAGTTACCGACCGTCTGGTCAGGATGTTCTGCGATTCGAGGAATCCCTGCCTTGCATATCTGGGCAGCGGCGCGTTTCCTATGGTTATTATGTTTATGGATGAAACAGTATGGGTGTTCGCATCGTAAGACAGCATGAACCTGTCTTCCGGGAGGCTGAAATATCCTGCAAATGACGGCTTCGCGCCTTGTGTATAATCGGCATGTGCAGCCACAAAAACGTCGCTGTCTTTGAATATGTATCCGACCCGGATGCCGTTTTTGTTTTCTGGGCCGCGGTTCGAGTAAAGCGCAAACAATGTATTGCCGCCAGATGCGGCCTTCATGCCCACGCCAAAATTCGTGAACCTGTTTTCTTTCTTCACTGTCGAAATGTCTCCAAGCACAGAAAGGTCAAACTTTCCGTATGATCCGAGGAATACGTCGCCGTCCAGTCCGGCGGAGGTGCGCGATTTTCCGCCAAGAAAGCTTTGGTCCAGCGTCATGCGAAGGAGATTTTTCCCCCGCAGGTACTTCAGGCCTGCGTCGAAGCCCTGCTCTCTGTTTCCATAGCGGTGGCCGAACACGGGCCAGAGCTCGCTACCGTCAGGGAACGTGATGAAGTTAAGCGATGCTGTCGAAGTGGAGAAGGGATTGCTCAGTTGTGTCCCGTTTACAGCGAGCCCGCTCACCTTTATCTTCTTGTCGCCTGCCTGCGGCTCGTCCTTTTTCTCCTGCTGGCTCTGCGTTGTCTGCTGCGTTGTCTGCTGCGTTGTGCTTTGGCCCGCATAGCTTTCCTGTGCATTCGCGTTAAGCGCCAAAGCTCCCGCCAGCGCAGCCGGGAGCAGGAACGCGGATATGAGCCGCTTCGCGTAATTTTTCATCGCTCAGATATGCCAGAAAAGCTTAAAAGCAGTTATTCCCGGCAACGACGCCCTTCCAGAAGGCGATGTGGTTCTTTATTTTTGCCGCGGCCCTGCTCGGCTCCGGGTAGTACCATGCTGCGTCCTTGTTTTCCTTTCCGCTGACTACAACATCATAATAGCCCGCCTCGCCCTTCCACGAGCATGTGGTGTGCGTCTTGCTCGGCTTCAGAAACTTCATTCTGACCGAACCTAGCGGGAAATATACGTTTCCCTCCACGTGCTCGGCCTCCTTGCTCTCCGCTATCACAACTCCGTTCCATGTGGCTTTTGCCATTGCAGTCGCCTTGCTTTACTTTCTGCCAAAGAAATAATAAACTGTTGTTTGAGAGTTAAACTGTCATTTTAATCATGAATCACGTAATTACCACGTCATCCCACTCCTCGACCGTCATGAAGATGCGAGTGTTGGTGAGGTTCCGGTCCTCGGGCACGCTGAACTTCAGGATGCCGTTGGCAGTGCCCGACTGTATAGTCCCTTCCTTGATGTTAGTTGTGAGGTCTGTCCTGGCCTGGCAGAAGATGGAGAACCCTTCCTGGCTGGTGAACGTGAATGTCAGCAAATCTGGCTTGCCAGGCACGGGTTTGAGGCTTGTTATGCGGCCGCCGACCATGCTTATGTACTCTATCGGGTAGCGCAGGCGCTCGTCGTCAAG
>CAYJRV010000050.1:0-6534 GCA_964372695.1 uncultured archaeon | reverse complement strand
CAATGATTTTGGAGAAGAATAAGCTTTTCATTCAAGTTTTAAGGGTTACCGATTTCTGTAGTCAGGAAATTACTCTGCAGACTCCAGCGTGGCATTCCGCAGACGGAACACGAAAACGTCCAGGTCAGCGTCGTGATTCGGCAGAAATGTAAAGTTGCCCAAAAGGCCAACATATTTTGTATTTTCAATTGTTTTTCTTAACGGTTCTTCGTCAGTACCTTTTTCTGCCGCATCCCTGATTATCATGAAGGCGTCGTAGAAGTATGCCGAGTATGCAGCAGGCTCGCGGCCGAATTTTTCTTTGTAGCGCTCCCTGAAATCAGCCGCTTTTTCATTGCCCGGAAGATTGTACGCCCCTCCGGTTACGTAAACGACATCGGCATAGGGCTGGGTGCTCTGCTGCGTTGCGGGTGTTGTGAGTGCGGAAGTCGTTGCGAATGTTGCATTCAGCCCCAGTTCTTTGGCCTGGCGGAATATAGTAGGGATGTGCTGGTCGAAGCCGATTATGTAAACTGCGTCAGGGGTTTTTTCCTTTATTTTTGCCAGCTGCGTCCTGTAGTCGGCGTCAGCCGGCGCGAATTTTTCAACGGCGACGACCTGCCCGCCGGTTGCGGCAAATGCCTTGTCAAACTCCTCTGAGCTGGAAGCGCCGTACTCGTCGTTTATCGAAAGGACTGCGGCTGTTGCTTTCCCCTTGCCGCGCAGATAAGCGGCCATGGCCGGGACTTCCTTTTCTGCGGTAAGATAATAGCGGAACGCGTAGCTGTTGCCGCGTGTGGCGTTCTTTGCTGTGACAACCGCCATTATCAGCGGGATTCTCGCTTTCTCAGCCTCGTAAGAGAGCGGAACGGAAACGCTGCTCAGCGTCGAGACCACGGCCACAACGTTCTCGGACGCGAGCTTCTGGAAGGCCGTGACGCCTTTTGCCGGGGACGTCTCGCTGTCTTCGACTATTATCCTGACTGGCCTGCCGTTTATTCCGCCGGCCGCGTTTATGTCTTCCTCCGCCAGCTGCGCAGCCTCTGCCCCGTAGGCGCCCTGCGACGCCGCCGGGCCTGTCAGCCCTATCACGGCGCCTATCTTCACGGATTCCTTCGGCTGCTCGGAAATGCAGCCAGAAACCAGAACTAATACAGCAATTGACAGCACGGTTAAATGAACAGCGCGTAGCATACTAGAAATAGCAATCAAGTCTTTTTATGCATTCATCCCTCATAACTCACAAACTCTCCGTTCCTCACCGTCTTTATCGCAAGCTGCTTCACGACATCGCCGTTCTCGTCAAAACCTATCACGCCCTCAACACCCTCATAATTCTTTACCTTGTAAAGCCCGTCCTTCATGCATGTTGAGTCGCTGTTGCATTTCTTTGCTAAATCGTATAGAATCATTAATGCATCATAGGCGTTCAAGTTTCCTACATTAGCATCGTATCCGTACTTTTCTTTAAACCTGTTGACAAATAATTTCTGTTTTTCAGTAAGGTTTTTCTCGTTAAGCGTATAGGTGTAAAGAATACCGTCAGCTGCGTCCCCGGCCGAGGTTAAGGTTTCCGGATTTTGAAATGTCTGTATAGAAAGAACGGTCTTGTTCAGCCCAAGCTCTTTTGCCTGTTTTGCAAACAGGCCGTGGAATTCCGCTATCTCGAAGACGACATCAGGGTTCGCGGCCTTTATCTTTGCTATCTGCGTCCTGAAGTCCTTGTCGTTTGTGTCGCTGCCCTCTTCCGCAGCAATCGCACCGCCTGCCTCTATCCAGGCTTTTTTGAAGCCCTCCTTCACGCCTACGCCATAGTCGTTCTTTACAAAAAATATCGCCGCAGTCGTTGCGTTCAGCCTGCTGTGGGCGAAGTCTGAAAGAAACCGACCTTCATACTTTGCGCTGACCTGATTCCTGAATGTGTAATCCCCTGCCTGCGTCACGCTGTCAGGAAGCGCACCGACAGAAAAAGACACAACCTTGCTATCTTCGGCTATGGGCGCTATGCCCAGCGCAGTCTCTGCGCACATAGATATTATTGCAGAGACCTTGTTCACATCTATAAGCTTCCTCGCCTCCCTAACGGATAGCTCTGTACTGCATAGCTCGTTATCCTCGTAGATTATCTCCAGATTCGGGTCATTTATGTCGTTCCTTGCCATCTCCAGCCCGTCTTTCACAAACCTCCCGAAATCAGCTATCTGCCCTGTCAGCGGTAGGATTGCACCGATTTTTATTGGCTGTTGGCTTTGCTGCGAAACGCAGCCACTGACAATGATAACAGCCGCGAGAAACATAGCCACAAGCGCATAGCGCATATCACTAATCATCCAAAAAATCTTTATATATGCGGATTTCCTAAGCTTCCATGTTTGAAGAGCAAATTACTTCTTCCCCAGATACGCTTCTATGACCTTTTTGTTCCTCCTGATCTGCGAAGGCGTTCCGGCTGCAATCTCCCTGCCGTAGTCCAGGACGACTAACCGGTCGCAGAACTTCATCATCACGTTCATGTTGTGCTCTATTATCACGATTGTCGTGCCCCTTTCGTTGAGTTTTTTGACTAAGCCGAGTATCTGCTTTGTCATGGTAGGGTTCACGCCTGCGATTGGCTCGTCCAGCAGCAGCAGCTCGGGTTCCATCGCCAGTGCCCTCACGATCTCCAGCAGCTTCTGCTGGCCGTAGCTGAGGTTCTCTGCGAGGTCGTTGGCCTTGTCGGCAAGGTTGACCATTTTCAGCAGCTGCATCGCCCTTTCCCTCTTGCTCTTCTCCTCTTCTTCGACATGCTTCTTCTTCAGGAGCTGGCTCCAGAACTTCTCCGCGTGCGCGTACTTCTGCGCTATGAGCATGTTGTCCATGGTCGTGAGCTTCGGGAAGAGCCTTATCAGCTGGAAGGTGCGGCCGATGCCCATCTGGGCGACTTCGTATGTGCCCAGTTGAATTATGTCCTCGCCCTTGAACGAGATGTTGCCGCCATCCGGGTCGTATATGCCAGTGATAAGGTTGAACATCGTGGTCTTGCCGGAGCCGTTCGGTCCTATCAGGCCAAGGATCTCGCCTTCCTTCACGTCGAAGCTGCAGCTGTCGACAGCCGTTATGCCGTCGAACGTTTTTGTGGCTTTTTTGACGTTCAGAAGCGTCATTATATCACGACTTTCCCGATTTTTCCGTTCTCTATCTTCCGGATCTCGAACTCGCGTATGCCATCATGCTCTTCGTTGATATAGAATTTGCCGCTGATTCCTTTTATCTCTTTGTTTATGGCGCTGTCAAAGTAGTCTTTTATGCAGTCCCTGTTGCTACAGGTCTTCAGAGCGTCAAGAACCAGCGTATAGGCATCGTACCCTAGGGCGCCGTAAATTTCCTCTGTGACATTTTTGCCGAACATGTTGCTGTAATCTCGGATGAACTGTCTGAATTCCGCCGAGTCAGGGTTGTATTTGTACACAGAAGCATATACGTCTTCTGAATAGCCTATGCTGTTCTTCAGAAATGCCTGATATGCCAGGATTTCATTGCCTATTATCTGTGCCGATATATTGAGTTCCCGGGCTTGTTTGACTATATTGCTGCCCGCAAGCGGTGAGAGGACAGTCACAAGTAGGAGATCCGGCTTCTTTTCCCTTGCCTTTGTCAGGTATGTCCGGAAGTCTGTTTCGCCCGAGCTGAAGGCCTCTTCTTCGACAACAGTTCCGTTAAGCGATTCAAAAGTTGCTCTGAATGAGTTTTTCCATCCTACAGGATAGTCGTTTTGCTCGTAAATTATCGCAGCCTTCCTGAAGCCGAGATTGGCGGCAAGCTTTGCAGCTTCCTGAGAAGAAAGCACGGAGGAGGCAGAAATTCTGAATACGTAGGCACTCTTGTTCGTGAGCAGCGGGGTAGCGGCGACAGGCGAGACGACAGTTATTTTATGTGATTCAGCTATCGGCACGGCTGCGAGTGTCGAGCTGCTGCAGACAGTGATGAGCACAGAAACGTTGTCCACATTGATGAGCTTGTTCGCGGCAGTCGCGGCTTCGGCAGGATTGCAGCTTCTGTCATCCTCGAATTTTACCTCTATACGGGCCGGCGCATTTTTTGCGTGGTTCAACTCGATCGAATTCCTTACGGATTCTCCTAGATCAGCAAGCGGCCCGGTCAGCGGGGCGATGACGCCTATTCTTATAACTTCCTGCTGATTTGCCTGCTGCGAGACGCAGCCGACTGCGAGCAGCACCAGAATAATGAGCACTGCAAGATTCATTCTTAGTTCATGTCTGCAGTCTTTATAAACTTGCATAAATAACTAACAACTTAGAGGAGTTGCAGATGTATGCAGAAAAACATTTCAGTTCTATCGGCCTGACAAGGTACCAGGGCATGATTTACCTGGCGCTGCTGAAACACGGCATTCTGACGGGCCGTCAGGTCAGCGAAAGATCTGGGGTGCCTCACGGCAGAGCGTATGAGATTCTGAGGGACCTTGTTGCCGCCGGTTTTGCTGTGGAAAAGGCCGGGAAAGTCAAGCTATTTTCTGCTGTCAGGCCAGAAATAGCAGTGAAGCAGTTCTGCGCGCAGAAAATTCGCGACTTGTCGAATCTGCAAGAGAATCTTGTAGTAGAGCTTGAAAAAATACGGAACAACAAGTCGCTGGATTCTGTCATAGAAAGGGTCAGTATTCTTGCCGGCTCGGCTTCACTCCGCTCAACTGTGGCTGGCATGCTGGTCCGCACAAGGAAAGAGTACTGTCGCATGTACACTTATGAGCAGATGTTTCCTGAAATCGACCAGTTGGTTGCAGCGAGGCTTGCAGACGGGATAAAGATACGCTTTCTTGCAACCAAGCCGACAGAGCAAGGTCTGAAGTGGATGAAAAGCGGCATCAGGCGTGGCATAAAAGTGAGATATTATCCTGTTGAGGAACTCAGGATACACATAAGAGATTCGGAAGAGGCTGTCGTGCATATGCTGAATCCCAGAAACAGCAATGACAGGGTAGGCATGCATGCAATGAGCAGGGAATTCGCCTCAGCTCTTGCACACTATTTCAATGCGCTCTGGGATAAGGCGCTTGTCATAACAGAGAAGACAAGCCTGAAAGAGCTTAACGAATTCACCTACAAAGGCCCAACGTAATTACGGCTTCCTGTCCGCGATCTTCCAGAGCAGCTCGAAGTGCTTCTGGTAGGCGTCGGCGAGGTCTTTGTTTTCTATGATTATTATTGTCAGTGGTTCCCATATGACAAATGCAACATAATTGCCAAATATTGCCGTTGGTATAGGCGAGAAAAACCGCTTGTCTATATAACGGTATGCAAGATTTTTCTTGTCATAAATAAACTCTATCCCCTTTTGCGTAATTAACCGCTCTTTCAGACCCAGAGATCCCTCTTTTTTGAAGTAGGCTTTTATAAGGTGCGGAAACCTGTTTTCCCATTGCTTTTCATCGATGCCGAAAGCAAGAAGCTCGCCTTTGCGCTGCAGCATCCTGTTAAGCAGCGTTTTCATGCCCTCTGTCCCGTCGCAGACATAAACCCTCATTGATTTTTTCTCAAGATGGCTAAGCCTCAGAAGCGTTGGCAATATCTCATCGAGATGCTCTTTCTTTTCCTTGACCAAGTTGTCGAGATGCGAGGGATCCGCAGCTGCAAAGAACTTCACGTTGTTCCTTATTACGTAGCTCACCAAGCCCTTCTTCGCTAAGTTGTCAAGGAAGTCGTATATGGTCGTCCTGTGCATTTTTGTTTGAATCTTTATCTTGTTTACCTGCGCTTCGCCGAGCCGGAGGAGGGCCAGGTAGACGGCAGCCTCCCCTTCGGACAAGCCGAGCTCTTTCAGGACTTCCTTGTTGTCCATGACTATCGTAGGTCTGCAATGCTCTTAAAGCTGCTGTCGGTTAAACGACAGCATAGATTGATATTGCTACTTTTTCATAGTTACATTTGGTGCGGTCAGTATGAAAAGTGGCATAGTAATTGCTGGCGTAATCATAGTTGTTGCGCTGGTATTTGCAGGCTTAATCTCAATGCAGCCCACAGGCCGGGTCACTGGCAAAAAAGAAGTTAAGATAGGCGCAATTCTTTACCTTACAGGCGACCTCAGTCTGGCCGGAACAGCGATTCAAAGAGGCATCGAGCTTGCTAGAGAAGAGCTGAACGAAAAGAACGGCATTTACTATACTGTTATTTTCGAGGATGAAGGGTCGATAGACCTTGTAAAAGCGGTTCAGGCAGGCAGGAAATTAACAGAACTTGATAGTGTTCGTGTAGTTCTTATTGCTGCCGCAAGCGAAGCCAAAGCCTTGTCATCGATATTTGAGCCCAATGAAATCTCTTCAGTTGTTATCTGGGATTCTAACGATGATATAGCGCATCTTGGCAATTACACGTTCTCTATAGGTTTCTCAACCGAAGGCGCTGCGCAATCAATGGCAAAATTCGCATACAACAATTTGAGTGTTAGGAATGTATCTGTTGTGTATACATTTGATGAGTGGTCAAATTTAATAGCCAAAGAATTTAAGAAAGCATTCGAGGCGGAAGGCGGCACAGTCATTTCGTTTGAGGGCACCAATAT
>CAYJRV010000049.1:0-6552 GCA_964372695.1 uncultured archaeon | reverse complement strand
TTACAATGATTTTGGAGAAGAATAAGCTTTTCATTCAAGTTTTAAGGGTTACCGACTATTTATTGCTTCTAAGTTTCCTGGAGAGGCCGAGAAGATCTTTATCCTTTGCCTTTGGCCCCAGCTGGGTTGTTATGTAGCCCGGATATTTTTTGAAATAAACGCGCTTCTTTGCCCAAATCTCCCTGAACTTTGAACCGAGGCCGTGAACTGGGTACAGTTTGATGTGGGCATGGTTTATCCCGAGACCTTCCATCACCATGGCTGTTCGCTTCACGCCGAGCTTCTTGTCCAAGAGCTTGGCAACTTTTTTCGCGGCTAGCAGGAATTTTGAGTATTCCTTGTCCGTCATATCAAAAGCATAGGAGTCGTAGTGCTTCTTTGTAATAACAAGGGCCATGCCTTTTACATTCGGATTTACATCAAGAACAGCTAGGAAGTTTTTGTCCTCCCAGATTTTGTGAGTTGGCATCTCGCCTTTCGCTATCCGGCAAAAAATACATCTTTTTTGCATGCAAATTCAACCTACTTACCATGATATTTTACGAACTTCGCGATGGCGCGCACGGCATCCTCGGGGAAATTGTAGCAGGGCACGCCGTTTGTTTCCAGGTTTTTCTTGAGCGTTTCTGTGAACTCCCCGCCCGTCGAGACGCAGGCAACCGGCTTCTGGCACAGGTCGTTTGTCTCAACAATGATGTCGACTATGTCTGTGCTGACAAGCGGCGTCTGGTAGAGAACTATGAGGAGCACTATGTCCACGTTGTAGTCCTTCAGGGCCGCATTTATCGCGACCCGGTAGCGCTCGGTGGTCGCGTCGCCGAGAAGGTCCATGGGGTTTGTAGTCGTTATGGAAGGCATCTGCTTCCTTATCTGCGCCAGGCTTTCTTTCGAGAGCTTGGCCATCTTCAGCCCAGAGATTATTATAGCGTCCGTGCTGAGGATGCCGTAGCCTCCGCCGTTGGTTATGACCTGCACGCGGCGACCCATTGGCAGCGCGCATATCTCGAACATCTTCGCGATGTCGAACATCTCCCCCAGCGAGGACGCCTCGACGATGTTGCACTGCCTGAAGACCGACGAGTATATCTCAGCAGAGCCTGCAAGCGAACCAGTATGCGAAAGAGCGGCCCGGCTGCCCTCCTCGGTCTTGCCGCCCTTGATTGCGATGACCGGCTTTTTCCTTGAGACGCGGCTGGCGACATCCATGAACTTCTTACCGTCCTTGATGGCTTCGATGTACATGCAGATGACTTTCGTTTTGGGGTCGTTGCCCATGTACTTGAGGAGGTCCGACTCGTCGACGTTCATGGCATTGCCGTAGCTGGCGAACTTGGAGAACCCGTAGCCCTTGTCGGTGGCATAGTCGAGAATGGCGGAGCCCACAGCTCCGCTCTGGCAGATGAATGAAATGCCGCCCTCCTTCGGCCTCTGCAGCCTGTACCTAGGCAGGAACAAAGAGTCCATCTTCGTGTGGGCGTCGAAGGTGCCGAGGCAGTTCGGGCCTATTGCGAGCACCTTATTCTTTTTCAGCGCCGCTTCGAGCTTTTTGTCAAGATTGTAGTTGCCCACCTCCTTGAAGCCCGCCGTAATTATTATTACATGGCCTATTTTCTTTTTGCCGCACTGGCCGACGACCGACGGAACCAGGGGCGCCGGCACAGCTATTATCGCAAGATCTATTTTTTCCTTGATGTCCAGAACAGACCTGTAGGACTGCAACCCGAGTATCTGCTCTGCGTTCGGGTTGACAATGAAAATCTTCCCCTTGTAATCGCCATCCACGAAATTCCTGAGAATAACGTGGCCGACCTTCCTCGGGTCGCGCGAAACGCCTATGAGCGCGATACTCTTTGCGGAAAAGAAGTTTTTCAGGTCCATTGTTATCTTTCTGCGGCTGTGGGACTTAAAGATTTTTTTCAAAAAGCTCAAAGGAAGTTTTAAGTGACCGGAAACAAATGGATATCAATGAAAAAAATCCTTGCCGAATACGAAGCGGAGAAGTTCCTTGCGAAATATATTCCCGTTGCAAAAAGCTTTCTCTGCAGGGATTCTGCCGCCATCGTAACCGCGGCAAAGAAGCTGAAATATCCAGTAGTTCTGAAAATAATCTCAAAGGACGCGCTGCACAAGAGCGATGTCGGCGGCGTTGTCATTGCCCATGGAACCGGGGAGCTGATGCCCACATTCACCGCTCTCAAAGAGGCGGCAAAGAAGAACAGGATAAAACTGGAAGGCATTCTTGTACAGGAGTTTGTGCAGGGTAAGGAAGTGATTATAGGCATCAAGAACGACCAGACTTTCGGGCACGTGATCGCCTTCGGCATAGGCGGGAAGTATGTCGAAGTGCTCAAGGACATAACGTTCCGCGTGTGCCCCATAACCGCGGCAGATGCGGAGCAGATGATTAACGAACTGAAGTTCGGCAAGCTGCTCTTCGGCGCACGCAACGAGAAACCGGCCAACAGGAAAGTCCTGGTCAATACGCTGGTAAAAGTATCAAGGCTCCCCCTCAGGAACAAAAAAATAGAAGAGCTGGATATCAATCCATTTATTATAAACGAGAAGATGGGAAAGGTAGCTGATGCGAGGATAGTTTTCGGCTAATAGGAGATCTCTCAAATAAATGAGCTCCAATATTACAAGATCTCCTTTATGGCAAACTCAACAAAAGTTCAAATATCATTGAGATTTGCTATAAGCTAGACCTGGACCATAAGAAATATTGCAGTGACTATCAAAGCCGACACCATAGCGGCCACATGTATGAGCCTGGCGCGTTTTCTGTCCGCAAGATAATGGTCGTTGAAAGAAACTTTTCCCTTCGGCAGAGTCATAAAACCATCTCGTATTTCATTTCATGTTGTATGTCCTGCGCTTCGCGTGCCAGACGCAGAAGCCGGCCAGCGCCTGATAAACGCCGAGGAAGCCCACGTAGAGCGGGATGAAGAGCAGAGCCTTTGGGACAGGGCCGAAGTCATGGACAGAAAAGCCCAGCCACAGGTAAACGGAGAGGGCGAGGAAGAAGAAGCCGTAAGCAAAGCGAAAAATCCTGTTGTGCCTTCCTATGTTGCACCTGCCAGGAACGTATTTTTTAACCTCGTCTTCTTTCATTGTTGACCACTCTTATTGCATCCTCCAGGATGTCTAATCCGTGCCGGGCCTGCTCCTTGGTAATAATTAACGGCGGGCATATTCTTATAACGCTTGTTCTCGCCCCTGCAGGCAAAAGCAGAAGGCCCTTCTCCGAGGCCTTGCAGAGCACTGCGTTGCGCAAGGATTCTGAGGGTGTTCTGGTTTTTTTCGACCCGACAATCTCGAGTCCTATCATCAGTCCCAGGCCGCGAACATCGCCGACTATTTCATAGCTCCTCTTCATCTCATTCAGCCTTTTAATAATCTCGCGGCCGCGGCGCACTGCATTCTCGCCCAGCTTTTTCTTCTGCATGAAGTCCAGCGAAGCCATGCCGCCTGCGCATGCGAGAAGATTTCCGCCAAAGGTGTTTGCATGGCTGCCAGGAGGCCAGTCCATTATTTTCTTGCTGGAGACTGTCGCGCCAAGGGGCATGCCGCCGCCGATGGCCTTGCTCATCGAAACTACGTCGGGCTTCACGCCAAAGTTCGATATTGCAAGAAACTTTCCGGTGCGGTAGCAGCCTGACTGCACCTCGTCATCGCAGAGCAGGACGTCTCTTTGAGTGCATAATTTTCTGACGCCCCTGACAAAACTTTTCGGAGGGACGACATAGCCGCCTTCTCCCTGTATCGGCTCAAGAAATACGGCGGCAAGCCTTCTATCCAGACTCTTCATTGCTTTCTCCAGCTCCGCGAGGCAGAAGTCTGAGCATTCCTCGTCATCCATCTTCATCCTGTAAGGATAGGGGTAGGTAACATGCCTCACCGGAAGGAAAGGCGCGTAGCGCTGCCTCTGCACCGGACGGCTGTTGGTCATGCTCAGCGAGCCCATGGTGCGGCCGTGGAATGCGCTGCGAAAAGCGATGACGTATTTTTTGTTGGTGTGCCACCTTGCCAGCTTGTACGCAGCTTCCACGGCTTCTGTGCCCGAGTTGGAAAGGAAGACCTGCTTGAGCGGCTGCGGAAGGAATGAGACAAGCTTTTCAGCAAAACGCACGGGAAGCTCAGCGTAGAAGTCCGCGAAGCCGCAGTGCGCGGCCTGCCTAGTCTGGTTTGCAATGGCCCTCATAACGGCAGGGTTTGTATGGCCCACGTTCATGACCGCGATGCCTGCGGCGAAGTCCAGGTACTTCCTCCCATCGACGTCCCAGACATCGCAGCCCCTGGCGTGATGGAAGACAAAAGAGTACTCGCGCGTCACGCATCTTGATATGACGGCGCGGTCGCGCCCGATTATTTTCACGGATTTTGGGCCGGGCCTCCGGCAGATGAATTTCTCGGCCATGAGGATGATTTGTGGAAGGCGCAATATAAAGATTTTTTATTTTGCCATCGGAAACAATCAGCTTTGGCTGACGGGAAGACGATGACGAAAGCTTATGGCTCATGCTTATAGTGGGTTCGAATAATATCAGAACTTTTAATTAGAACCTGCTATACTGTATGTTCAGTATAAAATGTTCTAAAATCAACTGAACATACTATTAGTTCCAGACTGCACGGGGCTTATGATTTTGCGAAACTGTTTGATTCTTCAACCGCCGCTTTATACTGAAGGACATAAGTTATGGAGAATTGCGTAGCTTATTTCTCATTTTATAACGCAATTCTCATCTAGCTATTTGCGTTTGACTGTAACGTAAGCAGCGCAAATATCTATATTGAACATGCTACACATGTCCTTCAGATATGCTCAAAATTGCCTTGCAATTTTGGCATGCCAGAAATCCTTGATTTCCGAGCATGCCAAAGACATTATTTGTACCGCTCTTCTCCTCAACTTGACTGCTTCATAAGGTACGCCAGAGGAAGAAGTCTTCGGAAAAGTCAAATAAGGGAGAAGAGCGATTTGTACAAAAATTAATGTCTTTAGGTATAACAGTAACCAATAAAAACCGGGCATGCAATATAGACTTATGCCGACATTATTTGCAAAACGCTGCACGCTGTGCGGTGTGGAAGCAAAGAATCCCGTGACAAGGAGAGTCCCGCTGCGCGGCTACAGCGTGGACCAGAAGAGGCCGTTCTGCAGCGAGGAGCATGCGGACCACTTTGAAAGCACTATGAGGAAGGCGCTGAAGAACCGCATTGTCGGGTGCAGGACATGCTATAGCTAGGGTATGTTTATCTGGTTCAATCCCCTGAAGAAAGATGATATCCTGTATTCTAGATTCTTCTTAACAGTTTCAAAACTGTAGGTCCTTGCAGTGGATGTGCCCCTGCTTCTGTCCTGGTGTATTATTGTCGTCCTGTCTTCATGCGGAATGATTTCGTGTCTCTGCCTTTCCTGGAAAAGGGGGTAATTTTTCGCTGTGGCCCGGTTGTTGCGCTGGTCGATCACGGCGTAGCCGTTCCCAGTGCGGACGATGATGAAGCTGGGCGGCCTTTTCTCGTAGCGCACCAATACAGGACTCCTTGGACTGTGGTGCGGCTGCTGCGCATAAGCCGGCACTGCAAGCGCGCCTGCCAAAAGGGCGGCAGCAAGATAGGGGCTCTTTGGCTTCATTACCATCCAATCACGCGATTCTATTTGGTAGATTCCTTCTAGTTAACGTATGATTTATATACGGGTCCTCGCAGAAAAGGTATCTGAGGTGATGACCATAATCTGCGAGTGTGGAACCCGCATGGTAAAGAATGGTAAGAGAAGGTTAAAAATGAGAGGTACGGTCCAAAATTTTTGTGTTCGGGGTGTGGAAGGCAGTGTGTTGACACGGATTTCAGGCGCATGAGATTTCCGAAGAATGTCGTTGAAACGTCAATGGGACTGCGTTCCGAGGGCCTGCCTTTGCATAGAGTCCGCAAAAGGGCGCATAAAATCCACAAAGCTCTTGTCAAGTCGAACCAGACGATACTCAACTGGTTTGACAAATTCGGCAGGAATCTGACGAAGCCTGTGCAAGGGCTCGCTGAACGCTTGCACGCCGACGAAACGCTGCTGAAAACGCTGAAGAAAGGCGTTTTCTTCTACTTCTGGGCTCTGCGCTGCGCGGGAAGCCAGCCTGTCGACTGGCATGTTTCCACTGGCAGGGACATGCATGAGACGAAAATGCTCATGTGGGAAGCGCGCAGGCGCTTCCCTGTCGGCTATTTGCCAAAAGCAATACGAACAGACAAGATGCCCGCGTATCCGTTTGCGATTGCGAAGGTTTTCGACCATGAGGTGAAGCACGAGAAAATGATATCGTTCAAGCACGGCAACAACGCGATCGAATGCTTTTGGCGGTGCAAAAGAAGATTTCCAAAGTTCGTGTCATTGAAAAACACAGGCAAATTCGTAAACCATTGGATATGGGAATTTTATGGAGATGAAGAGTTTTTGACACGTTTGGCATCATACGTTTATTGGAAGTAACCTATTTGGTAGACTCTCCATAAAAGTTGAATGCTAAGCTATTTTTTCTCCGAATTTCTATGAAA
>CAYJRV010000048.1:0-6747 GCA_964372695.1 uncultured archaeon | reverse complement strand
ACGCGGCCACAAAGCTCTACGCGGACACACAGGCGGGCAAGCGCGTGAACGTGACCCTGCCTGCGAACAACGTTACTGCGGGCACGTTCCAGGCAGGACGTTACAATTTCACTATAGGAACAGGCAACGCTTTTATAATCAACGGATCGGCGCTCTTTGTGAACGGCACAACAGGATATGTCGGCCTCGGGACAGCGACGCCAACACACAGGCTGGAGCTTGCCGGCGGGACGACGGCCGCCGAGGGCATAGGCTTCGGGACAGACGTGGAGCTATACAGGTGCGCTGCCAACGTTCTGTGTCTGGCTTCAGGAGACTCGCTTAACATAACCGGTAGCAGCAGCTCATTGGCAATAGGAGGCGTTGCTGTCACCCACTCGACTTACGGGTTCATAACTGCAAACGGCTCGGCTGCCACCCCGGCTTACAGCTTCTCCTCGGACACTGACACAGGTCTTTACCTTGCCGGCGCAAATACACTGGGCTTTGCCACAGGCGGGGTGAACAGGCTCACCATAGATTCCGCAGGCCTTGTTGGCGTCAACACTACAACGCCGGGCAAGGCGTTGAGCGTGCAGGGCGACTTCAACGTGACAGGGAACCTGACTTCTGGCAAATGCGTGGGATGCGCGGGGCTGCTGAGAGGCACGATAGTGCTCTCAACTAACTCGACCCCAAAGACAGGGTACTCGTTCACCGGAAGATATACGTTTGCGGGAACAGACAGCTGGACAGCCAAGGCCAACATGACTACAGGCAGGAACGGAGCAGCAGTCGCAGCAGCTAATAGCGTAATTTATGTAATTGGCGGCACAGCTCCTACCAGCATCTGCATCGGAAGCAATGGCAAGTGCAGCAAGAACGAGGCATACGACCCCGCGACTGATTCATGGAGCACGAAGACCAACATGCCGAGCAACAGGACAAGCCTTGCGGCAGTTGCGATAAACGACACGCTCTATGTTATAGGCGGCCGGACCGGCTTTGGCACTACTTATTCAAGCACGAACGAGGCATACCTGCCGACAAACGACAGCTGGTCTACAAAGGCGAACATGACAGTGCCTCGCGAATCACTTGGCGTTGCAGTTATAAATAACACCATATATGCTGTCGGAGGCCAGAGTGGATCAGTAACATGCACCGGAGGCGTGTGCACTTCCAACGAGGCCTATACGCCGGCGAACGACAGCTGGTCGGCAAAGGCGAATATTACGGCAGGCAGATATAATTTCGGGATTGCATCTTTAGAAAACACCATGTATGTCATAGGCGGGCTCCCGGGGTCTGCTCCGGACAACTGCCCAAGCTCGAACAGCCGCTGCACGTCGAATTTCGCCTACACCAACTCGACAAACAGCTGGGCAGCCAAGGCGAACCTGACTTTACCGCGATCTGACCACACAGCATCGGAATCAAACGGGGTAATATACGTCTTTGGAGGCTACAACGGCACCTATCGGGATAGCGTCACTCTGGCTTATGTCCCGCTAAACGACAGCTGGTCTTCCAGAACATCCATGATCACCAAATCACGCTACGACCTCGCTTCGGCCACGGTGAACAACACAGTATACGTCATAGGCGGAAGCATTTTTACATGCAACAGCTGTGATTTCAACGAAGCCTACAATATATCAACAAACACATGGACATCAAAATCAGTTATGCCGAGCGGGAGCAGCTCAATGATGGCTGCGGCTGTTAGCGGCAAGGCATACGTTTTTGGCGGTTCACCACAAATGCGTCACGAATACGACCCTGCCACGGACACGTGGACACAGAAGGCAGCCATGCCAAGTCCCGGCTCCAACGCAGCAGCAGCTGTAGTTAACAATATCATGTACGTCATAGGTGGCTCTCGCGGCTGTGTCGGGACTTCATCCTGCCCCAACAACGAGGCATACAACCCTGCAAACGACAGCTGGTCCAAGAAGGCCAACATGACGACAGCACGTTACGAGCTTGCCGCGGCAGCAGTCGGGGACACAATATATGTAATGGGCGGTCTGGTGGACCCGGGAATCACCGGTTCAGGCAACGAGGCCTATAACGCAACATCAGATACATGGTCAGCCAAGACTAACATGACTACGGCACGCCGGCAACTGGGGGCCGCGAGCGTCGGGAATGTTGTCTACGCAATAGGAGGTTTGGGCGGAGCCAATTATTCCATAAACGAGGCATACGACACCACGACGAATACATGGAGCAGCAAGCAGGTAATGCCAACTCAGCGCTATGGACTGGCTGTTGTGGCAATAAACAGCACGATATATGCGCTGGGCGGTACTAATGGTACACACACTTTTGCAGCTTCAGAGGTGTACACACCGAGCAACAACAGCTGGTCGCAAAAGGCGGACATGATTAGCGACCGCAACGATTTGGCTGCAGCCGCTGTTGCCGATACCATATACACCTTCGGTGGTGGTCAGATCAGATGCAGTTTCTGCAACAATAATGAGGCTTACACGCCGAAAAGCGTCTATTATTTGATGGAAGTGCAGTAGTCTTTACCGAGTATGATATTTAAGGAATGAAATTAAGCTGAAATAAATTAAGTTTAAAGAAAAGGCAGCAGGATATGAAAAGGAAAAAAGTTAAGCGAGGGAAGAAGACGGTCATAGCACTGGCTGCTGTAGCCATAGCTGCCGCAGTTATTTTAGTTATCATGTCCCAAGCCAAACCGGCAACTGACAAAACAAACGGCAAACCAATTCTTCCAGATAGTGCTAGCGGGCAGCTGACCGGGCTGCCTCCGGGCACGACGGCGAAGCTCGGGACAGTGCTCATAGAGGACAAGACAATCGCGTACAGGCAGGCGCAGGACGAGTGCTACTCGGGCAGGAAGAGCGACAGGGTAACGGCTCTGGTCGAGGTCTCGACGCAGGCGCTCGAGAGGGCTGTGCTGGAGATGGCTTTCGGACTTGAGCCGCCGCGGGATGCTGTGGAGGAACAGGCGCGTCAGGTCGACGCGAACACAAGGGCGCCCGCGATACTCGAATGCGTGAAGGGAGCGTACGGCGCTGACAGGGACGCGTACCTGGAGTGGTACATCGCGCCCACGCTGATAAACCCGAAGCTGCACGAGGCCTTCAGCACGAGCGCGGAGATAAACGCGGAAGAGAAGGCGGCAATAGAGAGGGCATGGAAAAACATCAATGAAGGCGGGCAGGCTCTCGAGGCGCAGCAGGGCTATGGCGTTGCTGATTACCCCAAATTTTCCCCCGACCTTCCGGCAGAGCTCCAGGGCGTCGCAACGCAGCAGGACCCGTTTGTCACGCAGATACTCGACAAGCTTCAGCCGGGCCAGCTGTGGCCGAACATCATAGAGACAGATGCGTCCTACCAGATAGTGAGGCTCATTTCTACCAACAGCACGCACTACAGGTACGGCGCCGTGACGATCGGCAAAAAGAGCTTCGGCCCGTGGTACGACTCGTACATAAAAAGGAACATAAGGCTGCAGATAGCGGACGCGGGGCTGAGGCAGGAACTGCGCGAGAGGTATCCGGAGTCATTGCTGGACCAGATGGCGGGGTGAGCGCGGGAAATGCCAAAACAGCGGATAAGAAAAAGGTCAGGAAAATTATGAGCGGAAATATTTCATCGGGAAAGAAAGCAAAAGATAATGAAGACACACACGAGCTGTGCTACCATGACGGCCGCGGATAGGCAGGCATAGCGAACGGAGGGCAGGAATGCGCCTAGAGGCGCAGCAAACGGGGCTGGAGGCTTGGAACAATGGGCGAGACGAAGAGATCAATGATGGAAAATGAAAATAAGAACGGACTTGACTTGCAGGAAACATGCTAGTCGACAATTTCGAAGCCCTCTTCCCTAACTACAAACAGCCTGCCTTTGAATTCTTTGACATCAGCCAGCAGCAATGACAGAGCTTTGACAAGCTTTTCTGCTGTCGGCGGATGGATTCTGAAAACAATAATGCCTGAATATTCTTTGGGCGGAAACAATGAAGTTTTCAGAAAGTCTTTGTCCCTGCTAATCAATCCCATGCCTGCTTGTTTTGCTATCGACAAAAGCTTGCTGTTTTTCGAGCCCTTCTCGTCATATTTGGCAGAAAAGCCCTGCGACTCAAGCAAGCGCCTGACAGAGCGCGGAATATTCTCATCGAGCAGGAACCTGCTAGGCGCGGACTTTGGAGAATTCGGCATAGCGCTCCCCGTTGATGACCCTGGCTGCATATTCCAGGGCTTCTTTGATCATAGCTTCGGTCAATCTCGGATATTCCTCAATGAGCTTCTTTGGAGTCTCGCCTGCAGCTATCAATTCAACAATATCGCCAACCAGGATTCTTGTGCCCCTGAAGGTGGGCTTCCCGTGGCAGATCTCGGTGTCTGCGACTATATGCTTGCTGATTTCGACTCTCATAACTGTATTAGCAATAACGGAATATTTAAAAGGAGATGCCCATGAAACCGCCATTCAAGAAAGACAGAAAACTCCGCTTGTCGAGGTCTCGACGCAGGCGCTCGAGAGGGCTGTGCTGGAGATGGCTTTCGGACTTGAGCCGCCGCGGGATGCTGTGGAGGAACAGGCGCGTCAGGTCGACGCGAACACAAGGGCGCCCGCGATACTCGAATGCGTGAAGGGAGCGTACGGCGCTGACAGGGACGCGTACCTGGAGTGGTACATCGCGCCGACGCTGATAAACCCGAAGCTGCACGAGGCCTTCAGCACGAGCGCGGAGAACGGCGCCATAGCTGTTGGCGACCGCCTTGCGGCTTCGCCGACGAGGCCGGGATATGCCGTGAAGGCTATGCAGCCTGGCAGGACCATAGGCATGGCTCTCGAGAGCTATGATGGCTCTGCGGAAGGTAGCGGTGACGGGAAGATAAAGGCGTTCCTGAACTTGCGGCTATATGGCGGCTAGGAGTCCCTGCCGGGCCGGATGGCGGGATATTAGTGATGCAAAAACAGGCAGGCAGCGCAGCAGGCGTAACTGCCATGAAAACATAGAGATTGTTTACTGAAATAACCGGAAATTTGTTGATATTAAGCAGTACCTCTGAAAGTACAAGTTTGTCTGCCTGCAAAGCTTAACTGAACAGATTTATTACGGGTTCTGACTGGGATGCCGCCGCGCAGGCGAGCCAAGAATTCCTGCTCCTATCCACTTTCGGAGATACTATTAAGGAAAATCTCAGAGAAGATCAAAACAGTTTCAGCAGTTCTTCCGTCGTAAAAACAGGTATCCTGGACTGCTTTTTAAGTTCCTTGTCATTGGACCAGATGGGGCAAGATAACTTCAACGCCAGCGCAAAATACTGGAAATCATTCGGATCAGGAGAGAGCTCTTCAGCTTCTTTAACGAACGCTTTCAATTCTTCCGAGGGTATTATATTTATCCTGGATTTGACCGCATCCAAGAAAATAGAAACATCGCTTCCCGAGAGGCCGGATTTGGAAACAACCTCGTCTTTGTGGTTTTCAATCTCTAACATTACAAATTCGGGCGACAGGAGCTCAAGCTTTTCAGAATACAGCATGTCAAGCGTGAAACCCCTCCCAATCAAAGCTGCCATTATTATATTGGCGTCAACAACCAGCCGCATCTATAACATCTCTTTGTAGTGCTTTGATACAGCCTTGTTTATTTTCTTGCCGAGCTCCATGGCATCCTTCTCCGTCAATCTACTCCTGGAGGATATCGATTTCAATAAAGAGAGCTGCGTAGCTTTCTCCCAGATCGCTTCCCGCGCAACAGCCGACCAGTTCATTTCAGGGAACTCGTCCATTTTCTTTTTCAGTTCCTCCGGAACCGAAAGCGTTATGTTCACCATTTTATCACCTCATTTGTGTTATTTGTGTTATGTGTATTATTTGTTATATGTGCAATTATTTAAAGCTTTTGGCCGATACCGGCCTGAGGCAGGAGCTCCGTGACAGCTACAGGGAGTCATTGCTGGACCAGATGGCAGGGCGATTGTGAGGGCGGTAATTTGCCTGCATTCTTTCATGTTTATTTGAGTTCCTCACGCCTTTTGCGGCACAAAAGCAGCACAAAAAACATGGTACATAAAATACCAAAAAAATGGTAAAGTATTTAAGCTTTCCTGACTATTATACCAGTAAAGTGGTATAAAATGGTATCAATAGAAATGCTGATGAAAGAAGGCAAAGTAAGCAGGATAAGGGAGCTGGAAGTCGGGCGCTATGTCAATTTCTTTGAGAGCTCATCAAAGGACAACCTTGAGCACTGTAGGGCCACGATAAAAACCTTCCCGCGCTGGAGCATTATTTCTGGCTACTATGCCATGCACGATATTACAAAGCTGCTCATAGCAAAGAAATTCAGGCTCAAGATCGAGCTTGAGGTGCACGCAACCACAATAAAGGTTTTAAGGGAGCTGGTAAAGGACAGGGAAACAACAAGGCTCATCGAGAAGGGCTACAGGGAATTTATTTCCCTGGCAAACGACCTTGCAGAAGCCAAGAGGCAGCGCACAAAGGCGCAGTACTACACAGGAACGGCATTCATGAAAGAGCGCTTCAGGAAGATGTCCGGGGAGTTTCTTTCCGGGACAGTCAGTCCCTACATGGAGCGCATCAGAAAGCTTCTGGGCGATGCGAAATGAGCCGCTATTTGCACCTTAGAGATCAACATTCGCATGCACCTCAATTCAAAACGGAAATTTGCGAGGCGTTTTGAAAATGAAGTCATATAAATGCAGGGCAAGACTTCTTTCCAAAACAGACTTTGTCGGGGCGTTTTGAAAATGA
>CAYJRV010000047.1:0-6798 GCA_964372695.1 uncultured archaeon | reverse complement strand
GTTCAGCTTTCATCTTGCATCAAAAGAACGAAAGAATAAAAGAGAAAAATATTATCTTGTATTCTTCCGAAAACTACCGGCTTTAGCCGGTGGATGAGGAGAAGAATACGAGATCACATCTTTCAGCAAACCACCGGTTTTAACCGGTGGTATATAAGAAAGATATGATGAAAGGAGATTGAAAAAGAGAGTGGATAAATGAAACAAAACATTGCGTTGTTTGCAGTTTTCATGGCGCTGGCGCTGGCTTTGCCCGCGCACGCGCAGGACTCGCAGTGTCTTTCCTCGGTTTCAGGAACAGCGTCGGCGGACACAGTAACCACGGGCACGGACTTCACGATCAGCGTAACGCCGGCCAGCAGCGAGAGCAGCTGCACGGTGAGCACGCTCTCGCTCTCGGGCGCGCCCACGTCCTACACCATTTCAGACCCGCCTTCGTCGCAGAGCAACCAGTACAGCGGCTTCACGGCGGGCACCACGAAGACGTTCACGGTTTCCACGGGAGCGGCAGGCATCTACCAGTTCACGCCCACGGCAACCACGAGCGCTGGCAGCATATCAGGCACCGCAGTTATCGTCGCAGCAGTGGACCCATCGACGCTTACCGTAACGCCCTCGCCAAGCTCTGCACAGATAAACCTGACGCAGGCATTCACGTTCTCAGTGACAATCACAGGCTCTGAATCCGCAAGCGTAACGACATCTTACTCGCTCAGCGTTCCGAGCGGGCTGACCGCAAGCGGGGACTCGACATCCAGCAGCGCCCTTTCAGTAGCTGCAAACGGGTCCTCGTCGCTTTCATGGACCATCAACCACACTTCATGCTTCACAGGCGCAAAGACGGTGACATTCGCTCTGGGCAGCAACAGCAACGCCGCCTCGGCCAGCGTGACAGGCAACACGACATGCGACACGGGCTCGACAGGCTCGGGCGGCGGCGGAACCACAGGAGGCGGCGGAGGCGGTGGGGCGACGGCATCCAGCAGCGCCACTGTTAGGATCAGCTTCCTCAAGGCCGGCAACACGACCGCGATAACGACAGGGCTGAAGACCTCGACCACAACCGTGAAGAGGATAGAGGTGAGCGCGGCGAAGAACGTGTTCTCGGTCCAGCTCACAGTGGAGAAAAGCTCAAGCAGGCCCGCCACGGCAAAGACAGACCCGCCGGCAACGAACGTTTATAACTATGTCATCATCAGCAGGGAGAACATCACGGATGCGGACGTCTCGGGCGCCAAGATAGATTTCGAGGTGCCCAAGTCATGGCTGACAAGCAACAGCCTTGAGCCCGAGAATGTATCGCTCTACAGGTATTCAAAGGAGGCCAACATCTGGGACAAGCTCACGACAAACGTCCTGAGCCAGGACGACACGACGGTCACCTACAGGGCGGAGTCG
Source organism: uncultured archaeon (assembly GCA_964372695.1). Lineage (GTDB taxonomy): Archaea > Aenigmatarchaeota > Aenigmatarchaeia > GW2011-AR5 > GW2011-AR5 > JACQNX01. The sequence goes on along the minus strand of CAYJRV010000047.1, from coordinate 5,400 downwards.
CCGGGCCTCTCGGTATTCGCCATAGGTGCAACTGGATCCAAGACAGCGCCTGCACCTGAAGCGCAGCCTGATCAGACCGCCGGCGAGACCGGCGCAACAGGCGGCGAGGCAGCCGGGCAGCCGGCACAGGAAGGCCAGGAAGCTGCGCCTGCGCCGCCCCCAGCAGGGGACTTTGTGGGCACAATAATGGTCGCTGCGGTGCTCGTGATAATCATCGTGCTCGGCGCAGGCTACTTTGCACTGAAGAAACCCAAGTCCAGGTACGAGTACCAGAAGAAATACACGCAGAAAGACAAGTAGGACTCCGGATATTGAGAAGTGTTAACAGAAATTCGGGTTCACGACTGGATGTATTTTCTTAATGTACCAATAAGTCTATCTGGGTCTACTGGTTTTATAAGAATGTCACTAAATAAACCTCTTTTGTCTTCTGGCATATTAGCTCCACCCAAATAAACAACTGGCCCTTCATAACATCTTTGCTTTAATTGTTCAGCGAGTGCCCATCCAGTATCATCTTCACACAATCTAGTGCAGGTTCTATACCACTTGCTAAAATAAGTTCGTAACTAGGGAAAAAATATCTTAGAGCTTCTGCCATTAAATCACTCACGCCCCCTATCATCTTCACAATACAGTATAGCACCTATATTTATCACTATAAGGGGAAAACCTGGCACATTCGGACATAGAAACTATGCAGCTCTTGTGCAAGTTCAAAGAACAAGACATGCTGACGACCGTACTGTATATGTCCATATGGCAATACTGTTTGTGAAACGAATGCAGATTCAGGAGATACAGAAGCACTTATGCGAGATCATCCAGAATTTTTCAAGGATATGCTTGACTATATGACGAAAGAAGTCGGAGATTTAGAAAAAAGTTTAGAGATTATCAAGCGGAAGCGAAATCACAAGAATAAATATTACGGTTTCTGTCTTTTATCCCGAATTTTGAATTAGGCATAACAACGATTAAGATGTTACGCTCAGTTGCATCTTGCGGCATCAAAATTCCGCCTTCGGGACTTCTGTTAATCACGATATCCGCTTCTCCCGGCCTGAAGAAAAGTATTAAAGCCGTCGCTCCAAGAATTGTTCCATGCACGGCCGGGCAAAACTCGTTACTATCATCACACTGGCGCTCTTTGCGCTTTATGCCGCGCCTGCGACTGCGCAGCTCCAGGCAGCCACAATTGAGCCTCAGGGGCTGCTGGAGGTGAAGACAAGCGCATACGTGCTGAACATAGGCAAGTTTGAGATCGCCACAGGCTCCTACACCGTGGACTTCTACCTCGGCATGAAGTGCGACAGGCCGTGCTCTCCGGGAGGCTTCGAGTTCATCAACGGCCGCGCAACCAGCATCGACAAGCTCATAGACACCCCAACGGAGAAATTCTACAGGATACAGGCGGCGCTGTCGCAGAACATAGACCTCAGGCAGTACCCCTTTGACAGGCATTCGCTGCTGATAGCCATAGAGGACAAGGCCCGGACAACAGAGGACCAGGTCTACGTGCTGGACGAAGAAAGCAGCGGTATAGATCCCGGCGTAGTCATAGTCGGCTGGCAGCTCGACGGGTGGAGGGCGCGCGTCGCGGAGCACTATTACCAGCCGTACGACGAGACGTTCTCGCAGTTCGTGTTCGAGATAGACATAAGCCGCGTTGGCCTGACTTCCGCGATAAAGTCCTTCCTGCCGGTCTTCTTCATGGTCTTCGTGGCGCTTCTGACGCTGCTGCTCAGGGCGGACAAAGTGACCACGAGACTGACGCTGAACATATCGACACTGCTGGCTGCGGTGCTGTTCCACCTGAACCTGACTTCGTCAATACCGCCGACCGGCTACCTGACGTTCGCGGACAGGTTCATGATTACGACGTATGTAATACTTCTCACGGTCCTCTTCAGCGGGATCCTGCTCATGCGGCACACGGAGGGCAAGAACGAGGCCATGGCCAACAGGATATACAAGACGGCCCTGTACGCGATACCTGTTTTCACTGTACTGATTTATGCTCTCCTGTTTCTTCTGATATGAGAAAAGAGCAGTGGTTCAGAATACTTCATCATAATCCTGTTTGCTGGTTACAAATTCCGTTCTCAGCCCATGTTTGGCAAAAATACTTACAGCCTCAAGAGCCCTGTCTGCTTCATAACTTTCAAAAAAGAGTTCCGAATGCCTCTCAGAATAGGCAGGATGCAAAAAGTCATGCCCATTGACAGATTTTCTTACATCTTCTATTCTGCCATAGACTTTCATAAAAATTATCTCATGGTCTTTTGCATATTTGCCTTTCCAGGAACCTGTCATCCTATAAGTTTGCACTGAATCTATTATGGCACGTTTTCGCGAAAACATTTAAAGCAACATTGCAGTATCCCGGCCGCGTTTTCTAGATTTTTAAGCACTGGAGCAAAGTAATAACATGCTCAGGCTCTACAACACGCTGGCGAGGAAGAAGCAGGCTTTCAAACCCATCAGGGACAAGGAAGTTCTGCTGTACACATGCGGGCCGACTGTCTATGACTATGCGCACATAGGCAACCTGAGGGCCTTCCTTTTCGAGGACCTCCTCAAGCGCGTGCTGGAATCCGGCGGCTTCAACGTGAAACACATAATGAACATAACTGATGTCGGACACCTCGTCTCCGACCAGGACGAGGGCGAGGACAAGATGGAAGTCGGCGCGCAGCGTGATCACAAGACCGCCTGGCAGATCGCGGATTTCTACACCGGCGCATTCATGGAGGACATGAGAAAGCTGCGCATCAAGCAGCCGCTTGCATACCCGAGGGCGACGGACCACATAGATGAGATGGTGAAGCTTATCAAGGTTTTGGAGGAGAAGGGCTATGCATACAAAACCGCGGATGGCATCTATTTCGATACATCGAAATTCAGGAGCTACGGCAAGCTGGCCAGGCTCAATGCAAAAGGGCTCAAGGCCGGCGCCCGCGTTGAGATGGCCGAAGGGAAGAGAAACCCGACGGACTTCGCGCTCTGGAAATTTTCCCCGCAAGGCAAGAAAAGGGACATGGAATGGGACTCGCCTTGGAGACGCGGCTTCCCCGGGTGGCACATAGAGTGCTCGGCCATGGCCATGAAATACCTCGGCGAGACGATAGACATACACTGCGGCGGCGTCGACCACATACCCGTGCACCACACGAACGAGATAGCGCAAAGCCAAGCCGCCACAGGGAAGAAGTTCGCGAACTTCTGGCTGCACAACGAGTTCATGCTCGTCAACGGCAAGAAGATGGCGAAGTCCCTGGGAAATTACTACACGCTGAAGGACCTGACAGCAAAGGGCTTCACGCCGCTGGCATTCCGCTACCTGTGCCTGAGCGTGCACTACAGAAGCCAGATGAATTTCACCCTGGATGCGCTGCGGGACGCGCAGAACGCAGTAGAGACCATAAATGATTTTGTGTTCAGGATAAAGACTCTCGCTGCCGACAAGAAAAAGAACAAGAAGATAGAAATGGCGCTCAAGAAAGCAAGAAAGAAATTTGCCGATTCTATAAACGACGACCTGAACATGCCGCAGGCCCTGGCAGCGCTTTTCGGGCTGATGAAAGCAGTCAATAAAGAGATAGATGCTCGCAGGGCTGACAAGGAAAGCCTCAAAAATGTTTATGATTTTTTCATGGAAATAAACAAGATACTTGATGTCATAGACGAGAAGAGGCATGAGCTCACGGCGGAGGAGAAAAAGCTCGTAGAGCTGAGGGAGCACTTCCGCCGCGTCAAAGACTTCAAGGCCGCTGACGAGATCCGCAGGCAGCTCAGGGAGCTTGGAGTAACGCTTGAGGACACGCCGCAGGGGCCGAGATGGAAGAAGGTTTGAGCATTTATCTTGTATTCTTCCGAAAACTACCGGCTTTAGCCGATGGATGAGGAGAAGAATACGAGATCACATCTTTCAGCAAACCAGCACCTTCAGGTGCTGGTATTAAGGAAGATATGATGACCAAGAAACAGACTCTATGGATATCGAGTTTCAAAAAGGCGAGTATGAAGCAAGCAAAGAAATAGCCGAAGGCATAATAATTGATTATACAAAAGACGGCAAGATAATATCAATTGAAATTCTTAATGCCTCGAAAAGAATGCCCAAGGAGAGCATGAAAGGCATTTTAATCAAATTGCCGCATAAAACATCATAATGACTTCTCGAATTTCTGCCAGAGAGAAAAAGGCTTTGCAAATGCTAGAAAAGGGTCAAATTACATTCCTACAAGCAGCAAAAACAGCAGGCTTGAATGTTTGGGCATTTGCAGATAAAATAAAAGAATCGAAAATAACATGGATTAAAATAAAACCCGAAGAGCTCAAAAAAGAACTTGATAAGCTGTGAATAAGGAAAATGCTATGTTGCGAAGGCTGCGGAGATCAGAGATGCGAAACACTTAAATATGTTACAATATGATATAATGTTATATCTTCCCTGCCATTGCTTCGGCAAGGGCAGGTTTTATTTACTTCTTCAATGCAATAAATTAGCATGAATAATCAGGAACGGGTTTGCATATTTATTGACGGGAGCAATTTCTATCACTGCCTTAGAAAAGACATAGGCAATGTGGATATTGATTTCCAAAAACTAGCTCAAAATTTGTGCAGAAACAGGAAGCTGGTAAGGACATATTACTATAATGCCCCTCTTGACATGAGTTTTGACAAGGAAAGATACAAAAAGCAGCAGAAGTTTTTTGAAAAATTAAGAAATATCCCGAATTTCAAACTAACCCTGGTCAGATTACAGAAGCGCAGGATAGAAGGTAAAACTTATTACGTAGTTAAAGGAGATGATATACACATAGCTGTTGATATGGTGATACTGGCACAAAATAATTCCTATGATGCCGCTGTTTTGGTCAGCGGAGATGGTGATTTTACACCGGCAGTAAAGGCTGTCCAGAGTTTTGGAAAGCACGTTGAAAATGCCTACTTCAAATCAGGACATTCATGGCATTTAAGACAAACTTGTGACAAATCTATTCTTATGGACAGAGATTTTATACAAAAATGCATTTGAGTTGATAATCATGCCCGAGCGCTCCAGGAAGAAGCCCGAGTTCCAGGTGAAGATAGCCAGGGAACGCATGGAGATACTTTTCAGCGAGGCCCGGACGGCTCCGGAAGACCTCGCGCGGCGCTACATCAGGCTCGCGAAGAAGATAGGCATGCGCTACAACGTGAAGATCGGAACGGAGAGGAAGAAACTCTACTGCACAAAGTGCTTCACGCCTTTCAAGGCTGCAAAGGCGAGGCTGAAGAAAGGCTTTCTTGTGAGAACGTGCGTGCACTGCGGACGCATATCAAGGATGCCGGTGAAGGGTAACCCTTAAAACTTGAATGAAAAGCTTATTCTTCTCCAAAATCATTGTA
>CAYJRV010000046.1:0-6905 GCA_964372695.1 uncultured archaeon | reverse complement strand
TTATAAATAGCCCATCACATGTAACAGCATGGTTGAGGACTTATTGAAGGCGATAGGACTTTCAGACAACGAGGTCAAGGTCTACCTCTCTCTCCTAAAACTCGGGCCTTCACACGTGAATGCTTTGTATGAGGACACAGGCATCCACAGAAGGAACATCTACGATGTCCTGAACAAGCTGATTGAAAAGGGCCTGGTAATATACATCATGGAAAACAAGAAGAGGGCATTCCAGGCGAAAAATCCCGAAAGGCTGCTGACCTACCTTGAAGAAAGGAAAAACATCATAGAGGCCCAGAAAGAAAATATCAGAAACAAAATCCCTGAACTTCTTTCACGATTTGAGCATAGCAAGCCATCGATAGAGGCTGAGGTTTACAGGGGCGATGAAGGGATAAAGAGCCTTGTTGACGAAACCCTCAGCTGCAAAGAAATACTCTTCATTGGTTCGAGAGCGTACATAATGGAGAGATATCCGCACTATTGGGCAGGCTATAACAAAAAAAGAATAAAACTCCGGATAAAATGGAAGGGCGTTTCTGTTCATGAGATGCGCGGCCACCGGATAACAAGAGAAAAAACAATGAACTTCAGATTCCTGCCCAAAGAGCTCACCGGACCGCCGAATGTCATATGGATTTTTGGCGATACTGTTGCGAACATTGTATGGACAAGCACTCCGATAGCTTTTGTGATAAGGGACCGGAATGTCGCGGAAAGCTACAGGAGGTATTTTAACTTCCTCTGGAGAAAGATTGCTAAGGACTAGATATCAATGGAACAAAAAAAATGGCACATACTCAGCACGGAGCAGGCGCTGGCGGAGCTGGAGAGCTCGGAGAAGGGGCTCAGCAGCGCAGAAGCCGCGGAGCGCCTCCGGGTTTACGGCACAAACGAGATAGAGGAGAAGAAGAAGGAGAGCGCGCTGCGCCTGCTCTTCGAGCAGTTCACGAGCATCCTAGTCGTCGTGCTGATTGCAGCAGGCCTGGTTTCCTTTGCAATCGGGGAAATAGTGGACGGCAGCGTCATCCTTGCCATAGTCGTGATAAACGGCCTGCTTGGCTTCTACCAGGAGCGCAAGGCGGAGAACGCGCTGGAAGCGCTCAGGAAGATGACGAGCATCAAGACAACCGTCATCCGGGATGAAAAAACAGTTTCTATGGATTCGAAGCTCCTCGTTCCGGGAGACATAATCAGGCTGGAAGCAGGGGACAAGGTGCCCGCGGACTGCAGGATCCTTGAGCAGTTCAACGTTAAGCTTGATGAATCGGTGCTCACCGGAGAGTCGGTGCCCGCGACCAAAGACACTAAGGCGCTGGGGGATGCTGTCGTGCCGGACAGGATAAACATGGTTTTTTCCGGGACGAACGTCGTCTACGGGAACTGCACTGCCGCCGTTGCAGAAACAGGGATGCGGACGGAGTTCGGCAAGATAGCTTCGAAGCTGCAGGAGAAGGAGGAGGCCACGCCGCTACAGAGACGGCTCGCGGTGCTCGGGAAACAGCTGTCATTTATCATAATGGCGATTGCAGCCGTCGTTTTCATTGCGGGCTCTTTCCACGGGATACCGTTGTTCGAGATGTTTCTCGTCGCGGTCTCTCTTGCAGTGGCAGCAATACCGGAAGGCCTGCCGGCTATCGTTACCATAACGCTTGCCATCGGTCTCGTTAGGATGTCGAGAAAGAACGCCATAGTAAGAAGATTGCCTGCTGTGGAAAGTCTCGGAAGCGTGACCGTGATATGCTGCGACAAGACGGGGACGCTGACGAAGAACGAGATGACCGTCAGGAAAACCTACGTTGACGGAGAGATGACCGATTTTGACAACGAGCCAGGGGAGAACGACTCCCTGGAGCTGCTGCTGACAACGGGCATGCTCTGCAACAACGCCACCGAGCAGACAGGCGATCCGACTGAGATAGCGCTGATAAAATCCGCGAGAAAATACGGGCTCAAGGGAACTGACGCGAAACGTCTCAGCGAGATACCGTTCGATTCCGAAAGGAAGATGATGAGCGTTGTCTACGACGTCCAGGGAAAGAAAATGTTCACCAAGGGCGCTGTCGAGGAAGTCCTGAAGAGATGCAATAAAATACACAGGAAAAACTTTGCAGAGCTTCTGACAGGCGCAGAGAAGCAGAAAATTCTGGAAGTCAACCAGGCCCTGACTAAAGATGCACTCCGGGTGCTGGCATTCGCCTACAAGCCTGTCAAGGATACCAGCGCAAAAGAAGATGAGCTTATTTTTGTGGGCTTGCAGGCTATGATAGACCCGCCTCGCGCCGAGGTCAAGGAGTCGATCGCAAAGTGCTACACAGCCGGCATAAAAGTTGTGATGATAACAGGCGACCACAGGAACACCGCGGAAGCCATCGGGAAGGAGCTCGGAATAACGGGAAAGGCGATAACAGGCGAAGAGCTTGAGGCCATGAAGGACGACGAGTTCGAAAAGATCGTCGAGGACATTGCTATATACGCGCGCACGTCGCCAGACCACAAGAGCAGGATCACGGAGACGCTCAGGAAGAAGGGCCACATAGTCGCGATGAGCGGCGACGGCGTGAACGACGCGCCAGCGATCAAGAAGGCGGACATCGGCATAGCCGTAGGCTCGGGCACAGAAGTCACAAAGGAAGCCGCGGACATGGTGCTGCTGGACGACAACTTTTCCACCATAGTCGGCGCCATAGAGGAAGGGCGCGGGATCTACGACAACATAAAGAAATTCGTAAACTACATGCTCTCAGCAAACTTCGGCGAGATACTTGTTATATTCACGGCCATAATGGTAAACCTGCCGCTGCCATTGCTCCCGCTCCAGATACTGTGGATAAACATCACGACAGACGGGCTGCCGGCGCTGGCTCTCGGCGTCGAGAAACCTGACAAGGATATCATGCGGCGCAAGCCAAGAGACCCCAAGGAAAAGATACTGAACAAGGCGACGATGACATACATACTCACGATAGGCCTGATGCTTGCGGTCGGGGTGCTGCTGCTTTTCATTTCATACCTGCCCGACCTCGAAAGGGCGAGAACGGTCGCATTCACATCAATAACAGTAGGAGAGCTTTTCCTGGCCGTAAACTTCAGGTCGCACCTTCGCATCACGCAGATAGGGCTCTTCAGCAACCCGAAGCTGCTGCTGGCCATAGCGTCATCGCTGGCGCTGCAGCTCATGGTCGTCTATCTGCCTGTTTTCAACGTGCTGTTCGACACGGTGCCTCTGGGCCTGCGGGAATGGGCGGGCGTAATCAGCTTTGGAGTAGTTCTGTTCCTGATAGTTGAGATAATAAAGACAAGAATTGACAAATTATGATAGTGGTGACGTGGCAAGCCTAAACATGATAAAGAAGGAGCTTAGACAGAAATCAGAGAAGAAGAGGGCTTTGGCTTTGCAGCGCTACTTCAAAACGGGAACGGGCGAATACGGCGAGGGCGACATATTCATTGGGCTGACTGTTCCGCAGTCGAGGGAAATCGCCAAAAAGTTCAGAGAGCTTCGAATGGAAGACGTGAAGGAACTGCTCCATTCAAAGGTGCACGAAGAACGGCTGGTTGCCCTGTTCATTCTTGTCGACAAATACGGAAAAAATAAGGCGTCAAGAAACGAAATATACAATTTCTACCTTGCAAATACCAGAGGCATAAACAACTGGGATCTTGTCGACGCGTCAGCAAGCCAGATAGCCGGCGATTTCCTGCTTGACAAGGACAGGAAAATCCTCTACAAGCTGGCGACATCAGAAAATTTATGGGAAAGAAGGATTGCAATAATTTCCACTTATGCATTCATCAGGGAAGGCCAGACAGAAGACACGTTCAGGATAGCGGAAATCCTGCTCCAAGACAATCATGACCTGATACACAAAGCCGTCGGGTGGATGCTGAGAGAGGCAGGAAAGAGGGACAACATAGGGCTGGAAAAATTCCTAGAGAAGAACTGCAAAGCAATGCCGAGGACAATGCTGCGCTACGCGATAGAAAGACTGCCGGAAGGCGAGAGGAAGAAATACCTGAGCGGCTCGATATAAGGCAATTTTGGCCTTTTGCATAGCTATTTCTACAGTTGTATAAAATTATTTATACATATGTATGATTAATAGAGTTAGAAAGATTATTTATACTTTTGTATTAATGGATTTATACAGGTGAATACATGAATCCGGAAGCGCACAGGAGGGCCATAAAGGAAAGCCTTGAAATAATAGCAGAAAGTGTTCGCAAGGGACTGGAAAAGAGGCAGCGCACAATAGGCTTCCACTGCTCAGCGGCGGCTGTCGACATGCTAGAGCTCTGGCTGCATGATAACGAATTCATCAGCACCGGAATGATAATCAAGCATGACTGGTTTTCATCCCTGCAGAATGCCAGAAGGAGGATTGCTACTGATTTCAGGAACAAGGACCGCATACTGAGGCTTCTTGTTGACCTTGAGTCAAAGAGAAACGTCCTGTGTTACGGAAAATCCCAGACACGCGGCATGATAGAGGACTATCTAGAGCGTTTCAATCAAATAAAGGAAATACTGGTGGATAACGGGCTTGATTATGAATAAGCATTATAGAAAAACCGGAGGCGATGAGATGAACAAGATGCGAGTTTCTTTGGCATGCGACTTTTTGGCCTTCATGATGCAGAGCTTGGACGAAGATACCATAGCGGATATAAAAAGCGCGGTACTTTTTGGCTCAGTGTCTCGCGGCACATCTCATGCAAAATCTGATATCGACATATTTGTCGATATAGACGCGAGCGAAAAATACAGGAAGGCTATAGAAAAGCTTCCGGAAGAATTTTATTCCAGCGAGCTTTACAAAAGATTCTGGCGGCTTCTTGGAATAGGCAACCCGATCAAGGTTATTGCGGACTCGCTTGAAAACTGGCCGGAACTCAAAAACTCTATGATTGCCGACGGTTTTTATCTGTATAAAAAATATGATGAAGCCGTAAAAGGAAAACCGTTCTCGCTCATCACCTGGAACCCGATTAAATCACAGAGCAAGAGGACCCACCTCAGCAAAAAACTTTACGGGTGGCGACACAAGAAAAAAACATATACAGGCGCGCTGGAAGCGCTTCATGGAAAACGCCTTGGGGCCAATGTGGTCATGGTACCTCTGGAAAATTCAGGGCATGTCATAAAGATTTTCAGGGACATGAAAATAGACTTCAGGATAAGACACGCAAGTTTCTTGGAGCAATGAGGGCTTCATAGGAAACGTGAACAAGAATTTGCACCCATCGCAAGAAATTTAAACCCAGCCGTCATTATACGCTTGAGCGTTATGACTGGTGAACAACTTTGGGATACGGAAATCTGAATGCCTAGTCCTCAGGATGCTTTCTGATTCTCATGCCCTTACGCAAAGACAGCTCATGGAGAGGACGGGGCTTTCGGAGCGGTCTGTAAAGTCTGCGCTGAAGTCACTTGTTTCCAGAGGAACTGCTTCTGCCAGGCACGACACCAGGGACATGAGAAGAAAAATATACACGGCAAACGGAGTTCGACGTCATGATTGGAGAGCAGGAAATGCAAACCATAAGCACGATAGAAGTCCTTGCCGATGCAACAGCGGAAAGGCTGAAGAGCTTTTATAGTGAGACGGCCAAATAAACAGCATACAGCGAAGGACGCAATTATTGAAAACCAAGAGTGATGTCAATGACGGCCAAGGAAACGATGAAGGTCACGCCATGGGAAGTCTCGGGGCACATGGACTACGAGAAGCTCATCAAGCAGTTCGGGACGCACCACATCTCGCAGCAACTGATGAAAAGAATAGAGCGAGCCGCCGGCGGCTCGCACTTCATGCTGCGCAGGAAGGTATTCTTCTCCCACAGGGACATGGACTGGATACTCGACAAGCTCAACAAGGGCGAGAAATTCGTGCTCTATACGGGGCGCGGGCCTTCCGGGGACACGCATTTGGGGCATCTCATGCCGTGGGTATTCTGCAAGTGGCTGCAGGACAAGTTCGACACTGAGCTATACTTCCAGCTCACGGACGACGAGAAATTCCTGCACAGCGACAAGCTCACGCTGGAGCAGACGAACAGGCTAGCATACGAGAACGCGCTCGACGTGATAGCGCTTGGCTTCGACCCGGAGAAGACGTTCCTGTTCGTGGACACGGATTATGCGAAGACGATGTATAGGATAGCCGTCAGGATAGCTAAGCTCACCACATTCTCGACGGCGAAGGCGGTTTTCGGCTTCGAGAACAGCACCAATATAGGAATGGCTTTTTACCCCTCGATGCAGGCGGCGACGGCTTTCCTGCCCTCGGTGCTGAAGGGAAAGAACGTGCCCGTGCTCATACCTGCGGCCATAGACCAGGATCCCTACTGGAGGATAACCAGGGACGTGGCCGACCGTTTGGGATATTACAAGCCGGCGGCCATACACAACACGTTCATGCCCGGCCTGCAGGGGCCTGACAGCAAGATGTCCGCGAGCATACCGGACTCGGCCATATTCACCACGGACAAGCCGGAGGATGCGAGGAAGAAGATCATGAAATCCTTCTCGGGCGGGGCGGGCACGCTGGAGGAGCACAGGAAACACGGAGGCAATCCCGAGGTCGACACAGCCTGCCAGTATTTGCGCATCATGTTCGAGGAGGATGACAACAAGGTGAAGGAGATCTTTTCAGGCTACAGGTCGGGCGCCACAACGTCCGGCGAAGTGAAGGAGATGCTGGCCAAGAAGGTCGCGGCATTCCTGAAGGAGCACCAGCAGAGAAGGGAGAAAGCGAAGAAGCAGCTGGACAGGTTCATGCTGAGGGACTGATTTCTTGGGCAATCTGCATTATAGAAATATTTATATGCCTATCATGCGCATCAATTAATATGATAACATGAAAACCCCTCCATAATTATACTGGAGGCGGTAATCATGTATG
>CAYJRV010000045.1:0-7067 GCA_964372695.1 uncultured archaeon | reverse complement strand
TTCTAAAATAGTCTTTTTAATTCCACTACTCTCTACTTTGTATAGTTTGAAATATTTCAAGTACCGCTACAAAGAACATAAAAAAGACTGGATAAAATAATTCATCCTCTGAACGTCGTATTGAAGCTCTCCTTGAAGTACGCGACCGCGCGGGAATCTATGCGCCCGAAGTCCAGCGGGATGTTGTCGAGCTTCCTGTTTGTCTCTATGTTGTCTCCCCTCGTTATGAACACCGTCCGGCCGTCCCTGAAATCGATGCGCGCTATCCTGTGCATCACGAATATCGTCTCGTCCCCGCTTCCCAGCAGGCCCGAGGTCTCGTTGGGCGCTATCCTGAACGAGACTATGTCGCCGGTGCGCAGCCCCTGTTCTGCTGCAGGCTTGTAAGTCAGGACAAGGTCGTTGCAGTCCATTGCCGGCCTCATGCTTCCCGTGCACGCAAGCGACGGCACACCAAGGCGCCTGTCGTAGTAGAGGTCGTAGCCGCCTGGTATGCCTGCTCTGTAGGTTCCGGTCACGAACGAGTTCCATCTGGAGACCAGCGCATTGTAGTCCGCGACGCTCCTGCCCTCTTCTGCGTAGGGCTCCAGTTGACTTTCCGCCTGTTCGGCGTCGAATATGAACCCCACAACCTTGCTCCTGATTTCGGGGAACCTTATGCGCGCATCCGTCCTCGTCGCGACGCCGTCCCTCTTCATTATGTAGTCGTTATCGCCGTGCACGTAAATCCTTCTGTATATCACGCGCCTGCCTTCGAACCGCTCCTCGCCGAACGCCTGCGCCCTCGTGCCGTCGATCCCGAACGAAACGACGTCGCCCACAGCTATCTCGCTCTCGTCGAGAGGCTGGTACTCCACAAGGAGGTCCGTGCAGTTGAAAGTGGGCGCCATCCGTCCGCTGCAGGAAGGCCTTGATATGTTCAGCCTGCCGTCAATGTACAGCTCAAACCCTTCCTCTGTCCGTATCCTGTGCAGTGCGGCGATGCTGTTCCAGCCTGCTATCAGTTCCTCGAACTGCGCCGCGAACGTGGAGTTTGTCCTGTAAGCCAGGTCGCTTTCACCAATTCCCGTGCTCCCCAGGTCTTCAAGCGGCGCCGTGCAGCCTGCGGCAAAGACCAGGAGGAAGAGCGGCAGGGCAAAAATCTTCATGATCTTATTTGCTTCTGCCGCCTAAAATTCTTTTAATACAGGGCAGCGACAAGGTTTATCCATGAAGCTGAGGCAGGATTTCTGGGACATTATGTCCGCGGAGATCATCTCCGTTACCGGGGGGCTTGTTGCGGGCTTCCTGCTTGCGTTTTCCATAAACAAGCTGGAACTGGTGCCGGGCCTCTTCATCCTGCTCCCGGGATTTCTCGAGATGCGCGGCAACATATCAGGCACGCTCTCCGGAAGGCTGAGCTCGGGGCTTTTTGTTGGCGCGCTGAGGCCGCGCTTTGAGAAGAACAAGATCCTCCATGGGAATATTATTGCATCAATGGTCCTTGTCATAGCTGTCAGCCTGGTCCTGGGCACGGTCGCGTTCCTTGCGAGCAGCTATATCTTCCACGTGGCTGACGCGAGGATCATTCTCATTGCGCTTATTGCCGGCGTGCTGTCCAACGTCATAGAAGTGCCGCTCACCATAGCTGCGACGTTCTGGCTCTTCAGGCGCGGCCATGACCCGAATAATATTATGGGCCCCTATGTCACAACAACCGGCGATATAATCAGCCTTGTCGCCCTGATGCTGGCGGTGATAGTCGTATGATCGTGAAGGCAAGGATCCCAAAAAACAGGCTGGCAAAAATACAGAAGCTGAAAAGAAAGAAATTCCATCCCGCACTCCATCACGCGCACAAGGAGCACAGGATGTCCTACAAAACGCTGTACTACATAAAGAGCTACGGGAAGGACAGGCATTTGTGGCACTCGATAGTAAAGCAGAGCATCAAGATCCTGATTTTAGCCTCGATCCTCAGCACCATCGGCGGGCTCTGGCTCGAGGGCATCCAGCAGAAACTCCTCCTCACGCCACTGATCATCCTGCTCCCGGCGCTGAATGATATGATAGGCGACTTCGGCACCATAATAGGCTCGAAATTCACGACCATGCTCTTTCTCAAGAAGACTGGCGACAAATGGTGGAAATCCGGGCACGTCCACAGCCTAGTCGTCTCGGTGCTTTCGGTAGCAGTAATATCGGCCGTCTACATCGGCCTGCTGTCATCTGCGATGTCAGTCCTGCAGGGCTACCAGCTGAGCCAGATTATAGCCATGAAAGTGCTGGCCATATCTCTCCTCTCCACAGTGCTGTTGATAGGCCTGATATGCATAATTTCCTTCGTCGGCGGGCTCTACATCTTCAAAAAGGGCGAGGACCCGAACAACTTCCTCGTTCCGATAACCACGTCCGTAGCGGACCTGGGTAGCCTGATAATATTTTCACTGCTTGTTGTCAGGTTCTTTTGATTTTTTGTAGGGTTTTGTGGGTAATGAGTACACTCCGATTACAAAAATTACGCAGCCAGCGAATAACCCTAAAACTTCATACGTTCCTCTTTTCATCTGCTCAGTGTCAAACTTCCTTAACTGCTGAACTCTTTCGTCGGAGATGATCCTGAAAAATTACGCCTCAATCACATTTTCCTTTGTGTGCCTGGCTTCGATCTCCTTCCCGCGTCTCTGCGCAGGAAACTTGGATATTTATTTCTGGAAAAGAAAAAATAATAGAAGGTGATGTCAATGAAAGAGAACGTAAAGGAAATTCTTGAGGAGATGAAGGACCTGTCTGAACTCATGCTGGACCTCGGCTACTCTTCTGTCTTCTTCAACAGCAAAGACATAGCAAGGGAAGTCCTTCTACTGCAGGAGCGGCTGAAGGAGCTTGAGCAGAACCTCTACATCCACCTGCTTGCTGCGTCCCGCGGCTCCTCAAACGAGAAGCTGATCGGCGTCATAGAGCTTGTGGAAAGCGCGACTTTCGTCGGCAGGGCAGCAAAAAATCTCAGCGAGTTCGTGCTGAAAGGGACAGGGCTGCACCCGATAATCAAGGAAGCCCTGGAGCAGAGCGACGAGAGCATAACGAAAGCCGTCGTCAGCCAGGACTCCGTGCTTGTGGACAGGACTCTCGGCGACTCGCGCCTAGGCTCGGAGCTTGCTATAAAGATCATCGCAATCCGTCGCGGGAAAGCGGGAAAGAAATGGATCTTTAACCCGGACAAAAACACGGAAATCAAGCAAGGCGACATACTGATCGCGGTCGGCTCCAAGCTCGGGTGCGCAAAGCTTCGCAGGATATGCAAGGGCCGCGGCAAATGATTTCTTTTTCTCCGCCGCTGGCTGCAGTGAGTTGGTTTATTGACAAGAAAAAAAGACGGTGATATCTGGGAAGACCAGGCCCTCAGGAGGGAGATGACTGTCGCCGATTCTCTCCGGCCGCGGCTCTCCAAAATAGCCGACTATCTCAGGGGCAATTCGCGCAGCCTCAAGCAGAGTTATATTGCGCTCTTTCTCAGCGTTGTCACCGGGATAATAGCGGGTATTTTCCTCGGGAAGGCTGAGGAACTGTTGACAATGCTGCCCGGCCTTGTTGTCCTCGTTCCTGCTGCGCTCGGGATGCGGGGCAACATATTCGCCTCACTTGGCTCCCGTCTGAGCTCCGCCCTGCACATGGGCAGCATAACGCGCTTCGACAGCAGAAGCCCCGCAATCAAAAACAACATATACGCCTCCATGGCTCTTACAATAATATTTTCGATATTTCTCGGCGTGCTGGCAAAGTCCATACTTTTCGCTTTCGGCTTCAAGAGCATAAGCCTGGTGGACCTGATACTGATATCGTTCATAGGAGGCATTCTGTCCGGCGTTATAATGCTCGCAACAACGCTTGCGATCACTTTCGCATCCTATAAGAAAGGCTGGGACCCGGACAACGTCACCTCTCCGCTCATAACGGCATTTGGTGACCTGTTCACGGTGCCTTCCTTGATGGTGGGCGCAATGATCGTGATGCAAGGCACATTTTCCTCGAACATTTCAGTCCTTGTGGTCTCGGCAGGGCTGGCCCTGCTCGTGCTCCTTGACATATTCTCCGTTGAAACAAAGGAACAGTCTGCCGCGATGAAGGAGGCTTCTTACAGGCAGATAGTCATCCAGAGCACTTTCATACTTGTTTTCACGCTTGTTCTAGACTCCCTCTCTGGCGTGCTCATACAGTTCAACGTGGCGACGTTTGTCGCCCTGCCCGTTCTTTTGGTGATACTTCCAGCTTTCCTGGAGGAGGGCGGTAACGTGGGTAATATAATGGCTGCTAGGCTCTCGACAAAGCTGCACCTTGGCTCCGTGGAGGCACGCCTATCATTCACGAAGGATATCAAGCTTGAGTTCCTGAACTCCTATATTTTGTCTGTCCTGATATTCCTCAGCGTCGGCCTGCTGTCATACGTTTTCGCGTCGGCCGTCGGCTTAGGCGGCCTCGGCATAGCCCAGCTTGTTGGGCTGACGCTGTTCGCCGGACTGATTCTCACTACGGTGGTCGTGTTCCTCACCTTCCTTGTTTCAGTGCTTGCCTATAGGCTCAGTCTCGACCCGGACAACGTGACCATACCAATAATAACAAGCGTGGCCGACGTGGCGGGAGTCTTCTGCCTGATCTTCGTGCTGCACATGCTGGGGATTGCGTAGGATTGTCTCTAGTAAACGTATGATGGCTGCAGGAAGAGCATTGCGTACCGTCGCAATGCTCTTAGTTACTAGCAGTATCGTGGAGGCACGGTACTGCTCCTGCAGCCATCATTCGCCAAGTGGACACAATCATTGCGTAGTGCTCTAAACGAATAAATAGTCTGCTCTCATCTATAACTAGCATCCATTGCGCTTGTAGTCTAACGGCAGGACCACAGCCTTCCAAGCTGTTGATCCGGGTTCGAATCCCGGCGGGCGCACTTTGCCTTGGAGAAAAAATGAATTTCAAGCAGTTTATAGTATAGGACAAAACTATTTGGAAATAATACTATTTTGTCCTTACTATATGTGAAGACATAACTTCATTTTACTCTAAAAAGTTATGTCTTGCACTATAATTTCTTCCCTCTCGCTGGATAAAGAAATATCAAAAACTAAAGCTTGCTCTCTATCGCCGTCTTGAAGGCGCTGAAGGGCTGCGCGCCCTCTATCTTCTGGGTGTTCACGAAGAATGTCGGCGTTGCCGTGACGCCAAGCCTCTGGCCCTCCTGCTGGTCCCTGACGACGCGGCTCCTCATCATTCCGCTCCCGAGGCACGCGTTGAACTCCGTGGTGTTCAGGCCGATCTCACCGGCAAAGCGCTTGAGGTTGCTTTCCGAGAGCAGGTTGCTGTTCTGGAACATCTTCTCGTGCATCTGCCAGAAGGCGTCCTGGCCGCCCATGTCCGCGGCGCACTCAGCAGCCTCCGCGGCCTTCTGGGCATTGCTGTGGCTGGGCAGCGGGAAATGCCTGTAAACGAACCTGACTTTGCCCGTATCCACGTAGTCCTTGATTATCTGCGGCTCCGTGTCCCTGAAGAACCTTGCGCAGAACGGGCACTGGAAATCGGAGTATTCGGTCAGCGTGACGGCCGCGCCCGCATCGCCAAGAAAATTGTCATCATCCGGCGTTTTGACCTCGTACCTTGAGGGCGAGAAGCTCAGGGCTGCGTAAGCGCCCGCTGCAACAAGTATTATGATGATTGCGACTGCTATGTATGATTTCTTTATGTGCCGCTTTGGCTTCTTCTCCTCCTGCTTGGCATGCTTCGCCTGCGTGTGCTGCTGCAGTGCCTCTTCTGAAAAAAGCTTCTTCTTGCACTCAGGGCACTCGAACTCTGGCATAGCTGCTTTTTGGAGCGAATCTTTTAATATTAATTATCTTTTGGACTTCTCCCAGACTTCCTCGAAAAAATCTTTATAGTACTCATAGTTTCTTTGGGACTTGATAACAAAAGCAGTTGGCTTATCGCCCCAGATAACTGTCATAACATGCCCTTTAAAAATATATACGCCAACAGGCAGTTTCTGCTTTGTGAACCGTATAGTCATCCCTTTATATCTATGATATTTGTTTATTACATTCCTGAATAGTTCATGAGCTATTAGTCTAAGTTTGATGCCTCGTTCCATTCTTTTTTTATGATAATTCTTGAAATGCCTTATTACAGGTTTTTCCTTCAGCGCCTCCCCCAAAGTGAATACCTGGTACTCTTCTCCGGCATTTAGTGTCGCTAAAATGATGTTGAATGCAGACTTTATGCCATCAAAAGTCTCGTAAACAACTGCCTCTTGCTTTTCTTCTGTTAGTTTCCTTCTTCTTTCTATCTGTGGTATTATCTTTTCTGTTAATTCTCTCTTTTGTTCGCCTATTTCTTCTTCCCTTTGCTGAATTATATACAAAAGGTTTTTCGGATCGGATGCCTGAAAATGTTTTACGTTATTCTTGACTACAAAACTAACCAAACCCTTTTGCTTCAATCCTTCAAGAATCGCATAGATCTTTGAGTCGGGCACTTTTGATCTCTCTATAATGCTCCCAACAGTACTGCTTTCCAGTTCCAGCAAAGCAAAATAAACCTTTATCTCGGATTCCGTGAATCCGAGCTTGGCCAATATTTTTGTTTCCACTCATTGCTTTTGCCGTCCAGTACTTAAATATCTTATTTTTACCCCTACCATAGTAGGGGGTTAATTTAAAATACATAAAACCACTAATAGATAGTAACATTTTGAGGTGTGGTAAATGACGGATAAGTTGATAAAACCCTTGGTAAAAGTCGCTGGCATAACGCCGGACGAAGCATTTAATTACATTAGAGATATAACGATAGAGCGCGGCGGTGGCGATGGATTTTTGCAAACTCCGAGACTTCCTCCAGAAGTAGTGGCCAAAGTCGACGAGCTTATTTATCGCTGTAGAAAAAATATGGATCCGGCTTCTATCGAGCTTTTTGCCTACGAGGACGATAAACTGAATGCAAGCGGTTCGCAAGTCGTTCCAAAATTATTCGGTACGTCCAACGATACGCTGAAAAAAAGGCATCTGGTGCGGTTTATAACAGGAGATTATCAAGGTGGTTGT
>CAYJRV010000044.1:3274-7192 GCA_964372695.1 uncultured archaeon | reverse complement strand
AAAGCGGACATAACTGCTTGCACGCTTTTAGGACAGAACTGTTTGCACTCTACACGTAGAAACCTTCTTAAATTTATTGGTCAGGCGTGCCTGCCCTGATTCATATTATTTAAAAAACCGCTCCCATCATGGTAGTCATGAAACTTCTCGCTGTCGGCTGCCTCCACGGATCCGTGCCAAGACGCCTGCTTTCTGCCGTGAAGAAGGAAAAACCGGACGCATTGCTCTATTGCGGCGACCTCTGCGAGGTTGACGTCCTGCGCGACATAGAATTCGGGAATTTCGACAGCATTGAAGTAATCGAGGCCCTGTTCAACCCGAAAAAGTACAGGAAGCTCGTTGAGAAATCAGCAGGAAGCATGCAGGTGCCGCTGCGGTTCTTCGGCAGGCTGGGAATTTCCGTATTCCTGGTCTACGGCAACAACGACTATCTGGACCGCGACCTGGCGAGGATGGGAATCGGGACCAAAGGGCTTGAGAGCAGCCTCGCCAAGAATGTCCGTCTTGTGAAAGACCGCGTCGTAAAATTCGACGGCATCTGCATAGCGGGCTTTCCCGGCTACAAAGGCGTCCATGAAAAATACGGCAGGAAATCGTACAAGAAGAGGCTCAATAAACTGGTCTCGAGAATAGAACATCCCGAGAGGACTATTTTCATAACGCACGACGTGCCGTACAGGAAATTCGACCTCGTGCGCTGGAAGAAGAGCCCGGCCTTCGGCAGGCATGCCGGCGAGAAGCTCTTCAACAGGATGCTCTCAAAAACTCGCCTGCTAACTTTTATATGTGCCCATATGCATGAACATCAGGGCATCGACTCTCTTTATGGAACCCCCATAATAACTACAGGCTATGGCAGGGAGGGCAGGTTTGTCTTGCTTGAAATAGAAAACGCAAAGGTTTCGAAAGTAAAATTCTTCAGGTGATATTTATGGCAAAAATAACAGTGCTTGGCGCCGGACGCGAGGTCGGCCGCAGTGCCATCCTCGTGGAAGACGGGAAGAGCATAGTGATGGACTACGGCACAAAGATAGAGCCGGAGCCGCCGCAGTTCCCGCTGGACTGCAAGCCTGACGCCGCAGTGATATCCCACGCTCACCTGGACCACTGCGGCGGCTCGCCGCTGCTTGTCAGGAGGAAGAAAATACCCGTATACATGACAGATGTCACCATGGAGCTTTCCTCACTGCTCCTTAAAGATTCGATGAAGATTGCAAGGAAAGAGGGCTTCTCCCTTCCTTTCAGCAATCAGGATGCAAAAAAACTGGTGAAGCATGCAAAAATTGTTAACTATGGCGATCATTTCCGGATCGGTCCGGCGACATGCCAGCTCTACGATGCGGGCCACATACCGGGCTCCGCGGGCATTTTCCTCAACGGGAGAAAAAGCATCTTCTACACCGGCGACATCCAGACGAACGAGAGCAACCTGCTTCACGGCTGCGTGCTCCCAAAGAGGGCCGATGTCCTGGTCACCGAGAGCACCTATGGCCACAAGGACCATCCGGACAGGAAGCACGAGGAGAGAAAGCTGCTTGAGTATGTCGAGGAGGCGCTCTCCAACGACGGCTCGGCCTTGCTGCCTGTCTTTGCCGTCGGCCGCTCCCAGGAAGTCCTCCTTGTCCTGGAAAAATACGCCGACACCATAGCAATAGACGGCATGGTCAAGGCCGCCAGCGAAATAGCCGCCGGCTATGGCGCGCGCCTCAAGAACGCGAAGAAGCTCAGGGACATCCTCGGAAGGATAAAATTCCTCCATACAAACCAGGAGCGCGAGAGTGCCGTCGCGAAGCACAGCATAATCGTCTCGTCAGCCGGCATGCTGAGCGGCGGCCCTGCGGTGCGCTACCTGCGGGAGATAAAGGACGACACAAATTCAAAGATAATTTTCACGGGCTTCCTGATCGACGGCACTCCTGGAAGGAAGCTGCTCCAGACAGGCGTCTTCGAGAACGAGGAGGAGCGCTTCTCTGTGAAATGTGGGCTGCACAAGCTTGACCTGAGCGCCCACACAGACCGCTCCGGTCTGCTCGGCATCATAGACCGCCTGAAGCCCGAGAAGGTCATCTGCGTCCACGGCGACGACTGCAGGCGCTTTGCCAAGGATATCGAGTCGCTGCTCGGCATAGAGGCCCATGCGCCTGCAAACGGCGAGAGCGTGAAGGTCTAGGCTGCCGATGCTTTCTTGGAGAACTGTAAATCTGTCAGGTCTGCCGGAATATTGAATCCGCATCTCAGCCTTCGGCGAAGCAGTTCGTTCCATTCCTGCCTCTTTTTCAAAATATTTAGCGGCATTTTTTACAGACTTGTCTTCTCCTTTTTTACAGACTTGTCTTCTCCTTGATTGTTAAGAAACGTCATGCGCAGTGCGGCCTATTGCGCTGTCAGGCTCAGCTTCCTGTATATCCTGTCTATCGTCTTTTTGCCCTCGTCTGTTATCACAAAGAAGTCGCGCCCCTTCGTGCGCTGTTTTCTGATGAGGCCCGACTTCCTGAGGAGGCTGAGTGACTTTTTTGCTATGGTTTTCTGGTTGCCAACAGCAGTTTCGATGTATTCCGCGGGTCTTTCGTTGTCCTTGAGAAGCGAGAGTATTATCGCATCGCGCAGGTTTACCACATGCACCGTCCACACCCGTTTGTAATAGCAGCCCAATCTTTTTAACGTTATTCCCCATTGTTGCTTATGCAAAAAGATTTTGTCGATGTCGACGGCTCCTTCAGCGAGGGCGGCGGTCAGGTGGTAAGGACCGCAGTGGCGCTCTCGGCCGTAACCGGGAAGCCCTGCAGGATTTTCAACATCCGCAAGGGCAGGCCCCAGCCAGGGCTGAAGCACCAGCACCTGGAAGCTGTCAGGGCAGTGGCTAATCTCTGTGGCGCAGAGGCGAAAAGCCTCTCTCTTGGCAGCACTGAGCTCGAATTCTTTCCCGGAAAAATAAAATCAGGCGATGTCAGCGTTCATATCCCGACCGCCGGGAGCATAGGCCTTGTTCTCCAGGCCATGATGATTCCTGCTATGCACGCCGATGGCCCGGTGAAGATAAAATTTGAGGGCGGCGCGACCAACGGGAAATGGGCTCCTCCTGTCAATTATCTCAGAGATGTTGTTCTCCCGTTGCTCAAAAAAATGAATTATCAGGCATCTATGGATGTCAGGCGCTACGGCTACTATCCGGTCGGAGGCGCTGCAGTATCGGTCGAAATAGTCGCGAAGAAACTCGTGCCGCTTAATCTGGTGGATCGTGGAAAGCTTCTTTGCATAAAAGGAATATCGCATGCATCGAAACATCTGGAGAAGCCGGAAGTGGCGGAAAGGCAAAAGCGGTCGGCCGTGAAAGAGCTGTCGCCAAAGCTTGGCGTGCCTCTGCAAATAGAGGTTGTCTACACGGATGCCGCCTGCCCAGGCTCGGGCATCGAGCTTGAAGCTGTCTTCGAGAACTCCGTTCTTGGTGCCAGTGCCCTGGGTGAAAAGACAAAGGCCGCGGAAGCTGTTGGCAAGGAAGCCGCCCTGTCCGTCTTGGAGCAGATCAGTTCCGGCGCCGCAGTCGATGAGCACGCGGAGGACCAGCTCCTGCCCTACATGGCTCTCGCTCCTCCATCTTCAATAACAGCGCCCAAAATAACAAGCCACACAAAGACGAACATCTGGGTCATCGAGAAGTTCCTCCCGGTAAAGTTCTCTGTTGAGGGCGGCGTTATCTCAGTAGATACCGTCTCGTAGACGCCATCTAACTGGCCGGTTCCCAGAAATCGCAATGGGCCCTGTTTCTGCAGTTCTTGCAGACAAGTTCAAGCAGCAAAGTATTGCACGCATGCCCCTTGTTTTCTTGGAAGAAGTTCTTGATAGTCTGGAAATCGCCGCAACCGTTTGCCGCCATAATTAAATATTGCCGCATTTCTATAAAAAGAAGCCTTATATCAT
>CAYJRV010000044.1:0-3174 GCA_964372695.1 uncultured archaeon | reverse complement strand
AGCTTCTTTATGAGGAAGTTTATCCCGCCGGCCTTGAAGTTGCCATGCCCCGGAAACATGTACTGTATATTCAGTTTGTCCAGCTTTTCCAGGGAGAATCTCATCTCGTTGTAGTTTCCGCCGGGCAGGTCGTTTCTTCCGACAGTATCTTCAAAAAGCGTGTCCCCGGAAATGAGCATCTTTCTTTCCTTGTCGTAGAGGCATATGCTTCCGCTGCTATGCCCGGGCGTATGAATAACCTCTAGCTGGAAGTTTTCCGTTTCTATGGTGTCGCCATCTTCCAGTTCTTTGTCCACGGTGACGATTTTCGCCACCTGGTGGAATGTCTCTGAAAGCGTCCTCCCGCGCTCGACAAATTCCCTGTCGGCCCGGTGGATCGCTATCGGAATTTTCAGCCAGTCGCGGAACTTCTTGTTGCCTCCAGTGTGATCGTAGTGATAATGCGTGTTTATCACCATCTTGAGCCTGGTGACATCTATGGCCTTTTCTATTATTTTCCTGTATTCATGGAAATATTCGCCGGTTCCCGTGTCCACAATTATCTCGCTGTCGATTACGTATATGTTCGAGTCTGTCCCGAATCCCGGGAGGATGTGCACGCCCTTGAAAGCTTCCATGACTAACATAACGTCGCGAAATCTTAAATTGTGATCTCCCTTCCCAGAAGCCTGTGAGCATTGAAGGAGAAAAATCCCGGGCCGTTTTTTACTATCACTATGTTCCCCTTTGCGGAAACGGCCGTCCCGTGTATTTTTGTCCCATCTTCCACCCTGAGTTCTGCCGGGTATGACGCCACTTTGTTCAGGCCGTAGTACTGCCTCAGGTCGTATATCTCCGGAGATATCATGTGCTTCGCAAAGCCGTTGCTTCTGAGCAGTGCTATTGCCCTGAATATGCTTGCGACCGAGATGTTCGGGTTTCCGAAAAGCATTTTGTGCTTCTGTTCGCCCGTGACCCGGTCGGCTATGTCTATCTCTTTCTTGATCTGTTGCTCCATCGACCTGACGAGCTTTCCATCCCTGACCCTGGCAATCTTTGCCCCGAAGTCTGCTCCCTGCTCCACCAGGCGCTCCATGAGCCGGAATTCATGCGAGATGCCGACCTTGAGCATTGAGTCGAACGCGGCCAGGTATACGAAGTAGCTGTTTTTTTCGCATTCGCTCCGCTTTTTCTCGTTGATGCACTGCGAGCCGTCGCACTTTACGCAGAAATAGTAGTCGTCCTCCAGCTTGCACCCGTTGCACATCCAGTCCTCTGTCTCGCTGCCGTTCCTGCACGGATAACTCCTGCCGTCTCTTGTGAATCCTATGCATATTTTTTTGCCTATGGTGAGTCTTATCTCGTTGTCAATCAACGGTATTTTTTCCGTGCCCCCGTCGCTCCTGACAATCAGTTGCGGCTTCCAGTCCTGCCACTTGTATTTTATCACCTGCATCATCATATCACCGTCCTGCTCTGCCTCGCGATCGAGTGGTATATTCTCAGGACAGCATTAAGGTTTTCCCCACCATCCAGGTCGCCTCGCAGGCGCTCAATCAGGCCTTCTGCGCTCTTCATGCCACCCCTTTTCCTGCGGAGGAACTCGGCGTTGTATCTGTCTTCCGGATAGAAGCTGAGCCATGCCACTTCCTGCTCCAGCTGCTGCAGCGGCGTTTCCGGCTGCGGCAGGAAGAGGTTCTTCTGGTAATAATAGTAAACGAGATCATCGCCGTATCCACGCCTGATCATCATCCTGTTGGCTATTATGTTTTCGATAACTTCCGGCAGTTCTCCGTGGGTTTCTCTTGTGATGATCTTGAAAAGCAGCCTTGCTATGAGCACGGCCACGCCCCTTGCATCGCGCTGCTGGACAAACATGTCATTGTAATCTATCGACAGTATGCAGGATCGCCCCCGTGTTTCCGCCTTGGTTTCGTAGCATACGTGCATCTCCAGCCTGTCGAAGCGCCACGGATGGTATATGCTGGTGATCATGCGGTCAAATGTCCTGGATACCGTCTCTGCCGCCGGATCTTTCTTCTGGAAAGACTTGAGAATTCTCATGTATCTACATTGGCCCGGCCTGTATAATAAAGTTCTTCCGGCCAGATAACTCGAAAGAGCCGGATGATGTGCAGTTTCCGGAAGTGCGCTAATTCTGGGCGGTTTCTGCGCGGAGGAACCATAGGCAGGAAACAGTAGAATCTTTGTCATTCAGGTTTTTCCAATGACCGCCAGCCGCCGCCTTGGAACGTATTTAAAGACTTGTCAAGTAGGAAAAAGTATGAATGATCTGTACAGCCTTCTTGGCCGCCTTGGGGGCGCGAAGATAGCGGTTTTCGGCGACATCATGCTTGACGAGTTTACCTACGGCAGCGTGAGCCGCGTCTCGCCAGAGGCGCCTGTGCCCGTTGTTGACGTGGAGTCCACGGAGTACAGGCTGGGCGGCTGCGGCAACGTCGCGGCCAACATAGCGGCCATGGGCGCGAAGGCGTCGGTATTCAGCGTTGTTGGTGACGATTCGCCAGCCAGCAAGATAGGGGAAATGCTGAAAGAGCATGGTATTGAAGATATGACTGTCGTTGACGGGTCAAGGCCGACGACAAAGAAAAACAGGCTTGTTGCGCACAACCAACAGGTAGCGCGCCTGGACTGGGAAAAAAGGCATGCGATATCGCCTGCAATAGAGGAGCAGATGCTAAGTTCGCTCAAAGAAAAGCTTTCCGGATTCGACGCAGTCATACTGTCGGACTATGGAAAGGGTTTCTTAACCGACAGGCTCTGCAGGAGTTTAATCGATAGTTCCAGCGAGCTGGGGAAAAGCGTGATAGTTGACCCGAAGAGTCCTTTCGGAAAATACGCTGGCGCAGACACAGTGACACCGAATTTCCGTGAGTTTGTGGAATATAGCGAGGCGCAGACTGAGAAATCCCCGGCCGGCATGCATCCGCATGCTGCAGATGTTATGAAGCAAAATAACATAAAACGCCTGCTTGTTACGCTTGGAGAAAATGGCATGGTACTTTTTGAGAAGGGAAAATATGCAAAGGTCAATGCGCTGCGCGACGGCCATGATGTGGTGGACATCACTGGCGCGGGCGACACTGCAGTCGCCGTTTATTCGCTCGCTGTTGCGGCAGGGGCAAACTACGTCGATGCCATGAGGCTCGCGAATTACGCCGCGGGCGTCGTGGT
>CAYJRV010000043.1:0-7253 GCA_964372695.1 uncultured archaeon | reverse complement strand
GAAATCTCGTTGCCCTTCTTCAGTTTTATAAGAACTCTCTTGCCTTTTGCGTTGTTCAGAACGTCTATGGGTCTTTCCATAAAAAACCTCCAAAATCCTGAGATGTTAATCATTAACACGCATACGTTTAAATAGATTTGATTTGGTCAATATAACTGAGGCTTTATCATGACGAAATGGATACTAAGGTCCAAGAGGAAGATAACAGGCGGACTCATAAAAAAGAACAGCAAGAGGAAGAAATATCAGAGGGGAAGGGATTTCCTGCCGGCGCACATAGGCGAGACGAAAGTGAAAGCACACAGAACGAAGGGCGGCCTGACGAAGATGATAGCGCTTTCAGCAAATGTTGCCAATGTTTCTGTCAACGGCAAGACCCAGAAGGCGAAGATACTTTCCGTTGCGGCGAACGCGGCGGACTCGCAGTTCGTGAGGAGAAACATAATAACGAAGGGCGCTATCATCCAGACGGAGCTTGGCAAGGCGCGCGTCACGAGCAGGCCGGGACAGGTGGGCGTCGTGAATGCGGTGATTATCGAAGAAAAGCCCGGCCAGAAGAAGGCTTGATTCAGGCGATTTTATTCTATTCTAAGTATTCCATGGTTTAGACACTGGTCTGGACTTTTAAAGATTCAAATAGAAAAATGAATTATGTTTCGTGTTTTCCGTTCCGACTGATATGACAAGAAACTGAAGAAATTTGATAAAGCAGAAATTGAAAGAGTAGAAAAATTCGAGCAGCACCTCAAGCAAGAGCCATTCAGTGGAAAACCACTCGGTTATAGATTCTTCAGGGAAAAGAAATTCGATGGCAAAAGACTGTTATTTCTTGTTTATGAAGAGCACTCTGTAGTTTTTCTTGTGACGATAACTGGCAAGAAAGCCCAGCAAAGGGATATAGACTTTATAGTTTCGCATCTTCAAGTCTACAAGGAAGAAATTGACAAAATAGTGAAGGAGCTCTAAACTTCCTTTACTTTTCCAGAAACAATGTCTTTTATTCCTTTGGCTATATCCTGAAGTATTTCAGTGTCAACTTTTTCTATTTTCTTGAGCCTTTTGTACTCAGATTTTGATATTGTTACTGTGTCCATGAATATATTTGAAGAGGGAGAGTTTAAATTGGTTTCTATGTGCTCGTTTATAAGACAACTTTCCTATATGTAAACTATGGATTTGAATAAAAAAGACATTGAACGCATTATAAGGAATTATGATATACACAAATAAAAAGTTTACAAGTTTCATATGGGATAAGAAAACAGCTTTCGTCCAGATGGGAATGGAAACTTAGATGCGAATATTGTCGAAGAAAAGCCCGGCCAGAAGAAGGCAAGCTTTTAAACTTTATATACCGCTTGAAAGCGTAGTTCTATCATGCAGAAGCTGTGGGCTGCATTAATTCTTAGCGTATTTATATTATCTACTATTGCGATTGCTGAAGACAACTCAACAAACAACACGGGCAGGAACCTCTGCGAATCAGTTACGTGCACAGACTCGACGGCAACGTGCCCTGACGGCTTCACCGCGCGCTGTTCAAACAGCTGCGATTCCTCAACAGGCCAGTGCTCGCAGTGCGTGCCGTCCTGCAGCGGGCATGAGGCGAACTTTTGCGACACAGCACAGTGCGGCTCAAAAGAGAAGGCATGCCCTGACGGATTCAGGTCTGTATGCCAGAAGACATGCGGCAACGCAGCAAAGCAGTGCATAGACTGCGAACCAAGCTGCGCGGGACATGAGTCAACATCTACGCCACAGCAGCCAACCAACCAGACAACAACCTGTCCAACGCCGCCTCAGCAGCCAACATGCGCACAGGATGAATATGTTTACACGAAATATGAAAACAACTGCATTGCAGGGTACGAATGCAAAAAACCTTCCAACCAGACACCTAGTCCGTTGCCAGCGTGCTCCGCGCCTCCACCGCAACCGGCGTGCGGGGCGGGCGAATACGTGGCTGCAAAATACGATTCAAACAAATGCATTGTTTCTTACGAGTGCAGGAAAACAGCGCCGACGTGCCCGCTACCTTCTTGTGCTGCGCCGCCTCCAAACTGCAGGTACACGGGAAGCGTGGATGAAAAGGGGTGCTACACGTGCGGCACGCTTGTCTGCGAGGGAGAAAAAAGAGATTCAGGGCCGAGGCCAGGAATATGCGGCAACAATATCTGCGAGGGCGATGAATATAAGACATGCCAGAAAGACTGCGAAACAACAACAGGGCCGGGAAAATGCGGCGACAGCATTTGCGATGTAGGCGAAGATGCCAGCAGCTGCCCGAGCGATTGCAGAGTGCCTCGGCAATCCTGTCCACTGACCATACAATGCAGCGATGGCAGTCAGGCGGTATGCAAGCAGGACGGAAACAGCTGCACATGCGACCAGTGCCCCGTGGCAAACCTGCCGCCGAACTGCAGGCAGGAAACAAA
This sequence comes from uncultured archaeon, assembly GCA_964372695.1. Taxonomy (GTDB): domain Archaea; phylum Aenigmatarchaeota; class Aenigmatarchaeia; order GW2011-AR5; family GW2011-AR5; genus JACQNX01. Next base: position 4,818 of record CAYJRV010000043.1, on the reverse strand, counting down.
TGAGAAGGGCTTTGTAATCGTGAGATGCGAAGAGAAACAGGAATGCAGGCAGTTTGCAAAAGAAGATGTCGATGCCTGCAGATCAAAGGGCGGGACGCCTGTTTTCCGCGGCGACTTCTCAGGCTGCAAGCGTTTTGAGTGCAGTTTTGGAGAAGAAGGCAATACACTTTTCGGCCCCAGGCAGGCATGCCCTGCGCCGACAGACGCCAAAGCGGGCATTGACAAATGCTTTTCCCTCGGGCTGAGAGGTGTTGTGAAATTTGAAAATGGATGCCAGGTCCCGACGTGCGTGGAAAAAGAAGAGAACAAGTGCAGGGAACTGACAGACGGCGAAAGGACCAAGCTGAAAAGTGACTGCGGCGACCGCATTGCAAAAATAATAGACAGCAACGGATGCCCGCAGTACTTCTGCCAGGAAGAAAACGCATGCCAGAAAGACCTGCCTGAAGACGCATACAAGGCATGCAGCGCCAAAGGCGGCGAGATAGCAGTAAAGAGAGACCAGAACAGTTGCGTTGTGTTTGCCGAATGCCTGAGAAAAGGCAACATAGAATCATCTTATGTTGAGGAGTCGACAGCCAGCCTTGAACCTGCAGAGCTGCTGCAGATAGCTCTCAGGCTTGAACAGCTCAAAGTCGAACTCGACAAACTTGCGCAGGAGACAAAAAATATTGCGGAATATTATAAGTCGACAGGTTCAAATGAGGCGGAGAGATTCTCGCGCGTTTCCGACATGTTCAATGCTGCGAAAGATAAGGTTGACGGGATAAAGGAGAAGATAAGAAAGAATGCAGACAGCATGGACAGGGAGGGCCTCACTGAGATAAGAAGGGATACAAGATACGTGAAAAACGTCATTATTAAAGACATACTTTACCTCATGCTCAGCAACGGGGACGAGGTGAAGAAAATAAAAGATGGCAGCGAAACTGATTGCGGAAGTGACGGCCAGTGCTTCGATGAGGCGTTCCGGCTGTGCAAGCCTATCAAGTTCTTCCCAGAGGGCGAAGGCGGCCCGGAGGTCACGATCACAGGACTTGAGGATGGCAAGTGCGTAATGAAGGCCATGCTTGCCGATGACAAAGGGCCGTCTGCGGGCACTGTCCCGGGCGGGCCGCCGTGGGAAATGACATGCCGCATTGAGAAGTACGCGCTTGGAGCAGCGCAGCCGGAGAAGGACATCTTCCCCTACTGTGAGGGCTCCATGGTTGAGCTGATAAAGAAATACGGGACAGGAGGCGGAGGCGCACCAGGTATTCCCGGAAAATGCTCCGGCAATTCCTGCAAAGAGTACTGCTCACGCGGGCCTGCAGAGGCTAAAGAGTGCCTGGACAAGTTCGGCTCGCAGCTGCCCGAGGAGGCAAAGGCGGGACTGAGAAGCATAGCAAAAGAAAAACCACAACAGGCATCCACAGCGGACAGATTCGGAGGAAGCAGGGAATTTGGCCAGCCGCCTGGATTCGGTGAAGTAAGTTTGAGTGAGCCGAAATTCACACAGCCGGCGGAGGGCACGAGAACAACCACATCAACCACAACAAGGGCAAGCGCCGAGCCCTCGGCGTGCGTGGGCTGCCTGTCCAATGGAGTCTGCGACCCCGGCGAATGCTCGGGATGCCCTGACTGCTCAAGGAGGTAATTCCATGAAAAAAGAAACAATGATCCTCATCGCAATGCTTTTATTTTCGATGATTTTTATTGCAGGATGCGTGGGCCAACAGACTGCAATAAAATCTCCCGAAGATGTAGGCAAAAGCCTGGAAAATGTAAGCGGGGGCGTAGAAAAGGTATCAGGAATTCTTACTGATGTAGACAAAGTGCTGGGAGGCGGCTAGTTTCCTGCAGAAAAATTCTTCATTATAGATTTTACAGCTCTCTGATACTGGAAGCCGCGATGCGAGCCTTTCTTCGCCCTATCTATGCCGACATTGTAGGCGCGAATGGCCCTGTTGAGGTCCCCTTCCGATTCTTCGAGCATAAGGCTGAACCAGTAGACGCCGGCCTTCGCCGACGTGTAGGGATTGAACCAGTCTTCGTTGCCCTTGATCCGGATGTCTACGGCATTTTCACTGCTCCAACCCTCTATCTTTCTCCTTGCGTACGGCGACAGCTGCATAAGCCCGTAGTCGTCTGTCTGCGGATTGACAGCCCTGTGGTCAAGGCCGCTTTCCTTCACGGCGATGGAGCGGGCCACATCTTTGATGAGACTCTTTGGCAGGCCCTCATCATGCCCCACATCGTAATGATCGACGGAGTGGTCTATCATCCTGAGAAACGCCTCTTTCCTCCTGGTTTCGGGCACTTTATCCCAGTCAGCTGCCGACATGCGCTCCCATGCGGAACGACTACCAACAACATTTTCCATTTCCATGTTCACGGTTGCGGCGCTTCCGGGGCTTTCACCCCCGTGCCAGCTTCTGGGCGGCGCATAAACCTGCGGGGCCAAGGCTAGATAAAGCGCCATGACACTAGGGCCGATCCCGCCAGTCTTGTATTTATTTTTCATATATATGCAAATTAATTGCATATATCAATCCTTTTAAAGTTATCGTTTTGAGCTTTGCCGTCAATATAAATGAATGCGGACCAACACGGAACTGGTCAGGGAACTTGTCATGCAGGGAGCGATAATGACCGCGAGAGTCAGAAAAGCTTTCGAAAGCACAGACAGGGCGGACTTCGTGCCCGCGGAAAATAGAAAGCACGCATATGACAACTGGCCGCTCGAAATAGGCGACGGCCAGACGATATCGCAGCCGCTCACCGTGGCAATCATGACAGAAGCACTTGATGCCAAAGAAGGGAACAAAGTGCTGGAGGTCGGATCCGGAAGTGGCTACCAGGCTGCCATACTTGCGGAGATCGTGGGGATAAAAGGCAGGGTAATAACAACGGAAATCAGGCCCAGGATATTCGGCATAGCCACGAACAACCTCAGGAAATACCGGAACGTTGCAGTTATCAATGCCGACGGCAGCCGCGGCTATGAAAAAGAAGCGCCTTACGACAGGATTATCGTGACGGCCGCAGCCACGCAGATCCACAAGGAGCTTGTCTGGCAGCTGAAGGACGGCGGCAGGCTTGTAATACCAGTGAACGACGAGATGTTTGTTGTGCACAAGAAAGGAAACACAACACAGAAGCGCATGATAGGGTATTTCGCCTTCGTGCCACTGAAGGAATGATCACTGTTTTCTTTTACTATCTTTTTTCTTGAGGCCATCCACATAACTGGCATATTCCGGGTATACCATTACATGAAACGTGGATTGAGCAAATTCTTCAACGGCTTCTATATAACCCTTTTTCTCGAGTGTGATCAGGACATTTCTTATCCATCTTTTCTCCCTATTTGACATGCCTTTTTTCGATATGTCTATTGTTGCGCCAGTAAGATGAGAGCTTGCAAGAGGGCCGCTATAAGGAGCCGCATTTCTGTTCCTTTTTCTCAGGTGCCTCTGGTAATCGAATGTTCTTGTGGCTGAGCTAATTTTGAGCCTTTTGTCGAATTTTGACCCGTATTGGCTTGAAAACCTTTCAATGAAAAGTTTCGTGTAAGGCCTTACGTAAGCTAGGTCTTCCGGCATAGTTGTGTAGTAATCTTCTGTCTTCCGCGGCAGTTTTTTTAGGTAACCCTTATTTTTCATCCGTTTTATCTGTTTCTTGTTCTTCATTCTGGACATATTGTGCTTATCAGCTACTTCATTCTGCTTTTTCAGGGAGCTTTTCGATCCCTTGAGCTTGCCGCTCTGGTAGTGCGTTCCTGTAGACATTTCACCGCCTGCGGAATAAGACGTTTCAGCACTTGCGGCGGCAGCGCTATAGCCAAACAGAAGACCTGCTGACAGCGCAACAGGAAGGGCCACCCTTTCGTAGGCCTTCTTGAAATACAACCCCATTTGTATTTATTACTCTTAAGTAGTATATAAAGATAACGCATTTATAAACCCCTGAGCGGAAAAAACATTATGATAGATGCCCACTGCCATCTGGAACACATGAAGAACGCCGAGGAAGTCATTGAGGAAGCAAAGAAGTGGATGACAGCCGTTATAACGTCTGTCCCGGACCCGAATGATTTCGAGAAGACGATGAAGCTGCGGGAAAAACACAAGGACTTTGTCTTTGTTGCAGCCGGATTCCACCCCGAGCATATCGACGACTATACGGAAGGGCAGATCGAGGAGCATATACAACTGCTCAAGGCAAATGCGGACCGCCTGGTGTCCATAGGCGAGATAGGTTTAGATTTTTTTTGGATCCGGGAAAAAGAAAAACAGGAAAGAACGAAGGACGTATTCGAAAAGTTCATAGACCTTGCACTGGAACTCGACAAACCGATAACCGTGCACTCAAGAAACGGCGAGGGTGGCGACGGGATAACAGAGGCGATAGAGATCCTGAAAAGCAAAAAAGCAAAAAACGTCATGATGCACTGCTTCTCGGGCAGCGAAGAGAACCTTGCTGAATGCCTGAAGCAGGGCTGGCTGATCTCTTTTGCCACAGTGCTTGTAAAAAGCAGGAGGCACCAGAGGCTGGCCAGAGATACGCCTCTTGAACAGATGCTGCTTGAGACGGACGCGCCCTGGCAGGATCCTGACGCGAAGCCGGGCTCAAAGGAGCTCACGAACAGGCCATGGAAAATAGAGAGGAGCGCTGAGGTTATCGCAGAGGCAAAAGGCATCACCACAAAGCAGGTCCTTGTGGCGTCGGAAGAGAACGCGAAGAGGTTTTTCGGGTTGAATGTATAAATTTTTCTGATTGTACGGTAACCCTTAAAACTTGAATGAAAAGCTTATTCTTCTCCAAAATCATTGTAAC
>CAYJRV010000042.1:0-8088 GCA_964372695.1 uncultured archaeon | reverse complement strand
CGCGATAGCTCTGTTCTGGCTCTACTTCCTCAGAAGCGTGGTGCCTTTCTGACATTCCCGCCTAAAGATCCGGAATAAAAATTAAATAATCGGCATTCTTGTCCGTGAATTGAAAGACGGTTCCAAATATTTCCTGTTTTAAAATTTATCAGGGAAGAATACAGAAAGCTTTTCTATTTTGTCATCGGAAACCGTTAGCTTCGTACAAAAGACTTCTTGAGAAGTTTTTTGGAGATCTGCAAACAGCTGCGCTGTCTGGGAGCTCAGGGACATCCTGTCTCTGCAGTCCCAAGTTAAGCCTTGCTTAACTTCGAGTTGTCTGATGGGGGAGACGATGGCAAAAGCTTAAGCCTCATTTAGCTGCAGGTTACACAGGATTTATCTGCAACATTGTTTAAAACTGCTGCCTTCAGGCAGCAGATAATACACAAACAATGTTGAGATGCTATGTTCTAAGAAACCAGCACCTTTAGGTGCTGGAGTATTAAGAACATATCATGATTCATGGCTTCTTCCCCAAAATGCCCAACTCTCTTCCTATCTCCAGCATTGCCCAGCTCCAGATAACGGCTTCGAAAGCCTCTACGAACTCCTCATGTTCCAGGAAGAATTCAGAGTCTGATATGTAAGCATCCAGGTTTTCCAGGAAATCCGGCTTGCCCGAGTCCGCGAGGGTTGTTTGCTCCCTTTCGGCCTTTATCTTCTCCAGCCACCTCTTTGTCTCATCAATGAGACGCTCTTTTACTTCCATAGTTCCAGCGCCTCTTCTTCCTTGAAGTTGAGCTCTCCGGGTATGATGATCACGGCAGGCGTCTGTTGCACAGATCCGTCCTTGATGAGCTCTGCTGCTGTGCCGTATTTTATTTTCTTGTCGTTCCCGCCAAGCCTGCAGCACGCAACTATTTTCTTGCCGCTCGTTATTACTTTTTCCCCTTTCTTCGACTCTATTTTAAGCAGGATTTCCAGGCCTTCCTGTACAGTCATCTGCCTGTCTTCCCTTGTATCAAGCAGGACCAGTGTATGTAGTCCCAGCTTTTCATTCATTTCAATTACATCGTACGGAGAGCTGGGGGAGAAGTTTTTCTCCGGGTACGCTATCGTTGTCGTCCTGCCGAATTTGTAGAGCTGCAGGCCGGTCTCCGCTACGCTCGTGTAGATGCTCGGCGCGTGCACGACTTCGTATTCAATGCCCTTCGCCCTGGCCCCGAAGGCAAGCTCAAAATGCGTCGTCGCCGTCATGGGGTCGCCGGGAACCAGGAGGGCGGTATTCTTTTTCTCCGCCTGCTTCAGGATGAAATCGCCCTCCACCTCCTCGCGCGAGAGGATGCGTATTTTCTTTTTGGCCTTCTTCTCCAGTTTCTTCAGGTCGCCCATCCACTTGTTGGTGTAGAACTCGCAATATACGGCATCGCACTTCTCCATTGCCTCGATGCCCCTTAGTGTTATGTCGCCATCGACGAGTCCGAGGCCGATAAGATAAAGCATGCGCATCACTTTTGTGCCGCCGCGTTTCTGGAAAAAAGCACGGCTTTGATTATCTCCGCCGCGAGGAATCCCGTCTTCGTCGGCAGGTGAGTGTCCGCGATCTCCATGATGTCCAGCGAGTCGCAGGGCAGCCGCTCAAGTATGGGAAAAATTTCCCCGGGAAGCGCACTTCCTTCTGGAAACCCCGTCTCAACAAACGCGGCCCTGAAGACGTCTATGTCTATGGTTACATGCACAGGCCTCTCTATGCGCAGAGTTTCTGGAAAGTTTTGAGGGGTGAAAGTGAGTATGCCGTTGTCTTTTACGACTTTCTCGTCTTCCCCGCTGTAGCTCCTCACGCCTATCTGCACGACCTTTGCGAGCTTGCTCGCGTGATACGCCCATGTAGCATGGCTGTGAACAACGCCTTCTATATTTTCTGAGAGGTCCGGATGCGCGTCAAAGTGTATTATTGTCTTCGGCTTGATCGCTTCCACTATAGGCAGCGTCATGAGGTGCTCGCCCCCTATGAAAATCGGAAATGCCCTGCCGTTCGTCTCCAGGATGTCCTTTATGGTCTGCCTTACGCGCGCGGCAGTTATTTCATAGCTGCCTGGGGCAACGTCTATGTCTCCCAGGTCGCAGAACTTGTGCATCCCGATGATGTCCTTGTTCCCGTAATAATCATCCGCATAGCTCAGCCCCTCCCTCACCATGAGGGGGCCGTAGAGCGCAGGAAAGCTCAGGCTCGTTGACACGAAGGGTATCCCCAGCAGGACCACGTCAGCCTCTTCCGGCGGGTAGTTCTTGCCCGCAAACCCCGTTGACACGTGCTCGAATCTCGTCATTTTAAACACCGGTGCTGTTCACATTTGTGCGGTAGCGGCATGCAGAGGTTTTAAAAGGAATGCCCAGGGACAGCGGCTTTAGTCTGTGGCCGCAATGGCATTTCATCTTTTCTCCCTCTTCTCGTTGCTTCTTGCGGAAAGATAGAACGGGACAAGAATAATTGCAAGACCGAGAGCGCCGTACATGATAAGATTTCCCATGTCGTTAAATGTGCTGCCGATGTCTCCTGCCTGCGCCACATCAACAAACAGGGAAGGAACATAGAGAAGGATTCTGATGCCTGCCGAGATTATCACGAGCGTTGCAATCAGATTTCTGATATTTTTTGCCGGAATAACTGTCACCTGTATTTTACCGTCATCAGCCTGCGGATCTGCCTGGCCAGTTCGTCTCCTATCCCTTCTACTTTTTTAAGCTCGATTTCGCCGGCCGTAAACACGCGCTCCGGCGTCCTGAAATGTTTCAGCAGCCTTTTTGCTTTCGCTGTGCTTATCTTCGGTATGCCAGCCACTAGAAACTCCTGAAGCTCTTCTGTGGACCGCGCCTTCTTTTTGCCGCGTATGCCCACTGATCTTTTCCCGTCTATCTGCTCGCGCTTTGCTATTGCCAGCATCTGGTGCGCGGTGTCCATCTGCGTCTGCGTCCATATTATCGGTATCGAGTAGTCCACGCTTATCGCCGCGATGGCCCCTCTTACTGCATTTGGATGTATGTTCCTGCCATTGTCCAGCAAACTGTCTCCTTCTACTATCAACAGCGGGTTTTTGAAATTTTTCTTCAGCGCATCCATCTGGCTGAACAACCTTTTGTCTATTATGCTCTGCAGGAAGTCGTCGGAGCTTTTCCTCTCGACAGCAACCCGGTCGCTGAGTATGTAATCCCCCACGAGCAGCTGTTTTTCCCTCACATCGCAGTACTTCTTCAGTATGGAAATGATCCTTGTGTTCGATTCCCTTGTGTCCGCATAGATTACAATGTTCTCTGTCTTGACTGCTGCCTGCATATTACCAGTCCTTCAGCGTTTTCCTGTGGCTGAGGAACTCATGAGCTTTTGCCAGTATCTCTTTGGAATTCCTGAACTCAAGCCTCGAAAGCGCTTCCCTGTGCTCCAGCCACTCGAATCCTATGTGTTCGCTGGATATTTTCACTTCCTTCGTCTTCGTCTCGCACAGGAAGAAGACGACTTCCTTGTTTACGAGTGTCCCCTTTAGGTTGAAGAAGTATTTTATGGTCTCCCTGAAGCCCTCTATAAGCTTCAGGCCCTTTATTCCCGTCTCCTCCTCCACCTCGCGGAAGAGCGTGTGCACCTCTGTCTCGCCTTCCTCGACATGACCCTTGGGGAAGTCCCAGTACGTGTGCTCGCCTTTGGCGTCGTTTATGCGCCTGTAGTGGAGCAGCAGGAAATATTTTTTGCCGTCCTCTTCCCTGAACACGACGCCGCCGGCTGATTTCTCGTGCTTCATAACACTATCTTCCGAAAAAACTTTTAATAACAGCCTGCTTTATCTCAGCGCATCGCCAAGCGTCCTCTGCCTCTGCATCGCGTACAGCATGCTGGTCATCTTCCTTTCCCTGTGATGCGCGCTCCAGTGGTAGGCCTCGTCCCTGGTCCCCTTCGCTATGAGTATGACTACGCGGCCGGCCTGCGTCCTTGCGGTCCTGCCGGAGCGCTGTATCTTCCTTATCGCCGAGGGCGTCGGCTCGTAGAACACGACAAGGTTGGTCTCCACGACGTCCAGCCCTTCCTCTGCGACCTGGCTCGCGCAGAGCACGTTGTGGAAGCCCATCTTGAACTCGTTGAGTATCTGCACCTGCTCCTTCTGGCTGAGTCCCTTGCCCTTCTTCTTGGCCTGGCCTATGAATTCCACGGGAGCCGCATTCTTGATGCCGGACAGCTGCCTCGCAATCTCCGCTATCGTGTCCCTGAACTGGGCGAAGACGATGATGCGCGAGAACTTGTCCTTTTCCAGCTGCTTTTCAACAATCTCCTTAAGCTTCTCCATCTTCGGGTGTTCCTGGCCCTCTTTGACAAGTTCAGTTGTGAGGCGCACAGCGTCCAGGAAATTCTTGTCCTTCAAAAGCCTCGCAACTGCGCGTGTTTTCCCCTTCTCCTGCTCCAGCTTGTAGAAGTAGCTCTGCAGCGACGCGAGGCACTGCGTTTCCGCAAGGACCATCGCATGGTCCACCTTCAGGACCTCAGCAAGCACAGAAACAGCAGCCATGCTTACGCCTGTCTTCTTCTTTGCCAGGTCCTGCTGGAGCTTGAGGATCTGCGTCTTGCTGATCCTGTTGTAGTTGACTATCCTCCAGCTCATCAGCTTCCTTATGCGCTCGTTTTTTACCGACTCCAGGCAGTCTATTATGGTTCTGATGGGCTTGGGCACTTCGACCTCAAGATATTCCTGCTCCATCTTCTGCACGTAGCTTTTTACGTCGTCGTCGTCCCTGCCCTTTATCTCCACGTAGTCGATGAAGAGCCTGTTCTTGACTTCGTTTATTTTCTCCCTGTGGCTGCCCGGCGAGGCTGTCAGGGCAAGTATGAGCGGATCGGCGGCCTGCTCCATGTACCTCTTTGCTATGTACGTGTATGCGTAGTTGCCCACGCACCTGTGCGCCTCGTCGAATATGCACAGCGACACATTCCTCAGTGAAAGCAGCCCCTTCTTTATGTCGTTCCTTATGGTCTGCGGAGTGGAGAATATGACATCGGCTTTGGCATAGAGATCCTTGCGGTCCTCCGGCTCGTTGCTTCCTGTAACAGTCTTGAGCTCGTCCTCTCCGATTTTCAGCATCTTGGCAAAGCTTGCCCTGTGCTGCTCTACCAGAGGCTTGGTGGGCGCGAGGAAGAGGATTTTCTTGTTCATGTCTCTCTGCAGCCTGTGCGCCGCAAGCATCGCTGCTATGTTCGTCTTGCCCAAGCCCGTGGGCAGCACGCACAGCGTATTCCCCTTCATGGCAGTCTGCAGCAAGCTCTCCTGATAAGAACGCTTTTCTATACTCCCTTCATTGACCCAGGGATGCGAGAAATATTCCATAGTCTTTAATCGAGTACAAAGAATTTATAATACTATAGCTGATACCTTTGATTTGCCCGTTCCCTCGGTCAGTCAAACTTAAAATATACGGAAAACAAATCATCCTTATGCAGCCGCCTGAAAACATTGTCCTTGCCAAGATAAAGCCGGGCAAAAAAGAAGAAGACAGAATTAAGAAATTCGTACCGGGTCTGCTTCGCATTGCCAAGACGGTTTCCGGACTCGACGTGTCCCTTGTCGGATCCATCGGCAAGCAGACATGGCTCTCCGGCGACCATGACATTGACCTCTTCATCATGTTTCCGGCTTCTTTTTCCCGGGAGCAGCTCGAGAAAGACGGGCTGGAGTTCGGGAAGAGGATAGCCGCAGAGATGCGCGGCAGGTGGAAAATCAAATACGCAGAGCACCCTTACACGCACGCGATAATCAGCGGCTACGAGGTGGACATCGTGCCGTGCTACAAGATAGCAAAGGGCGACAAGATAATTTCCGCTGTTGACCGCTCCCCGCTTCACCTGGAGTATGTGCTGGAAAACCTGAGCCCGGCCATGCAGGACCAGGTGCGCCTGCTCAAGCAGTTCTGCAAGGGCATCGGCGTCTATGGGAGCGACGCCAAGAATCTCGGCTTTTCCGGCTATATCTGCGAGCTCATGATAATGCGCTACGGGACATTTGGCCATGCGATGAAGTCGGCAGCGTCCTGGGAAATCCCCGTTGTCGTTGATGTCGAGGTCCAGCGCGAGGCAGCCGGGAAAAACTTCCGCGACCAGCCGCTTGTTGTCGTAGACCCGACAGACCCGAGCAGGAATGCAGCCGCAATCGTTTCGGCAGGCAATCTGCTCCGGTTCATGGCCGCTGCGAAGCGCTACAATGCAAAGCCTTCAATGGACTTCTTCTTCCCGAAACCCAAACCGCAGCTATCAGGAAAAGAAATGAGTGCCCTGAAGAAGCGCGGCACGAAATTCTTTGCTATCACATTTCCAACTCCGGATGTGATTGATGACGTCCTCTACCCGCAGCTGCGCAGGGCGCTGCGTCGCATAGAGTCCCATCTCAAGTACAATGAGTTCCTCGTGCTCAGGAGCTGCGAGTTCGTGGGCAAGTCCTGCGCTCTCGTCTTCGAGCTGGAGAACTGGAGCCTGCCTGCTGTTAAAAAAATGCTGGGGCCGCCCATATTCTCGCACAGGCACAGCAGGGAATTCCTTGATAAGTACGGCAAGTCCATCCCGCCAAAAGGCTTCGGCCCCTATGTCGAGGAGAACCGCTGGATAGCTGACAAGTCCAGGGAATTCACGACAGCCGCATCCCTGCTCGCGGACCTCCTGAAAAAGAAACAGGACGAGCTGCAGGCCTTCGGCATACCAAAGTACATAGCCGGGTCCTTCAGGAAGGCGAAGCTGCTCGAGGACGCAAAATTCTTCTCCTCCATGAAGAAGGATCGTGCTCTTTCAGCGATGCTGAGGGAGGAGTATTTCGGGAAAGTGGGTTGATTATTTTTTGCTTATTTTTTGAATTGTAGAGTCGATAAAATCTTTTATTTTATTCCATGCTACAATGCACGATATCAGAATACCAACAGCAATTACATATCCTAAATCTGTCCATGTTGGACTAAAAACAAACTTTATCAGTAAAAAACCACTTATATATGCTAATACCAAAACTGCATATACTATTATCTTCCTGTAGTGCCATAAAAATCCTCTGAATCTGATAAATGTGTCTTGTTTTAGCGTCTCCAAATAACTCCAAAGTATATTGGAAATAAAAACAAGACTATAGATATAGGCAACAAGAAATAAGGCTATAATGATAAGGGAAACTATAGTTGCAAACACTTGGTTAGGTAAAGGAATTTTGACTTCGGTAGCAATAAAATAAAAAATCAATGTAGCAATAGCGGATAAAATAAACTTTTCAATATTTTCTATTTTTACATTAGTTTGAAAATCAGGAAAATACGAAAGGAGTTTATAATACTCTTTATAGGGTTTTTTCTTCAAATTTAGTAGAGCCATTCTACCTTTTTCAGTTAAACAGTAATGACCTTTAACTTCAATTGCAGTTTTAATTAGCCCATCTTTTTCCATTTTTTCAATGACATTATAAAAATCATTAAATTTAATATCTAAAATATCAGGTCTTTCCGACCAAAACCAATTATTTAGAGAAATTCCATACCGTTCACTCGCGTTTCTTAGAGATAGCAACACAAATTCGATACTATTTGGTTTCTTCTCTTTAATCATAAAGAAAATTCACTAAACACCTTTAAAAAGGAAAAGTAGGAGAGCTAGTTCTCCTGCTCCCTGTGCACCTTGGATCCCGAGCCGCAGACCACGAGCCAGTCCTCGCCCACGCCGGCTATGTCGCCGTCTATCGCGAGGCAGGTCTTCTTGACGCGCTCGACAGCGCGCTTCAGTTCCGAAACATCTCTTGTTCTCAGGTCGCGGATCTTGACCAGCATTATGCCGCCCTCGCGGACTTTCTTCTGTATCCTGTCCGAGTCCGCGTAGCTTTCCATCTTCTCGACCTCGACGGTCTTCAGCTGCGGCCCTGCTTCCTCGGCAGGATGCTCTATCTGCACGTACTCGTCTTCGCCGCCCTTCAGCTTGTCCATGATTCCCATACATATCACCTTTTGTACTATAACGCTTCCTTTCTATTTATAGTTTGCCGTGTTTCCGGTTATCTATAAAACTTGAATGCTTAAAACATGTCGGATTTTTATGATTTTTTG
>CAYJRV010000041.1:0-8231 GCA_964372695.1 uncultured archaeon | reverse complement strand
TTCATAGAAATTCGGAGAAAAAATAGCTTAGCATTCAACTTTTATGGAGAGTCTTCGTCTATTCTTTGGGGTATAAGGGATACATGAACACCATAATGTTTTCTCTTTGTGCTGATAAATCCTCGTCGGATGAGGTTTTCTAAGGCAGCCTTGCTTGCTTTGTTGCCGTATCTATTGTCTGGCGGGATACGTCTTATCATATTTTCAAACGTCGTTTGATGCCTGCCAATTCTATTGCTCAACATCCAGTCAATTATAAATATTTCCGCTTTAATCTGTGCTGATTCTTTCTGCGAAATATTTTGCATGATTTATAATTAAAATGTTAACTTTAAATACTCTCAGGCGTATAACATTTTGTGATTATATGGGATTGACACATATATTCGGCAATAAACCTCTGCCTGTTGTACTGGATTTCTTTAGGCTTCACCAGTTCTGGGATTATTCGCTGAAAGATGTGCAAAAGGCCACAGGAGTCAGTCACAGGACACTTCAAAGTACTATAAAGCAGCTTGTAAAAAATGGGTTTGTTAAATATACAAGAACAGAAGGCAAGGCAAGATTGTATATGTTTAACAGCGATTCGCCTGTTGCTGCGGAATTACATAATTTTGCTAGACGAATAGATGCCGAATTTTTGAAATCCGAGGCCATGCCTAAAGAGAAAAAAAGGCTTGTAACAGCTTAAATATATCTAGAGGCGAGTCTCAAGGTCGTCTGGGTTGTTTCTTCAAGGCAATACAGTCATCCATATCTTACGATTAGCCCACCAACCAAGCATAGCTACATGTGTTTTGGGAAAGAAAATCAAGTTCACTAAAGAAAGATACTTGCACATTGTTATCAGGCATCCAGAATTGGAAGGCAAAGAAAACGACATAAGGAAAACTGTAACAAATGCAGATTTCGTGCAAGAGAGCTTTTATCTTGTATTCTTCCGAAAACTACCGGCTTTAGCCGGTGGATGAGGAGAAGAATACGAGATCACATCTTTCAGCAAACCACCGGTTTTAACCGGTGGTATATAAGAAAGATATGATGACAAGAATGTCTTGTTATACTACAGAAGTATAGGAAGGAAAGAATATGTTATGGTTGTCGTAAAGGTCTTAAACAATCATGGCTTTATAATTACAGCATACATAGCGAATGTGATAAAGAAAGGTGTTGTGATATGGAAAAAATGAGGTTCTTTTATGACGAAGAGGGGGATGTTCTGGACATTTCAATAGGCAAACCGAAGAAAGCCATATCAAAGGAAATAGGAAATGATATAATAATAAGAAAAGACCAAAAAGGAAAAGTCGTAGGTTTTACAATACTTAATTTTGAGAAAAGATCGGAAGCGGAAAAAGGCTTTAACATACCTATAGAAGCGAAGTTTGAGATTGCTTAGAAGCTATTTCTTCAGTAGACCGCTAAACAACCACTCGTAGCCTGCATTCGTCCTGCGCAGAGCCAAAGACAGCAGCCAAATCACTGGACTATAAAACATTGCCGGCCGGATCACGGACAATGAAGCCATGTTCAGCGGCTAATTGCTTAATCTGAGACAGCTGCGCATCTCCGAAAACTACCGGAAGATTGGATGCGCCTCATAACAATAAAAGCAGACGGCTACAAGTGATAGCTATGTTCGGCGGACTGAAGAAAAAGCTGCAGGAAGCGATCAGCAAGGTCGCTGCACCTAAGAAGAGCGAGATCGAGCAGGAAATCGGGAAGCAGGAGGCCGAGGCGCTTAAGCAGGAAATCCGCGCCGAGGTCGAGGAGCTCGCCGAGCAGGAGAAGGAAACAAAGGAGCTCATAGAGACCGGAAAAGAAGAGCCCGGAGAAGAGATAGCGCGCCTGGAAGAGGACATCGAGGCCGGGAAAGAGAAAGAAGAGATCATGCTGAAGGAGCTCGAAAAGGAGCTGTGGAAAGAAAAGAAAGAGGACGTAGAAAGAATAGCAAGGGAGGAATTCGAGAAGATTTCCGCCGCTAAAATGGAAAAAACAGAGGAAGAAAAAGAGGTTCTTGCCAGCGTGCTGGCCGCAGAGACGCAGCTGGAAGAGGAGACAAAAAAGGAGGCTGCTGAAAAGGAAGAGGAAATGACTGCTCGTTTGATTGCTGCAGAAGCTGCCCTGCAGCAGGAAGAGGCTCCTGCAGAGCAGGCGACGCAAGAAAAGGAAGAGTTGCCTGCAGCGGAAACAAAGCTGTCTGAGGAAGAGCTAAAAAAACAGGAAAAGAGGGGCATATTCGGCATATTCAAGCGGAAGGAAAAGAAGCCAAGCGCTGCAGAGACGATGCTTGAGAGGATCGAAGAGGAACTGCCGACAGCTGAGGCCAAAGCAGAGCCAGAAGAAAAAAGGAGCTTCATTTCCGGAATAGTAAAGAAGATAGCCGAGAAGACGCTCACCGAAGCGGACATAGACAGCCTTGTGAACAGCCTGCAGCTTGCCCTGCTGGAAAACGATGTTGCGCTCGAGGTCGCGGAAAAGATATGCTCCGGAGTCCGCAGCGACCTGCTTGGGAAAAGCGTGAAGCGCGGCGAGGTCGAAAGGGTTGTCAAGGCCTCGTTGAAGTCTGCTATGCTCAACATCATGAGGCAGGAAACAATAGACATTGACGACATGCTAAAACAGAGAACAGAGCCGCTAACGTTAATGTTCCTCGGGTTCAACGGCACGGGAAAGACGACGACGCTCTGCAAATTCGCGAGCAAGTTCAGGAAATACAGTCCTGTAATAGCTGCTGGCGACACGTTCCGCGCGGCCAGCATAGAGCAGCTCGAGGAGCATGGCAGCCGGCTTGGCCTCAGGATAATAAGGCACGACTACGGATCGGACAGCGCAGCCGTGATATTCGACGCAAAGAAGCATGCCGCCGCTTCCGGGTCAAAACTCGTCCTGGCCGACACGGCAGGCAGGAGCCACAGCAACGTCAACCTCATGGACGAGCTGAAGAAGGTCGTTCGGGTGAACAAGCCGGACCTAAAGCTGCTTGTCCTGGACAGCGTGACCGGCAACGACATCTACGAGCAGGCGAGGCTCTTCAACGACGCCGTGGGCGTGGACGGCATAATACTCACGAAGGCTGATGTCTACGACAAGGGCGGAGCTGCCCTGTCGGCGGCCTACACGATAAAGAAGCCTATTCTATACTTAGGCATCGGGCAGGAATACGCAGACCTGAAGGAGTTCGTGCCCGAGGAAGTTGTCGAGAATTTGCTGGGACAGTAAGCTGTAAAGTTAGCGTCACTTATTTTACGTTTTGGTATAAAATCCAGCTTTTTATCCCAAACCTTGCCATTAAACGAACATTTATCCCGCTTAATAGTTGTTAGTTTCAATTTGAGAGCCCTCGCAAAACGGGGTGCCCGCAGTTGCTTCGCAACAGATAGTCTTCGGCTTTGCCTCAGAAATTTATTTTTCAGAATAAAGTTCTTGCGTTAGATTTTCTAAAGATCTTTCTGATTTCCTATAATCTGATGCATCAATTCTTTCTTCTACTGCTGGTCTGTTTAAATGTGCTGTTTTATGTTCTGCATTTGGTGTTAAGGCATAAACTCCTGCCGTTAATGCTATTGCTCCAGCAGTAAGCAAAGCTGCCAAACCTTTCTTTGTTCTTGATTTCTGTTTTTTCAATATATTCGGATAAGATGGTCTCTCACATTCTTTTAATCCTGTTAAATCTCTAAATAAATCAACAGCATAACCCATTGGTGCTCCATTTACTACTCCAAGTGCTATGGCGCTCGCTGTTCCTATCGCTATTTCTTTAGGATCTCTTGCTCCAACAATCAAATATATGGCAGGAGCAGCAACGAGATTAAAAGCGCCTAAATAAGCTGCATCGTGGAAACTTTGTATTTTTTCTTTTGTGGTATCTTTAATTTTAAACAATTTCCTTGATAAATCTCTGCCTTTTGCATAAGCATAACCCATTCCACCCAGATAAGTTAGTCCAGCAGCAAATAATCTTGCATTCATAGAAATTTCATCAGACATTCCAGCTAATCCTGTTTCAAAAGCAGCGAAAATTGGGGTAGATTCAGCTAAAAGAGCTGTTGAATCTACTACATGATATTTCAAATTATCTACTGCTTTGCTTACGTATTTCATACTTTATGGTAAAACATATGTATTTATAAATCTTTCTGTTTATTTACTACTTACAAGTTACTATATTAAAACTGGCGGGCACCCCTAAAATATTGTCTGCTTCGCAGATTATTGATAAAAAGCTCGGGCTCTCAAACTTTGGATTTTTCGGACTTCGTCCGAACGTTGCACTAAAATCCAACCTCTATCGAGGGAAACTAACAGGAATTTAACGGTTCCGAAACCTTGCAGGTTTCTCCACCCAAATCACTCCCTTCGGTCGTGACTTCGTTAAATTCCGATGTTATATTCAATTGTCGGCAGAAATTTTATTAGGGGGTCGGCTCGGCTGCTAATTGCTTCGCTTTTCCGCTACTATTACATATCCAGTTCCATAGTAAATTGGGTTAGAAACAGCAGTATTGACTTTTAACCCAATATATTCTTCCAATATTTGTGAGAGTTTTTCACGACCGAACCAATTTTTAACATTAACTTCAACATTTTCTCTTGTGTATTTTTCGTATTTCTCCCAATCTTCCTTCAAATCACCAAGTGTTCCTTGTCTTGCTTGGTCACCTTTCCATTCTCTCATAATTCTATCTACGTCTTCCTTTAATTTTTTATCTGGACCAGAAACAACAAAAATACCACCTTTTCTAAGAACTCTTGCGTGCTCTCTCAAATATTTCATTGGTTCGCCCATAAATGGAAGAACTAACATTGAAGAAACGCCATCAAAAAATTCATCTTCAAATAGAAGTTGATGGGCATCTTGACAATATGTTTCTAATCTGGTTTCATATCCTCTTGCTTCAGTTTTAAGTCTATCCAAAGCCGCTTGATTTTGGTCTAAAGCATAAACTATTGAGCCTTGCTTTAACAATTCAACCGCAAGAGTCCCAGACCCACAACCACTTTCTAGTATTTTTGACCTACCTTTCAATGCTTCTTTATGTAAATCTTTAAGTGTTCTATAAGTGGATACACTAGACATTACTCTATCATAAGCTTCCGTATATTGCCTGAAGAACTCTGCTGTTTCCATACACCTAAGTTATACCATTCTATTTATAAACCTTTTGTATCTCAAAAGTGGTAAATAAACGAGCCTCGCCGACTTCGTTAAATCGCATACGTTAGTTGCAATTTGAGGTTCAGGCTAAACAATGGTCAAAATCTGTGATTTTGAAGAAATAATAAAAAGGTTGGCGTCTTAAATTTATGTTTGTTCTTTTCTCAAATATCTTGCTAAAACTGGAGATTCTGATGTGTCTGCCATTATTTTAGCTGCAAATACGCTAGAAGGATTACTAAATGACCTAACAAGTTCGCCTAGTGCAGACTCGGGGTTTGCTGATCTAATAAACCCATCGTAAACTGTAAATTCCTGCGGTGAACCTGTTCTTGCAATATACCTAAATTCTTGTTCTCTCTGCATTTTAACTCACCTTACATATAGTTATAACAGCAAGTATTAAAACCTTTCGGTTATTTACTACTTTCAAGATACGACGCCAACCTCTAAAACATCCGAACCTCAAATTTCTTCGCGCTAACGCTCCTCAAACCCCGCTGCGCTTTCGCCTATCGGCTCAGGGAAACTAACAGGAATTTAACGGAAACCTCGTTGCACTTCGGTTTTCCAAATTTTGCTCCTTTCAGTCGCAAAACTTCGTATATCCCCGATGTTAGGCGTAATTGTCGTGCGGCTACCTAAATGGAAAGATAGCATCTTTAATATGCCTTTCCAGAAATTCAAGATGCCCGCATCCTGTTATGATAACAATTGTTCCACCGCGAATCATTGATTTTTTGATATTCTTTAACATCTCAGATTCACGTTTCGCTTCTTTCTCTGGATCAACAAGCTTTTTAGCAGAGTCGGTATCAAGTTTCTTAAGATTCTCAGCTTTATTCATGTCTTTCCATTTAAGATTGAGATTGTTCATCAATATCTTTTGTTCTTGAATTACTTTTTCATTATCTTCTTCAGCCATCCCTTTACTAAAAACATCAATTTTTGAATCAAAACCATTTACTTTTATTTTATTTTTCTTTGCCCACTTATATACAAAAATCATTTCGGGCGGATAAGAATCAAATTTTTCTTTCTTAACATCTTCTTCTACTATTTCTACGAGCAGTTGATCTGGACTATATTTTTCCAGAACTTCTTTCAATTCGTTTTCTGGAGTAAGTCCTGCATGAAGCGTCCCAATAATAATGATTTTCCTCATTACTATAACAAGATAATAGAGATTTTATAAATATGCCGCACGACAACTCTTCGTTCGCTACGCTCACTATGGTGCTAACGCACACGCCTAACAGGAATTTAACGGTTCCGAAACCTTGCAGGTTTCTCCACACAATCCTTCGCTATGCTCAGGACTTCGTTTAAGCCCGATGTTAGTAGGCGATGTTTGCTTTACAGTTCACGGGACAGTAAGCTATTTAAATAAGTAAGACAATATAAAATGTAAGGTGATTGACATGAACGAGGAAATAGTCAGGGTCAGCTCCAAAGGGCAGATTGTGCTGCCATCGGACGTAAGGTCCGAGTTGAATATCAGTAAAGGGCAGCGGATGGTCGTTGCTGTCCATAAGGGCGTTATCCTTATGAAACCTGTCAAGAGGCTCTCTGAGATGGAAGGCATACTGAAGGGCTCAAAAGACACCGAAAAGATGATCAAAGAATTGAGAAGAGAGTGGGACATAGAGCTGTGAGGGCTATGCTCTTTCTAGATACCCTGCCTTTGGTAGATTTTTTCAAGATGCATTCCCAGGCTGTGAAAGATATAATCCTGGACTCGGAGCAGGGCGGCGAGCAGTTGGGGATAAGCGTGTTGACCATTTCAGAACTATTCTACATATTGGCCGGTTTTAGGGGGATCGAGTTTGCAAAGGCCTGCACGGATAACATAAAGGCGCAGCTGGCAGTGCTCAACGTGGATGCACAGACAGCAGAAAAAGCGGGAGAGTTAAAATTCAGATATGCTGGAAAAGGCAAAAAGGGCCTGCCTATGGCAGATGCTATTATAGCCGCAACAGCTCTGGAACTGGATGCAGCGCTTGTCACAAGCGATCCACACTTCAGGAAAATAGACGGCTTAAAAATTCGCTGGATTTATAGTGAAGCAAACAAATAATCCGGATATTGCTCAGAAACCTTTGGTTCCTGGCAACACAAGAAAGCTTTGCTTTCTTCGAGTTATACATTTGCTTCACATATAGCAAACAAGGAAGTAATATCTTGTTTATTTCCTTGTATTGCTATAAGCAATTATCCAATAAATACGACATCTGGCATGCCTTTGAAGTGCTCATCGCCTGTTATTATCTTTGCGTTTCTTTCCTGGGCGGCTGCCTTTATCATCGCATCTGCCATGCCGATTTTTGCCTGCAGGCTTATATCAGCTGCATTGAGCGCAATCCCTTTCGTTATCTGGACTATTCTTGTGTGCTCGACAATGTAAGCCACGGCTTTCAGGGCAATTTCCTCGTTTTTCAGTGCCTTCAGCCTCTTGTAGACCTCGTACAAGACAATGACAGGCGTGACGTACTCAGTACTATTCGCTTTTTCTACATGAGGCGCGTATTTTGCTGCCAGCGGCCCGTCTGCAAAATACTCTATCCATCCATGGGAGTCAATCAAAACGCTCACTTTCATCCCTCAGATTTTCAGTTGTCACGCCACGGGCAATCCCGCGCATTTTCCTGATGTTTCCCACCGGGATGAGGTGAATAATGCCCTCCTTCTCTATGACGACCAGCCTTTCCCCAGGCTTCAGCTTCAAATCCTCCCTTATTTCCTGGGGTATCACTACCTGGAACTTCGGGGATACCTTTACTGTATCCATCAAATCACCGTATTACACTATGACTATTGATACTTAAATAGTTTACCATGCACAGCAGGACAGAAGACGCAGGCTTTGCAAGTTTCCTATTTGAACGAGTTCATGCCGGAGGAGATAGTTAGCAGCCTACTCGAATGAGCCTGTCATGGGCAGCGGAAAACTTGTAATATCGGGAACAGCAGAATTGATTTTCAGGCTGTAAGTCTCTGCCCAGTCACGGAGAACATCTTTCAGCAGACTACCGTAGTAGGCTCTGCCCAGTTCTGTCTCGAAGTCCAGGTTCCT
>CAYJRV010000040.1:0-8329 GCA_964372695.1 uncultured archaeon | reverse complement strand
TCAGCAGACTACCGTAGTAGGCTCTGCCCAGTTCTGTCTCGAAGTCCAGGTTCCTTACCTTAACTCCGCCATCTGTCAGGTCGAAAGAAATTGCTGCAACAGGCTCCATGCCGTGCTCTGCGTACCGCTTGAGTACGAATGCATACGTGCCTTCTTCGACTACATGATGATTCGCCAGGCCTCTCATGTCCATGTAAATGCCGATTTTATTCCCTAGCCCAGGCGGCCTAGAGGCCATTTTCTCCCTGATGTGCTCCGGCGGTTCGTACATGCTGCCTCTGCTGAATTCGCGCAATTCCAGGAATAAACAAAACCGCTTCAAAAAATTAGAGATATTTGAATCCGTCCCGTTGCCTAGAATAATAGGCGTTTCGCTCGCGTCGCCGATTTGCCGGAACAGATAATTCATAGCAATAACCTATGATAAACTTATGATAACAGCAAATAAAAGCCTTACTCGTTCACGAGCTTTCTCACGGCATCCCTAACGGCTTCGCTCCTGTTGGGATAGACGCCCTTCTTGACTAATACATCTATGTTCCTTATCTGCTTCTCAGTCAGCCTTATCTGCACGGTTTCCATGACCACACCAATCAACTCCTCGGCGGAATGCGTTTACACTCCGATTAAATTACAATCACTCTACAGTGGTAAAGTATTTAAAGGTTGTTATTGTGTGGTGGTTAAAATGTGATGCATTACAGACTGACTATGTCTGGTCTCATCCTTAAAAACTTTTTTCAACTAAAGCAAAACATGAAGTTTCCTGAATCAGAGACGGCACAGACAAAGATGAAGCGATTACCCTACTGGAAAAGGGTACTTGCTGCCGGGATTATTTCAATCACACCTTTTGTTGGCTACGCCCAGGAAACAAAACAGGAAAGGTCTGCGGCTGCCATAACAAATGCCGAGATAGAGGGCGAAGTCAACAAATACGGGAAATGGATTCTTGGATACGTCAAGTCTGATTACTCAGCCGCGGAAGGACCGGGTTTTGCAAAACTGCGCAGGCGGCCAGCGGGAGAAATACAAAAGATGCAGGAAACAGGATTTCTCGGAGACCACGGATCCTATAATTACGATGATGACACAATCTCCATTCCGACGCCAGCCAATGAAGATGAAAAAGAGGAAGACATAGAAGGCGTAGACCACGAGATTTTTCACTCCTTGCTTGACGACAAGAATAAAAAGGGCATGATTTTCTGGAAAGGCTATCAGGGGCCCAGTAAAGAGGAAATTGAGGAATACGCCAGGGCCAAGATAGCAGGCCCCGAATTCAATTTCATCAAGAGAGAGATGAGATTTGCCGGCACCATGCAGATACAAGCTGCAAAAAAGAAGGCCGCTGAGTCTTTCATGCGATACAGGATTCGGAAAATAACCGAAAAGCAGGGCTCATTTGATTCGAACTACAAAAACTACAAGCAATATGAAAAATACCTCGCCAGAAAAGACGTTGAGCTTGTTGAAGCCAGTTCCGCGCGCATAGAGGAGAGCAGGAAAAAGGCCATTTCAGACTTGCGTTTATTGGAAAAAGACGTGACATATCTTGGCGCGAGGCAGAAGCAGCTGCCAAGGGGCAAGGAGATGACAGAAGAAACTATGGAACTGTATGAAAAATTTGCCCTTGAAGAGACGGAGTTTCTGGACCGCTGCATTAATATCCTCAACCAGGAAAAAGGCTACCTGGACCAGCTTGATGAAGCCAACAAATTATTGATGGACATGGGCTTCAGGGGCATTGCCGCACGGATAGACAACGATATTGCTCGGTATTCGCAGATGAAGTCCAGAGATCCCTCAAACGCCAAGCATTATGACTATCTTATCTCCATCGCAAGAAAAGAGAAAGAAACTATGGCCTACATGAAACAACAGCTAGATGCTTCATGGGCTCTCAATATAGACGAAGATGCTCTCGAGCATCTAACGTCGTTAGAATATTACATCCCGGCACTGTTAAACATCTCTGAAATTGAAAAAATCACCCAGGACCCCCAAGAAGTTTTTGCGCGTATGGGCGACTCGCTAATGAATGTCTACTTTGGTCCCATTGGGCAGAAACTCTACCCAATTACGGACCACGACATTGGCTTCTGGAGGCGCTTCAGGTACAAAGGGCAGCTCATGTTTGGCAAGCAGGTCGAGAAGGCAGAGACCGGCATGCAGATGATCAGGGACGGCTACACGCCGCTACAGGTCAGGCAACTGCTTGAATACGCTGAGGCATTCACATATAAGGAAAGGACCTATTCCTGGCCGGCAGCCGGGTTCAGGATCAGAGGGGAGATTCCGGAAGCCGGAATGAAATAAACTGCATCCTGTCAACCAATCTTTAAAACCTTCTTCTGCAACAATTAAAGATGCTTGGCGCCTTATCGCAGAAGCTCAGGGAGAGCATCGACAGGATTGCGCGCATGGGAGTCGTGGACAGGGAAGCCGTGGAGGAGCTTGTCAAGGACATACAGCGCTCGCTGCTCTCTGCTGACGTCGACGTTTCCCTGGTTTTCCAGATGAGCGAGAAAATAAAGAAGCGCGCCCTTGAACAGCTTCCAATGGGGCTCACCAGGAAGGAGCACGTCATCAAGGTCGTCTACGAGGAACTCACGAACGTCATGGGCAGGGAGAAGCCCGTCATATCGCTGCGGCCCAAGAAGATACTGCTATGCGGACTATACGGAAGTGGAAAAACTTCAAGCGCAGCCAAGCTCGCGCGCTTCTACCAGAAGAAGGGGCTGAAGCCGGTCCTCATATGCTGCGATACGGTGCGGCCGGCGGCCTACGAGCAGCTCCAGCAGCTCGCGGCAAAGATAGACGTCCCGTTCTACGGGGAAAAGGGAGAAAAAGATTCCGGCAAGGTGCTGAAGAATGCATTAAAGAAGGTGAGCGGCGACGTCATCATCGTTGATTCCTCCGGCAGGAACGCCCTTGATTCCGACCTGATAGACGAAATAAAATTCCTTGACAGCATGCTCAAAGCATACGACAACAGGGACTACGAGAAAATACTCGTGATACCGGCGGACATCGGCCAGGCGGCGAAGAAGCAGGCAGACGCCTTCCATGCGGCGCTGGGCATAACAGATGTCATAGTGACCAAGATGGACGCGACGGCGAAGGGAGGAGGCGCGCTCACGGCGTGCAGCGCCACCGGGGCGAGGGTGAAATTCCTCACCATAGGCGAGACCGTAGAAGACCTGCAGGCATACGATCCGGAGAAGTTCGTCGCGAGGCTCATAGGATTTCCGGACCTCGAAACACTTCTGGAGAAGGCGCGCAGCGTGGTGGACGAGGACAAGGCGAAGAAGGTCATGAAGGGCGACTTCGACCTCGAGGACTTCTATTCACAGGTAGAGAGCATGCAGAAGATGGGGCCGCTCTCGCAGATCATGGACATGGCTGGCCTCGGCAGGCTGGCCTCGAAGGCCGGTAACCTGAACGTTCAGGAGCAGAAGATGAAGAAATGGAAGTTCATGCTGCAGAGCATGACGCTGCAGGAGAAGAGGGACCCTGAGAGCATAAACTCTTCCAGGATAAGGCGGATAGCCGCGGGCTCGGGCACGCAGGAGTCCGACGTGCGCGAGCTTCTTGCCAACTACAGCAAGATGAAGAAGGTCATGAAGAAGCTCTCGCCGGGCAAGCTCAAGGGCGGCAACATGAACGCGCTCTTCAGGCAGATGGGGATGAAATGAGCGCAGAGAATAGGATGGAACTAGCTGAATACGTGGAAACAAGGCTGAGCGAGATTATAGCTAAAGTTTATGCGGATATCCAACAAAATAATTTTTTTGCTTCGTTTACAAGTTATGAGAGAATTCATACAGACGTCAGGAGATGGTTTTACGGAAGCTACACAAAAGTCATGACTATACTCGAATTTTTGGGAAGAACAGGGATGGACCGCAAAACTGCCGATGATATACTTGACAGGCTTTACGAGACTGCCATGGAAAATTACACTACAGTAGAATTTCCCAAAGAAATTATTTCACAAGAACCAGGGCAGCAACAATAATCAGGAAAACTATCGCTATGAGAGCAAGCCAGTAGCGAAACGAGAAGCCCTTCATCATGATTTTTCATGGACAAAGGTTCTTAAAGATGCTCGTACAAATACAGGAAAGAAAAATGCTCCCTGCGGCAAGTCCCTTAGGAGCGACTTTCTGCGAAACACCTGCTGTCGGCAGAACTTCGCGCCAGCAGCCTTATGGCATGCTGTTTGACAAAGGAAAAGTGGACTTATGCTCTCGCACGTGACAGAAGCAGAAGGACTTAACAGGAAAGTAATGAGATTATGGGGTGCGTATGCCTCAACAGAAACGAAAGCTATGGAATCCTTCAAACATAGAAACTAAGATGATTTTATGGAAATCACTCCCCCGATGAAGCAGATGGGTTATGATCGCGCTATTGTAGTGTTCTCGCCTGAGGGAAGAATGTACCAGGTTGAATACGCCAGGAAGGCAGTGGAGAAGGCCTCCACAGCAGTCGGCGTAGTGTTCTCCGCCGGCGTCGTGCTGGCCGCAAGCAGGACCATGCAGAAGCTGCTTGTGCCGGAAAGCGTCGAGAAGATATCCAAGATCGACGAGCACATAGGCATGGCAACTTGCGGCATACTTGCAGACTCACGCGTCCTGGTGGACTACGCCAGGATAAAGTCGCAGGTCAACAGGATTACCTACAGCGAGCCCATAGAGGTCTCCGCCCTGGTGAAGGACATCTGCGACCGCAAGCAGAGGTTCACGCAGATGGGAGGCATCAGGCCGTTCGGCGTGTCGCTGCTTGTCGCCGGAAGCGATGGTGACCCGCACCTCTTCGAGACCGACCCGAGCGGCACGATGCGCGAATGGCGGGCGCATGCCGTGGGCCGCGGCGCAAAGGACGCCAAGAAGGCGCTTATCGACGAGTTCAAGGACGGCATGCCACGGGACAAGGCAGTAGAGCTCGCGCTCAAGGCACTCAAGGCAGGGGAGAAGAAGCTCTCGCTGCGCGGCGTCGAGATAGGCCTCATAGACGGCGGGAAGTTCAGGCTTTTCGACAGGAACGAGCTCAAGGAAGCCATGAAGAAGTTCGTGTAGCTTATTCGATTCTTTTCATTCTTGCACAAACCACGGTTTTTCCTTTCTCAGGACACGATTTTCTTCGATAAGATCATACATGATACCCAGTTCTCTCAGGCTCCACGAATTTCTTATCAACGGGATTCCAACAAACGTCGCTCTTCCGAAGAACATTTCCGTCGTGTCCTCGTCTACAAAGGTATCGGTGCCTCTTTCGCAGGATCTTTGGGCAATCTTGTCCACGCAGTCCCACTGGTGAAATCCGCCAAGAACCAACCTGCTGTGAGGTGGCAGCTGGTTCAGCACGTAATCTGGATCTGCGTATGCCTTTTCTTTTGTATGCCTGCTGAAAGGTATGCCTGCAACCAGATTGCCATCGCTTTCAGGGATTTGCATAAAATCCGGGACGTGATCTAAACATGGCCGAGACGAATAATTATCCAGGCTGAAATGGAGCCAGTTTATCCCATAGCCCTGATTTCTATATCTTGCATTTATTGTGCCAACTAACTCACTTGCTTTGTGACCTTCCAACTCAAAGCTTCTGCAGGATTTCAAAGAGAACTCAAAATATTCCTTTACCGGAAATAAAAATAGATATTGATTCATAACAGCCCTATTGCGGCAATTAATTTAAACGCTTGCGTCCTAATTAACCCCTTAAATACTTTTCTTTCCGAATTCTTAGGAGCGTTAAGGGATTTTGCACATAATTATACCTTAACTATACGAAAAGGCCCTTTGCTACAAATGTACAATTAGGGACTCGCGTCCCCGGGTTACTGGATAAGGGCCTGGTACAGGTGATTCAGTGGTTACAGTTGACGAGGCAATCATTGCCAGGTACGAGAAAGACGGGAAACACTTCGAAATTCTAGTTGACGCCGAGATGGCATACGACCTGAAGGAAGGCAAGTCTGTTTCTGTCCAGAAGATGCTCGCTGTGAACCAGGTGTTCACGGATGCCAGAAAAGCCAGCAAAGCAACGCCCGGCGACGTCCAGAAGGCCTTTGGAACGACTGATATGGAGAAGATAGCGGAGGCCATGGTCAGGCATGGCGATGTGCAGCTCACCACCGAGTTCCGCAGGAAAAAAGTGGAAGAGAGGAAAAAGCAGGTCGCGGACCTGATAAGCACCTACGCGATAAACCCGCAGACAAGGCTGCCTCACCCGCAGCAGCGCATCCTTGCGGCCATGGACCAGGCACGCGTGCACGTGGATCCGTTCAGGCCTGCGGACCAGCAGATGGAGGGCGTGATAAAGGCTATCAAGGAAATACTGCCCATCTCGGTAGAGGAGATCACGCTCACGATAGAGATACCGGCGCGCTACGCAGGACGCGGCTACGGCGTTGTCAAGGAGTACGGAATCCATCAGGAAAACTGGCTCAGCGACGGCTCGCTCGTGGTGAAGATCTCGATACCTGCAGGACTCAAGGAGACGGTGTTCAGGCGCATCGGCGCGCTGGCAGAGGGCAGCGCGAGGATAGAGGAGGCTGCGAAGAGATGATGATCTATCTCAGCAAGGACGGGAGAAGGATGCTAATCCCACATGGCAGCAAATTTTCTGTTGTTGAGACAAGCGAATGCGGCTACAATATCTATAGTGGTGATGTTCTGAAAGTTGATCCAGGGGCCCTACGCAGCCTCGAGATAGCAGATAACGGAATTGTGATGAGACTTATAGAAGAACTGGACCGCTACGGCTTGCTGCCACAATCTGACGCAGTAAATCATGTTGCACTGGGAGCAGAATTTGACGAAATTGGTGGTCGTGTCCACAGAATGGCGGAAGAAATTTTCAGAAGATATGCGGCAGCAGCGCAAGTGCAAAATTCATGATTAAGCAATTCGCGATTAAGCAGAGGAGTTGATTAAAGATGGAAGAAAGAAAACTGGTTATTCCCGGGGAATTCATGGGAGAAGGGCACGCGGGCCACGGGGCCTACGAGGAGGGCGGTAAGGTCTTCTCGAGGGTCATAGGCCTCGCGGAGGAGAAGGGCGGGATGTTCTTCGTGATCCCGCTGAGCGGGATATACAACCCTAAGCGCGGCGACGGGGTCATAGCCAAGATACAGGACATAATCGTGTCGAAATGGCTTGCCGACATCAACAGCCCGTATGAAGCGGTGCTGCCGCTGAGCGAGGCGACGGACGAGTTCGTAGACTTCACGAAGACAGACCTGACAAAATACTTCAACTACGGAGACCTCATCTTCGCGGAGATCACGAGCGTAACCAAGACGAAGAACATACAGCTTTCCATGAAGAACAGGAAGTGCAGGAAGCTGCGCAGCGGCCGCGTCATACAGGTCACGCCTGCCAAGGTTCCGCGCATCATCGGGAAGCAGGGCTCCATGGTGGAGATGATCAAGCAGATCACGAACACGCAGATCGTGGTCGGCCAGAACGGCATCGTCTGGGTGAAGGGCGACAACGAGGACATGGCGATCGAGGCGATCATCGAGATAGAAAGAAAGTCGCATGTCTCGGGGCTGACGGACCACATAAAGGAGATGCTCGAGAAGAAGATGGGCAGCGCCGGAAGGGCTTTTACCGCAAGGCCGGTGAAGAGGCAGGAATCCGGGAAGGGCGACGAATTCAGTGAATTCGACCCGAATCCGCGCTTTGACGACGCAGGAGATGATTTCCATGAGTAAAGATACGGAAGAACAGCTGATCAAGAACGGCATACGCTTTGACGGCAGGCGTCTCGATGAGCTGAGGCCCATAGAGGCTGCTGCCGGCGTGCTGAAGAAGGCGGACGGCTCTGCCATGTTCCGCATGGGAAACACGGTGGCGATAGCAGGCGTCTTCGGGCCACGGAAGGTCTTCCCGAAGCATCAGGAAGAGGGCGAACGCGCTATATTGAGGACGAAATACAGCATGGCACCCTTCGCGACGACAGAGCGCGCAAGGCCGGGGCCGAGCAGGAGGAGCCAGGAGATTTCCCTGGTCACGAGGCAGGCGCTCACGCCTGTGATCTTCCTCGAGGAATACCCAAAAACGGCCATAGATGTCCACATAGAGGTGCTGCAGGCAGACGCGTCGACGAGATGCTGCGGAATCAACGCCGCGGCCATCGCGCTGGCGGACGCCGGAATTCCCATGAGGGACCTGATAGCGAGCTGCTCCGCGGGCAAGGTGCAGGGTCACGTTGTCCTGGACGTCGCCGGCAAGGAGGACACCGAGGGGGAGCTGGACCTGCCGATAGCGCTCTACCCGAAGAAAAAGAAGATAACGCTGCTGCAGATGGACGGCAT
>CAYJRV010000039.1:0-8353 GCA_964372695.1 uncultured archaeon | reverse complement strand
AAGTTATTTGATCTGGATATAAACCCTAAAATGTTACCGAGTTAAGGTTTAGAAATTATTGATATAACTTAGCTGTCGTCTCCTTTTTTCAATTGCATCTTTCATGTCCTTTGTCCGGAGGAACTGGTTGGGCGCATGCCCGAATTCTTTTTCATACACGCTTCTGATTCTTCTTTTTTCCCTATGCCTATAACTTACATAGATGGCGCCGAAGCAAAGAGAAAACAGAACTGCGCCCGTCCCAAAGCCCGCCAAAAAATAAATGTCCGCATCATTCATCTTATACACCTGCCTGCAGATCGCCTGCAGCATCAGCAATGTCTATTTTCTTTATCTCCAGCACGCCGGATTTCGTTTTCGGATCCCATAGCTTCTCAGCATCTTCTATAACGATTTTCTTCCTGTTGTAGAGCGGGCAGCTCGTGACGAACGTGTCATATTCCCCGCCCTCTCCTGTAACATGGATTCCGTACTTCCTGTTTAGCTCGACAAGCTCCTCAATGCATTTCTTGTCTATGACCCTGCCCAGCCAGCTTTCGTCAAGCGGGGGAGCTGCGACAGAGACGATGGCGATCTCGAAGCCCGCAACAAGCATCTCCCTCAGCACTTCCTCGGGGTTGCGCCCCCAGAAGGGTGCTATGCTGCGCAGGCCGATGTCGGAACAGATTTTGTCGATTCTTTGCTTCTGGTAGCTGCTGGCTATTGCCCCTGTGGTAATGCCACCGACTTCGTCCTTTACTTTTGCGATGAGTTCTTTCAGGTCCTCCAATTCCTCCTCCTTCACGCCCTTTGTTTTTCCCAGAATGAGCGGAATCCCCGTTATTTCTGATATCGTTTTCAACAAATGAATATTATGCGTGTGGAACATGTAGCTCTCTGCGTTCTCGGAAATCATTGCCAGGAGATACTCGATGCTGTGCCCGGCCTTCTTCGAGAGGTACGCTGAGTACATTGAGTCCTTGCCGCCGCTCACCAGGGACGCTAGTTTCATTACAATAAGAGAGTCAAAAAAGATTTAACCGCGAATTCTGAATACTGTTATGCTGAAAGACATTTCTTTTTGAATTTTTTGGCGCCTTTCGTACATCCTGAAGAACGTTATGAAATGCTCAATAAATTGCATCCTTCAGTATAATTCCTGGCGGTTTCTGCGGGGAGGAACCAGAGGCAGAAAACAATAAAATCTTTATTCAGGTTTTGCAATGACCAAATTAATAAACGAATTCCAGGCACGCCGCCTAGAGCAGCGCAGCCGGCAACGTGAACGCAAAGAGCAGTATCGTGAGTATCAGCGCGATCATCATGCCGCTGGCGTAGTAGAGGCAGACCTCCTTCAGCTCCCGCACGCGCTTGTTCTTCGACCTGAGCAGCTGCAGCTCGTAGTACATGAAGATGCTGAGGATTATGTTGCTCATCGTTACGATGAGGGTTATCACGAACCATGCAAAATTTGTCGCCACCATCTAGCCACCCATTATCGTTACTATAATACTTCTTTTCCTTTCTTTTATATCAAATTCCCACAGCATTATGCTCTGCCACTGGCCGAGCAGCAGCTTCCCCTCTGCTATGGGCACGTCAATGCTGTTCCTTAGCACGATAGACCTCAGGTGGCTTGCCGCGTTTTCCGGGTGCTGGTAGAGCTTCCCTTCGGGCGCAAGCGCGCTGAGCATCTTCTCGATGTCCGCCATGAGCATGCGGTCGTCCTCGTTCAGCAGCAGCGCCGCCGTTGTCCCCTGGACAAAGACGTTGCACAGGCCTTCCACTATTCCGCATTTCGCTATGACAGCCTGCACGTCCTGTGTGATATCGCGCCTTTCGTTTGTTTTTGTCTCGTATTCCAGAATATCCCTGTAAAGCATTATATCACTATTTAAATACTTTCCGCCTTATTTAAATACCAGCATTTAAATAGCCCATTTTGGGCGTCTCTTATGTTGTTTGGGTGTTGTGATGGCTGAAAAAATAGCTAAACAGATACAAAAAATAAAGGTCGAGAATGTAGTCGCTTCTACGGACATAAAGAAGATCATCTCTCTGGACAAGCTTCTGAACGTCCTGGAGTCCAGCGAGTACGAGCCCGAGCAGTTCCCGGGCCTTGTCTACCGCCTGGACGAGCCGCGCGTGGCCACGCTGATCTTCCGCTCGGGCAAGATCATCTGCGTCGGAGCCCGCTCGACATCGGCAGCCAAGATTGCCCTGAAGAAGACCGTCAAGAACATCAAGAAGATAGGCATCCGCTTCAATGAGAACAACCTCAAGGTCAAGATCGAGAATATAGTAGTCGCAGTCAACCTCGGCCGCGACCTGAACCTGGACCAGCTCGCCTTCCAGCTCGAGAACAGCGAGTACGAGCCCGAGCAGTTCCCCGGCCTGGTGTACAGGATATACGAGCCCAAGGTCGCGTTCCTGCTTTTCTCATCGGGCCGCGTGGTCTGCGCAGGCGCAAAGAGTTTGGACGCCGTCAAGAAGGCCGTGGCGAAGCTCGAGGCCACGCTGAAGAGCCTGAAGAGCTGATTCCCTTGTCTGCTGGCAGTTGGTTGCGCTTTGTCATCGGAATACTTCTTTCCATCGAAGCCGTAAGGCTCTGGTTTGCCGGAAGCGGCTCATTGATATCAATTGGCCTCGCAGCGCTCTATATAGTGCTTGCAGCGGCCTTTGCGGTCTTCAAATTCTGATATATGATTCTTGCCACCGCATTATTTGCCTTCAGATTCTATAGCAAGCGACAGGAATATTCAGGCAAAACGCTGTCCTTGCTGCTTGCAAAAAGCACAGCTTTTTGAAGTCCCAAAGAAGCCCCGGTTCTTTGCGGATAAGGAGGTGACATTAGAAACTGTCTGAAAACAAATGTCACCGACCACATCCCTGAAGAAACGCTTTCCACAGGAAACCGGGAAACAGCCGGGCCGGATTAAATACTTTCCTGCGCTCTTATGCAGTATGGCTTCTGATACCGTTTCAAGGCTCGAGCAATTTCTCCGCGAAAAATACCTGCAGGAGCTGGACAAAGCTGCTAGGGAGGAGAAGGCCGTGATCATCGACTTCTCCCTCTTCGACCGATTCGACCCGGTCTCCGCTGACCAGCTGCTCGAGGACCCGGAAAACATGATGAAGGCGTTCCGCGAGGCCGCGGAGAGCATTACGCAGGAAAAAATAAACGTGCGCTTCCGCAGCCTGCCGGAGAGCAGGAATATACGCATACGCAGTTTGCGCTCAAAGCATC
This sequence comes from uncultured archaeon, assembly GCA_964372695.1. Taxonomy (GTDB): domain Archaea; phylum Aenigmatarchaeota; class Aenigmatarchaeia; order GW2011-AR5; family GW2011-AR5; genus JACQNX01. Next base: position 5,127 of record CAYJRV010000039.1, on the reverse strand, counting down.
TTAACCGTTTTTGGTCAGTAGACGCGACCATCAAGGCCGCTTCCGAAGTGAAGCCGCAGATCTACGAGGCTGTCTTCGAGTGCCCGGAATGCCACGAGAAGAATGTCGTGCCGCAGGACTCGAACATTCTCAAGAAGCCGGACAGGTGCGAGGGCACATGCGGCGGCAGGCGCGGCGATTTCCCTCTGGTCGAGAAGCGCCTCTACGATGTGCGCTGGCTCCAGGGAATAGAGCCCTTTGAGATCACGACTGGCGAGCAGCCAGGAGAGATCAGCATCCTGCTTAAGGAAGATATGACAACGCCGAAGATGCAGAAGAAGACAGACCCCGGCTCCAGGCTCAAGATCACGGGCGTTCTGAAGGGGCTGCCCAAGCGCATCAAGGGCAAGCTGAGCACGAAGATGGACATGTATCTCGAGGCGAACTTCGCGGAGCCAAGCGAGATAGAGTTCGAGGAGCTTGACATCACGCCCGAGGATGAGAGGAAAATTCTCGAGCTTTCCCGCGACCCCAATGTCTACGAGAAGCTCAAGGCAAGCATTGCCCCCGGCCTCTGGGGCTTCGACGAAATAAAGGAGGCAGTCCTTCTCCAGCTCTTCGGCGGCCTTGTTCATCATCTGCCGGATGGCTCAAGGATAAGAGGAAACATACACATCCTGCTCACAGGGGATCCCGGGGTTGGAAAAAGCATAAGTGGAGATTCCAAAATTCTTTATTCATCCAAAAACGGCTGCGAATATTCTACTGTTGAAGAACTATTCAATAAATTATCCGTTCCAATAAAACCGGAAATAAGGGTACGGTTGTCAGGCCTCAAGAACTTGACAACGTTTTCCATAGGCCAGGAGACATATGCAGACATTGTCGAGAAAGATACAGAAATCTATGGAAATGAAATGGATATAAAAGTGCTTTCTTTGAATGAATTGCACAAAATAGAGTGGAAGCCTGTAAGGGCTTTTATTAAGCACAAATCGCCTGAAAAGCTGGTAAAAATCAAGACAGCAAGCGGCAGAACAATAATGGGCACGGAAGATCACGGCTTCTTGACGCTGGATCCTGAAGGCGGTTTAAAGGTTATAAAAGGCAGTGACGTTTCTACATCTGTTTACATCCCTGTCCCTATGAACTGGAATGAAGAAAGAATAAAGGAAATTGATTTATCCAGGTATCTGAATAAAAGAACAAATGCAGTTGAAATAAAGAATCCAATAAAATTAGACGAAGATTCTGGCTTCTTTTTTGGGATGTTTCTTGCGGAAGGCTCATTGCAAAAGGGGCATGTTTCAATAGCAACTAACTCAACCCTTTCGCAGAGAAGTATAGCAGACTTTGCGAGAAAAATAGGGCTAAATCCGGTACTCATAGAAAATAGCGGAAACCCGAGGTCTGACGATATGCGCCTCCACTCAAGAGATTTTGTAAATTTTATCCGGGACACATGCTATACTTCCAGCCCAAAGCAAGCAGGAAAAGGATCCGGAGCTGGTATAAAAAAATTACCTTCATTTGCGTTTTTCGCCAATAGAGGCTTTATTTTTTCATTGCTGTCCGGAATCTTTTCAGGGGATGGTTATATAATAAAGAAAGAGGCAAAAGGAAGAAGGGTTAAAGATAGCATAGCAGTAGGTTTCACGACAATAAGCAAGAATCTTGCCTACGACGTGATCGAGATTCTGTCCTCTGTCGGTATCTTAGCTTCGGTGAAAGAGAAGCGCTACTTTTACAAATCCCGGCAAAAGACTTCTTACAATATTTATATTTCGGGGAAACATGCATCAAAATTTCTAAAGGAAGTCCAATTAATAGACAGGTACCTTCATACAGAACGGGTCGCGGAGAAGGACAGCGCAGACTCAATACCATGCGGGAGGCTCGTTTACGAAATCGTAAAAACCTTGGGTTACTCTAGGAGGCTCCAAGAAGACGCAGAGAACAAGCGTGCTTTTGCGGCTATGATGAGAACAGTAAGAAAAAGAGACCGAATTGGCAGAAGAAGACTCGAGCGTATTTTTTTGATATTGGAAGCAGAAGCACAGAGGCAGAAAAACAGGGAAGCTTTTGAAAAGCTGGAAAAAATAAGAACTATACTTCAGGGCGATGTGGTCTGGGACAAAGTTGTTTCAATAGAGGACGTATATGGCAGCGGTCTCGTTTACGATCTTTCTATAGATGGCAATGAGACATTTGTAGCAAACAACATAGCGGTGCACAACACCCACCTATTGAAACTTGTCTCTTCCATGGTTCCGCGCGGTCGCTACGTCTCAGGCTCGGGAGTCTCTGGCGCCGGACTGACGGCCACAGTGGTCAAGAACGAGGCCATAGGCGGCTGGGTGCTCGAGGCCGGAGCCCTGATTCTTTGCAACAAGGGACTCATAGCGATAGACGAGTTCGACAAGATGAGCAAGGACGACCAGATAGCCATGCACGAGGCGACGTCAATAGAGACCGTGAGTATTGCGAAGGCTTCCATAGTCGCGACGCTGCCGGCGGAGACCGCTGTGCTCGCGGGCGCGAACCCGCAGTACGGTCGCTTCGACCCCTACAAGTCCGTGGCAGAGCAGATACAGATCCCGGAAACCCTGCTGAGCCGCTTCGACCTGAAGTTCGCCCTGCAGGACAGGCCAGACAAGACGACAGACTCTGAGCTAGCGGACCACATAATAATGACGCGCAGGTCACCGCAGACAGTAGAGCCTGTCATCGGCAGGAATCTCCTGAGAAAGTACATCGCCTATGGGAAGCAGATAAAGGACATGGAGCTCACGGAGGAAGCGGCATTGGCGCTGAAGGATTTCTACGTCGACATGAGGAACCGGAACGCCACATCCGAGTCCAGCTCGGTCAGCATAACTCTCAGGCAGTACGAGGCCCTGATCAGGCTGGCCGAGGCTTCTGCCAAGATAAGGCTGGACGTGAAGGTGCTGATGGAGGATGCGGACCGCGCCATCCGCCTCATGAAATATTCGCTGACGCAGCTTGGCTACGACTACGAGACAGGCAGGATCGACATAGACCGCGTCGAGGGCGGCATGCCGGCCAGCAAGCGCAGGAAGATATCGCTGGTCATGGAGATCATCGATGCCCTGCAGAAGGAATCCAAGGAGATAGCCATCGAGGACATCCGCGCCGAGGCCGAAAACAGGGGCATTGAGGGCGTTGACGAGGTCATCGAGCGCCTGCGCCGCGAGGGCACGATCTTCGAGCCGCGTTCCGGGTTTGTCAGGAAGGTATGATTGAGATAGTGATGGAATGAGTTCAAAATCTGCCGGCAAAAAAGCTTGGGAAACAAATCCGCGGATAGGCATAGAAGCAATGCGTTCCGGCGATTTTGGCGAAAGTTTTGTCGCCTACTTGTTGTCCAAAAAAGGTGTGGACGTTGTAAGAGCAAGCACTGTTGGTTTTGACTTGTTTGCTATCGATCCTGTCGGGGGAATATTTCCAAAAAACAAAATAGTAGGAATTTCTGTCAAAACGCGCATTTCAAAGACACATAACAAATTTGTGCCTACTATTCCAATAGGTGAAAGCAAAATACGCTCGTCGATGAAAAGGTGGAGAATCGAGGGGTATGTAGGATTAGTAGTACGCAGCCAAGAAGAGAAATCCTTTGCAGTATTTTTGTTCCCTATTAAGAATCTCAAAAAATTAAGCGGCAGAGCCAAAAGAAAAGACGTAGTTGCAGTTTCGAAATTGGATGGAAATCGCTTTGTGAATAGACTATATGGATAAGTTGTGAGAAACTTTTATCACTTTTCACTTTTCTGCGCCCCGGCAAAAGTTTAAGTAAACTCCCTGCTTTCTTTAATCATGGAAAAGAAAAGGCTGACTGCTGTGAAGACGTCCGTTGACGCGATAGGGGGCGGCAAGTTCGTGCCCCAGGAGGGCTTCATCCCGAGCTTTGTCATTTCGCCAAAAGGGCAGAGGCTCTCCCGCGTGCGGCTGCTCGCCACTGTTGTTGACAAGTTCGTCTCGGAGAACGGCAAGTTCGCCTCCGTCACGCTGGACGACGGATCGGATACCATCCGCGTAAAGGTGTTCAATGCATTGTCTATGCTCGAGAACGTCGACAAAGGCCATCTAGTTGACATCATTGCACGAATAAAGGAGTACCAAGGCGAGGTCTATCTCCTTCCGGAAGTGATAGCAAAAGTAGAAGACCCAAATCTCGAACTGCTGCGCCATCTCGAGCTGCAGGAGCAGGAGCGCGAACTGGAAAAGAAAAAGCAGCTGGTTCTCGAGTACAGGAGCCAGGTTGCCGACGCCTCGGAGCTGTTCCGCTTGATAAAGGAGCGCTTCGGCATAGACCAGGAAGAAGCCGAGTCTTTCCTCCAGCAGGAGGAGGCGCCGAAATCCAGTGAGTCCAAGGCAGAGATACTCAAGCTCATCGAGACCCTCGATGCAGGGGAAGGCTGCGACTATCAGGAGCTTATCCAGGCCTCAGGCATTGCAGAGGAAGCCCTAGACTCCATTGTGAACGAGCTCCTCGAGGAAGGCTCTTGCTTCGAGCCGCGGCCCGGCAAGATCAAGAAGCTCTAGGATAAAACTAGTTCTTTTATAAACGCTTTCTTCCATAGTTAGGCTGTAAAAAATTTAGGCGATATGCATGAAATCAGCACATTCGACATTCTACAGCTTCGTATGCGTCAATACTCATGGCATTGGCGTTTTCGTGTCCAAGGAGGGCGACTTGTACAGAATGTATCCTATAAAAGGCAAAGATCCGTTTCCTGTGCGCATTCAAGACAGGAGTATCATAGAAACAGTAAAGAAAACGACGGCATATGAAAATGCGTTGGCGCGCCTAGATGAATTTTACAAAAAACCCGCCGATAGCACGAGATGATCATGTTTTTCAGCAAAATTTTCCGGGGAAAAATGGTAAATAAGGTTTATAAGTTTTGCCCTGATATAGTTCTTATGCAGGAAGAGGAGAATTTCGAGATCAAAAATTCGCGCATCGACTCTCTCAAGAGCTTTTTCAAGACGTTCTTCTGGCTTTCAAAGGAGGAATGGACAGAACTCGACCACAAGCTCTTCAGGATAGCCTTTGGCGTCGGCGCCTTCATCGCGATAGCTCTGTTCTGGCTCTACTTCCTCAGAAGCGTGGTGCCTTTCTGACAT
>CAYJRV010000038.1:0-8533 GCA_964372695.1 uncultured archaeon | reverse complement strand
GGGCAAGCCAGGTATACCAGGCGCAGGACTGGGGCTGGAGCCCTGAAGAAATAGCATATTGTTTTGACGGCCACGACAGGCTGGTGAGATACGCCACTGATCACAGGCCGGAGATCGAGAAGGAAATTGTAAGCCTGCTCGACGTGCTTTATCCCGGCACTAAGCACGAGAGGCCTTACCTGGAGAAGAATTTGTGACGGAACTGAGATCTAGGAAACGTCGTGTCCAACCATAAGCCCTGTGTAGTCTGGAACCAAATGAGGCTTAAGCTTTCACCATCGTCTCCCCGTCAGCCAAAGCTGATAGTTTCCGGTGACAAAATGAAATGCGGGTCATCATAAACTACCACAGCCTTTTGATGCCCGTCTTTTCCACGCCCTTGCCGGCGCTTATTATCTGGCCGCCGGCGAGAGCGCAATGAAGAGCATCTACAGGTTTCAGCTTATTGTTTTTCATGTAATGCGCCGCTGTTATCGCCTGCTCCTGGCTTATTCCTGATATGCTGGCTATTTCAAAAATATTTTCTGCTATTATTTCGGGGTCCATGCCGTGTTTTTCGCAGCCATTAAAAATTTCGGCTACCGTAAGCAATGAAGTTTCTATAGGTTCTTTGGACGTATCGTATATTTTTTTGGCGGTTTTATGCAATGCATCATTCCGGTCTATTAGAGCTATAAAAAAATTTGTGTCTGCATACACCATTTAAACACGTCTCCTGAGTTCTTCCTCAAATTCCCTTCTTAGCTTCTTCCACCCCGCGCCTTTCAGCTTCTTCCCCTCTTCCTGAAGCGCCTTTACCGGATCCTTCGGCAGCGGCTTCAGCAAAATTTCATTCGGCAGCCTGACGACTACGAATTTCTCCCCGTAATCTTCAATCACGTCCCTTCCAAGGCTTATCCTGTTCTTGCTATCGACTTTTGCTATACCCATTATTATCACATTTTATCTAAGATGAACATTGAAAACAAAACATATAAACCCTTTGCCCTTACTTATCTCAATGACCAACTTCGAAGAAAACACCGCAGAACTGGCAAAGAGAATGCAAGCCAGCGGCAAGAAGAAATTCGTGATCCAGATGCCGGAGGGGCTCAAGACAAAAGCCCTCGAGATCATCACAGCGCTTGAAAAGGAAGGGTTTGAAGTGATATATGCCGCCAACCCCACGTACGGGGCGTGCGACCTTGCGCTGGAAGAGGCGCGGCTGGCCAAGGCCGAGGCGCTTGTCCATATAGGCCACAGCAAGTTCTACGTCGATATAAAGGCGGATATTCCAGTGATATACTTCCCGTGGAAAATCGAGATCAATTTTGATGATATTGACATTTCACCTATCAAAGAAAATACCATCGGGATCGTCACGACTATACAGCATACAGATGTCCTTGGCGACGCCCAAAAATTCTTCGAGTCAAAAGGCAAAACAGCAATCATCGGCGGCCAGATACTCGGATGCTGGGCAATATCTGCAGAGAAAATAGAAGAGAAAATTGATGCGTTTGTTTTTGTGGGCTCCGGCCATTTCCACCCGTTAGCTCTGAAAGATGCGAAGAAGCCTATATATGTAATTGATGTTGAGAAAAGAACAACAGAAAAGCTCGATACAGCGGCCTTCGAGAAGAGGCGCTGGGCGAACATCTTCCGCGCCCGCGATGCGAAGAGCTTTGGCATCCTTATCTCAACGAAGGAGGGCCAGAAAGAGCTGCTTGGCGCAGCGAAGGATATAAAGAAGAAGCTGGAAGACGGGCAGAAAAGCGCACTGATAATAGTCATGGACGAGATCACGGACGCGAAGCTGCAGGGCATACGCGTGGACGCCTTCATCAACACGGCCTGCCCGCGCCTGCTCGACGACACGTGGTCGAAGCCCGTGATAAACGCGCAGGACGTGGACGAGGTTTTTGCATGCTGAAGGTGTTCCTGTATGGGCTATTTGATGGACATTGAGGAGGCCTCGAATTTCAGCGGGCTCCAGGAGAGGACACTGCGCAATTATGTTTACTCGTGCCGGGTGCAGGCTGTTAGGGTGGAAGGGGAATTTTATTTTACAAAAGAAGAAATCCGGCGTTACCTTAGCAACCGCCTGCAAGCGGGACAGGGCAGAAAACCGGTTACCCCCGAGGAAAGGAGAAAAAACTTCGACAAGAGGCATGGAAAGGGCTCTTACAGCCTGCTTATTAAATGCCTCAACGACAACAGCATGAGATATGTCGATATTGGAATGCTGCTGGACCTGACATATGAACGCATAGGCCAGCTCGATGCGCTTGTCGGCCCTTCGCACTCGCGGGACGGCCACAGGAGACGAAGCGAGCACCTGTCGAGCCTCAACATGAAAGAGCTTTTTAATGACGTGCTGTATGCCACATTCTACAGGCATGCAATGCGGCACCACAAGCAGGAGGACATAAAACCCTTTCCTATGCGCGGCTTGGCATCAAAATTCCGCAAGCACGCAGCTTACCTTGGAAAGAGAAAGGTGGTGCTGATGACAGCAACAAGGAACAGATCTCTTGAAAGGACGTGGCACCTTTCCGGAAAGGCCTATGTGATCAGAAGGCCAAGCGAGGAAACGGACGACGTTTACTACATGCTGGACAGGGATCACTTTCTTTTCATGCCGCTGCCCTATGCGCCTGAAAAACACACGACATATATGGATTTTAAAGGCTCCGGATACTACAGGTTCAAGGACACTTTTGCCCCGCGTACAACAAGCAAGCCTGTAACGCTTAAAAACCCTTGCGTCCAAAGACAAGAGAGGAATAACAATGAAAGTCGAGGTTCTTGAGAACGAGGAGGGGAAGCTCAAGGTGAAGATACACGAGAGCCTTGCCTTTGTCAACCTCGTCAACGAGAACATATGGCAGCAGAAGGGCATAGAGGTGTCGGCATACTCCACGGAGCATCCATATCTGGCAAAGCCCGTGCTTCTCGTGAAGTCGAAGAACCCGAAGAAGTCCGTGCTCGAGGCGACGCGGCAGATCGCGGACGACGCGAAGGAACTGAGGAAGCAGTTCAGCGCGGCGATGAAGTAAAAAGAAAGATTTAATGTTTTTCTGGGCTCCTTATTCTTATGGGCAAAAAGCACATACTGTTCGTCTGCGACGCAAACAAGCACAGGAGCGTAGCAGCTGAAGAGCTCTACAAAGACGACGCAAGGTATGAAGTCAGACCGGCAGGAACCAGGGCCGATGAGACGAGAAAGTCATGGCGGCCCGAAGCGAGGCAATTGGCTAGCGAGGACGTTGACTGGGCAGATAGAATATTCGCCTTCGGCAACGATGTCTACGACAGATTACTGGTCAAATATCCGGCAAGTGACCCGTCCAAGGTTATAGCGCTGGATATCCGGGACATCTACGACACAAGAATACTGGAAAAGAAAGCTGAACTGCGGCAGCTCATTCTGGAAAGGCTGGAGCCTTATCTCGGCAAACCACAACGCCAAAAAGGCTCTTAAAAACATCTCAACAAAAATCATCATGCTCAAGAAGGAAGTCCGCATCATAGCCTGGGACGACTGCGCGTTCCGCTACAGGCAGAAGGCGGTGAGGGTTGTGGGCGTCATTTTCCGCGGCGGCGACTTCCTGGATGGCATGCTCTCCGCTGTCGTCAGGAAAGACGGCACAGACGCCACGGAAAAAATAGGCGGCGCCATACTGGCGTCACGCCACTACGACCAGCTTTCCTACATCATGACGGACGGGATATCGTTCGGCGGGCTAAATATCCTTGATATCGGCGAGCTGCACAGGAGGACGAAGCTGCCGGTCATAGCCGTCGTCAGGAAAAAGCCTGACAGAAGGCAGTTCATCGCAGCGCTGGGGAAATTCCCCGATTCAAGGAAACGCGCGGCCATCGTGGGGAGAACAGGACCTGTGGCCAGCTTCGGCGAGATATATTACCAGAAGGCCGGGATTTCGAGGGTGGAGTGCGAGGAACTATTAAAGCTTACGTGCACAAGGTCGAAGATACCGGAGCCCCTGCGGGTTGCGCACCTTATCGCTTCCGGCTTGTCAGGGGAGTCAAGAGGGAGGGCGTGAGCTGATGCGTGCGGAAAGCGAGCTCTCTAGGGGGGTCGCAGAGGCCGAAATCGCCGGATGCAAAAAACTCATCTACTCCAGCGTGCGCGACGGGCCGAAAAGCCTGGGGCTGCTGGTAAAATTATATGTAGCCCAGCGCCTGAATGAAAGGGGTGTTTTCGGCATCGACGCCGAAAAAGAGTCACTGACCTTTGGCATGGCGTTTGGGCGGCTGGTTAACGAGAGAAAAATTGGCGAGTCCGGTGGGATGTATGAGATTGTTCACTAATGTGAAGCAAATAAATAATCATGATATACATTTGCTTCACTTATAGCAAACAAAGGAGTAGTATACTGTTTATTTCTTTGTATTGCTATAAACCGGAAACAGCCGACAAGTGATGTTCATGAAAAAACCCTACAGGGATGTTCTCGAAATTGCCGGAGCGTTCGTCGTGGCCTTCCTTTTCTATCAGTTCCTGATACTCGCAACGGGCACGCAGCTGCCCATAGTCTCCGTGGTCTCGGACAGCATGTACCACAAGAGCGGGTTCGAGAATTGGTGGGCCGAGTCGGGGCAATACTACGAGGGTGCAGGGATAGGCAGGGAAGAGTTCCTGCAATACAAAAATTTCAATGGCCTCTCGCGCGGCGACCTGCTTGCCGTGCTCAGGCCGGACAACCTCGGGATCGGCGACATCGTGATATACCAGCGCGACAGGAACGGCATCACGATAGTGCATCGCGTGGTCCGGATAGACGGCGACACGCTGGTCACGAAGGGCGACAACAACGCAGGACCGGACCAGCCCATCCTGCGGCCGGACATACAGGGCAAGGTGCTGTTCGCGGTTCCCGTGCTGGGCTACCCGAGGTTCGCGCTGCATTTGGTTGGTGTTTAGGCCTCCAAGAAAGTTAGTCAGCAGGCTTGCCGCTGTTTTCCGGCACTCCGTTTGAAAATTCGTATACCTCAGGGCGTGGAGAATCTAGGTCGCATATATACAAAATCCCAGGCACATGACCGGCTTCTTTTTTTACAGCATCATAAAGCCTCTTTAGTTTTTCGTGGGTCTTGGGTTCATAAGAAGACTGGAGAAATATGGCTTTATGTTCCATTACAGTTCTTTTCACTCTTCTCATATCTGCGGACTTCAAGCGCCATAGAGTTTGGGGATGCAAAGCCCTCTCGCCTCTTTCTTCAGAATTTAGGACAAAAGACACCCCGGTTGCATAATGGTGTGAGTTCTCATCAAGGTCGTATACAAAAGTTTTTGGAGAGCCCCTGCAAAAATCAGTCAGTGTTGTATACAACGTTTCTATAAGTATTTCATATTTACTCTTGCCTATTTGTTGTGTATCTTGCTCTTGAATCATCTAGTGCACCTAATTTCTGCGCCTTAGCGGCCTTTTTAGCAGCCTGTGATAAGTAACAAGGCTGGTCTGCATGGGATTTGTATCAGGTTTCCGAGAATCAAAAGGAATTATTTTGCAGGGGCTGCTGTCCTGTTCAATATGAGGCGCATCAATGATACCGTTCTCTACTAAATATTCCCATGTTCTGGGCGCATTTTGCTGTATCCAGTGCTCAGGCGTTTCATGTGTTTTCTCTGCAGGTATTCTTTCAGCAGCGAAATGGGCCAATCCACCTGAGAAATCACGCGATGCCGCAAGGAAAAAACCTTTCAGGCTCCTGTCACATTTTGCCAGCGTAGCGGCATATACGTATGCTCCCAGGCCGCTGGATGCAGTCTTTTCGCCTATGCTGTCCTCCCAAAGCATTAAATAGTCTGCACCGCCTATGAGACGCAAAAAAGCTAGTGGTTCTTTAAGCGGCGTAAACGTGAGCCTGTACTCGCCAAATCTTCTGAAATTCGTCTGATCCACACAGTGGTCTCTTTCTACCGGGTAGCTGAGATTATGCAGTTTGACAAAGTATTCCATTGCGCTACCTCTCCACGTATAAGGTCCTCTCATGTAATAAGTGGCATTTACACCAGCTTCTTTCAAAAATGGACGCATCCAGACAGAGTCTGAATAGGCGCCATGATCAACAGGGATTATAACTAAATGAGCATCCCCTATTTCGCCTTGAATTTTACGCCCCATCATGTAAAAAAGGTCTCCGTCCGGTCTCAGCGTTTTATTCATTCCAACACCTTCATTGCATCGATTCTTTTGTCTCCATCTTTATCCAGACCCTGTACAATGCGGATAAAGTACTCATTTTTGTTACAGTTTGTCATGAGATCTTCTATATGACGCGTGACAGCTATTATTGCTGCCTGCATGCCTCGTGTGCGTACACCACCTATAATAATCATCTTTTTATTCTTGTTGAACGGGTTAGGCTCTTTTATTATTAGTCCTGTCCTGGGGTCCTCATACATTTTTTTCTCTACGGTCGAAAGGATGCCGCTTTCGTTGCCGAAATACTTTATCTTGCTGTTTACCCTGTCTATGACCATGTTCGTGCGCGGGTTGCCAAAGAGTATCAGGTTTTCCTTCAACTCCTTTTCCATGACTTCCGTATCCAGCTTATAGAAAGGGAAACTTAGGGAACCAAGATGGTTGCCGAGTAGTATAGCGAAATCAAATGCATGAGGGCCTTCTGTAGATGCAGCGTCGAAGCGCCCGTGAGCGTATGTGTCCCCTATAATTATTTTTGCGCTGAGTACGCCATCCCTGATGAAAGGATGCATAAAATCTAGAAATTTCTGGTTTTTTATATCCGGCAAGCCGCCTGTCTTGTACATACCGTTGATGAGCTTTGCCGCTATGACCGGCGAGACCAAAGAGTAGATCTTCGCGGTCATGCCGTAGCGCTGCTCGCTCCTCTCGAGCCGCACTATTCCGGCATCCTTCATCTTGCGCATGTGATAGTATATTTTCTGCTCGTGCTGGCGCAGCTTCTTGGCGAGGTCCATCGCGCATGCCGGCTGCCTGGCAAGCTCTTCCACTATCCGCACGGCAAGCCCGCTGCTGAAAATGGAGAGGTCTTCCGGCTCCACCAGAAGGCTTTCATAAATTTTCTGCACGCTTCCGCCGTTTTCTATAAAAACAGAATCCATTCAGCACACCCTGTATAACTATAAAAGGCAAAACTTTATAAGATTATGATTTGGCTTATAATTTTAAAAAATTTTTAATAAAAACGCTTAAATCCGGGCCGCATTCTGAGGCAATATTGCGCAAAATTATGAAAAAAATTTGCATAGACCCTTATATCCTTTTCTTCTGTACGTAAACTTCGGGGAGAAGAATGATAAAACTGCCCAGATGCTGCGGGAAGAGGATGCAGGCCACTCTGGAAACGGCAAGGTTCATCGAAGTGTGGTGCGATGTCTGCGACGACATGGTCTACATAAAGAAGGACGACGTAAACGGGCCGCAGCTTCTTGACGACTGATATTCGCCCTGCCGGGCATGGGGGCAGCGGGCGTGGTGACGGATGAGAAATGCTAGCGCAGCAAAAATACCCGGCCTTTACTACAGGGCAGAGGCTTGTCCGTCCTGCAATTCTTTTGAGATCAGGGTCACTGAAAAGGGATTTGAGTGCTCCAACTGCGGCCTCATCGTAGGCGGCCGCCTGCCTGAGCCATTTTCTTAGCAGCCGGAAGCGGCGCTGGAAATGACACCTGAAAAAGACTGCCTATGGCGGCATGCGGCAAATCTCGGTGTCCGCGCTTTTGCCCAACTTCCCGATACAACGCTTTAATAGATTACGCTTCAAAGATAGCGGAACAGAAGGGTGTTACTAATGGCTAAAAAAGCCAGGAAGAGCAGGAAAGCAAAGAGGCATTCTGCAGTGAGAAAAATCAAGAAGGCGCTGAGACATCCTTTCAATAGGGGAAAAACTTCTTCCAAGGCGCACAGGACTCCGAGTACGGAGAGAACCGAGGCAAAAAAGCCCGCGGTCCTGATAGAGTTCTGCGACAAGTGCGGGTCCATACTCGTGCCCGTGAAGAAAAGGGAAAACACCTACCTGAAATGCAGGCGCTGCGGAGCAGAGAAAAAAAGGGACATCAAGGCCCTGAAGATAGTCGAGCCCGCAAAGAAGCGGAAGGGTGTGACAATACTGGAGAAGGACACGACGCCGCTGCCAATGGTGGAGATGAGGTGCGAGAAGTGCAACAACACGCACGCCTATTTCTGGCTGCAGCAGACGCGCAGCGCCGACGAGCCGCCCACGCAGTTCTTCCGCTGCACGAAATGCAAGTATACTTGGCGGGAGTACAAATAATAAGTCGAGAACCTAGGTTCTCATCCTTATCTAAGAATACATTGAAAACACACGGCTTTAGCCGCGTGATGAAATACAATGTATTCTGGATCCCATCTTCTCGCAAACCACGGACTTTAGTCCGTGGTATAAAGAAGATGTGATCAATCTCCTCTCCTATTTCCAAAAGCTCAAGTACGTAGCGCAATGCGAATGAAGAATATAGGAAACTAGATGTAGAGTGCAATGAAAATTGTCCGCTTTTGTTGCAAACACCTATGTCCGCTTC
>CAYJRV010000037.1:0-8568 GCA_964372695.1 uncultured archaeon | reverse complement strand
CTCGTGAAAATCCAAAAAAACAGACCTAAACCCCAAATGCTACGGAGTTAAGGTTCTAAAATCTGCTCCCCTCGAGCGCGCGGGAGCAGGCGCACTGGCGAACCTCCGGGATGCGCGGCACGACGTCGAAGATGAGCCTCTTGAGGCGCTCGTTGTTCTCGGTGAAGTTGTTGATAACATCGTCAAGGCTCACGGGCTTTATTTTCTCGTCGCTCTTGACGCTGGCGTCATAGTCCGTGACCACGGAGACATTCGCGTAGCATATCTCCAGCTCCCTTGCCAAAATAAGCTCAGGATACTGCGTCATGTTTATGATGTCCCAGCCCTGCGCCCTGTAGAAAGCGCTCTCGGCCCCGGAAGCAAACCGCGGGCCTTCCACGACCACGGCCGTGCCCGAGCTATGGACAGGAAAGCCTATAGATTTCGCGGTTTCCACAAGCAGCTCCCGCAGCTCCGGACAGTAGGGCTCCGCCATGCTCACGTGAGTGACAGGGCGCTCCTCATAGAACGTGTCATCCCTCCTCGTAAAAGAAACGAACTGGTCCGGAACGACGAAATGACCGGGCTCGATGTGCCTCCTCAGCGAGCTGACAGCCGTGGGAGCTATGATCCTGCGCACGCCAAGCTCCTTGAACGCGAAGATATTGGCCTTATACGGTATCCTGTGAGGCGGGAATTCGTGCTTCAGGCCGTGGCGCGCTATGAAAGCGATCTCCTTGCCTGCGATGGTGCCAATCGTTATCGGAGAGGAAGGCCTGCCGAAGGGCGTCTCCTTCTCGACTGTCTCCGCCTGATCCAGAAGCGAATAGAATCCTGAGCCACCGAAGATGCCGATCATTTTAAACACCGATAGTTAGTCTAAAACGAATAAACTTTAATAGTTGCGCGGCTTTGAGACGGTTATGGGATATGACACTGGAACAGACTATAGAAAACTTGACAATGGAAAACTTGACAATGAACTGTTTAGTGATGCCGAAGGCGAGGGAAAAATAAATAATTACCTGAGAAGACTTGGACTTGGTCTTGCCTTCACTGCCGCACTGCTATTTCCCAGTTACAAAGACACCTACAAAGAGCAGGAATACAGGCCAAGGCTGGAAGTCGTAGTGACAAACGAATACACGCATCCGAGCGCATGGGCTCATACGCTTCCTGAGGAAAAACGCATCTGCATAAGGCCGCCTGAGTTCATAGATTACCGGCTTACTTTCAGACGAGTACTTGGCCATGAAATAGGGCATAACGTCAGGCACATCTACGGCCTGCCTGATGACGATGAGGACCACCACACGAGAAATGCTTACCAGCACCTTGCAAATTCGCCATTTGAACTGAGAAGCAGCTACACATTAAGCTGATTTTGATTTTTAATATTTTTTCCTACAATTCATCACATGGCAGAGGTACAGGATTTCCAAAAAATCGACATACGCGTGGGAAGAATAATAGACGTCGAACTGCTTCCAGATTCAAAATACACAACGCATAAGCTGACTGTTGATCTGGGCAACGACATAGGCAGAAAGACATCAGGCGCCCGGCTGGTAAGGTACCAGAAAGAAGAACTAATAGGCAAGCTCGTATTATGTGTTATTAACCTGCCTCCAAAGCAAATAGGAAAACTGAAATCAGAAGTGCTTACGCTGGGCGTTCCGGCCAAAGATGGGGAATGCGTCCTTGTAGAACCGGGTAAGGAAGTGCCACTCGGAGGACGGCTTTACTAGGTGTTTTCATGGCAAACGTTCACCTTATCACATACGGCTGCTCGAACAACATAGCAGAAAGCCAGATCATGGAGAAGCTGCTGAGGGAAAAAGGCTTCGGAATAAGCGATTTTGATGGCGCAGACTTAGTCATAGTCAACTCCTGCTCCGTGAAGAGCGTCACGGAGAACAAGATAATTCACCAGCTGAGGTCCATACAGAACAACAGCCCTGAAAAAAGTCTCATCGTGGCGGGCTGCATGCCCGAAGCCGAGTATGACGTTCTCAAGGAAGTCGTGCCGCAGGCATCGCTGCTGAGCACCCACCATATAAAAGAGGTGGCAGAGATGGCAGAAGCCGTGCTTGCGGGGGAATATGTGGAAATTCTTGGAAAAGCGAGGCTTGACAAGGTCTTGCTGAAAAGACAGAGAACGAATCCCGCCATCGATATTATTCCCATCTCGTCGGGCTGCAAGTCCTTCTGCACTTTTTGCTCGACAAAGATAGCGAAGGGCGACCTTTTCTCGTTCCCGGAGGAGCACATAATAGAATCCATCAGGAGTTCCGTGGCCGAAGGCGTGAGGGAATTCTGGATCACGAGCCAGGACAACGGATGCTACGGATTTGACAGGGGAACTAACCTGGCCAGGCTTGTTAACAGGATAGCAAATGAAGTGGAAGGCGATTACAGGCTGAGGATAGGCATGATGAATCCCGAGCACGCAAGAAAACTCCTTCCTGAGCTTATAGAAGCGTACAAGAACGAGAAGGTCTTCAAGTTCCTGCATTTGCCAGTACAAAGCGGGTCGGATGCCGTGCTGAAAAAGATGTGGCGGAAATACTCCGTTGACGAGTTTGTTGAAATAATAAAGTGCTTCAGAGCTGCCATTCCTGACATAACCATATGGACAGACATGATATGCGGCTTCCCCGAGGAGACTGAAGAAGACTTCGAAAAATCCGTGCAGCTCGTGAGGGACATGAAATTCGACTTCGTGAACATCTCGGCCTACGGCAACCGCCCGAACACTCCTGCGGCGAGGCTGAAGCAAATACCGACAGAGATAAAAAAGGAAAGGACGAGGAAGATGTCCGCCCTTGTCGTGGAAATGTCAAAAGAAATGAATGAAAAATGGACCAGCTGGACTGGCATTGTCCTGATAGACGAGTACAACGAGAAGAAAGGAACGTGGATAGGAAGAAATTATTCATACAAGCCTGTAATACTGAAAGGCAATTTCGATTTTGGCCGGGAAGTCCCGGTGAAAATAACAGGTGCTTCAACGAACTCATTGTTCGGAGAGCTAGGCAGTATATAAACCCAATAACTTTATATACTACTTAGCACTATATAGTAGTAACAATAATCAAATGGGGCGTGGTAACAATGGGAAAATACCTTATGGAAGCAAAAAGATCTTTACTGGACTGGGCAGCAGATCATAGCGAAGCCCTTACAAAATGGGGAGAAAGAACAAAGTATGCGGCTGTTGCTACAGGCGCTGGTTCTTATGCCCTGATGAATTCTTTGGGGGTAACAGACCCTGATACTCAAAGCCGGCTGATGGTTGTGCCTGCCGCGATCATTTTTGCAGCAGGCGAAGGCGCCAAGTGCCTTGGCGAGTACGCTGCTAAGGTCAGGAATGGCGAAGTGGACCCTGTCAGGAATGCAGGTTACATAGCACGCGTTGCAGCGCCTTTATACGCAATCGGTTCCGGTGCAGACGGCCGGTTCAGTCCGGTTAACGATTTTATAGCGCCTATAGCAAGCTGGGTAGGCGGTATGGGATTGAGCAGGGCCGGTCAGGCTAGAATAAATAAAGGGAAAAAGAAAGCTGCAGAACGCCTCTATGGCCATCGCTATCACGTGTGCGGGGAATCGCCCAGAGATATACAAATATACATGCTCAGAAAAGCTGGAGTAATTGATCCTTCGGATGGCACCAAGGCTGTAGAAACAGCGGCTGCAAACATGCCTTTGGATGAACTGAAAGGCGCTCTGCAGGACACGTAGGAAGAATAACACATACGGCTAGAAATAATTCTGACAAATAGAAAACCTGAGAAGCGGCGAAGTTCGCTAGGTTGAAGGAGGCAAACAATATGCCAAGTAATATGCCAAGTGAAAATATTAGGTACACGATGGGCCAGAACCGCCCGGCGTCGGCACAAAAGCCGCTGCTCAGTGATGCGCTGGAAGCTGCGGCCTACGCGGCTGCCGGGACAGCAGGGCTGCCGATAGGCGCGGCGCTGTACGAATCAGCCGCATACAACCTGCATGGCGATGTTCCTGGAAATGCCGCTGCCTGGACACTGGCGTTCGGCATGGCAACTACGGTGCTGGCGCTAACGCATTTCTATCACAGGATAAACACATGAAAGAGGATTTGACGGAGGTTTTATGATGGCATACAGGCTCGTAAGAAAACAGAAAGCGAAGAGAGAACTCATAGAAAAGATCCGCGGGAGCGGGAAGAAGATAGGCGAGAACGACTATATCCACTCCGGCAGGCGCTTCGTCGTCTCGGGAAGGCATTTCCTGGTTTACAGGGATTTCAATTAGGTGTTTTTAATGGGCGTGTTGATGGGTGATGAAGAAAGGAGCGGCTCGTTGGCAGGAAATATTGCAACTGCACTTGCGACGCTTGCTTTGATAGTAGGAATTTCCTATGGCGTTTCCGAAGGCGTCCGCAAAACAATTGGGCGCACAGACTACACTCCAAAAAACTGGGTCACAGTGCGCTTAGGGACTTGCGGCGACCAAATGCCGAACAGCACAGAAGCGATTTTGGATACTAGTAATTATGATGGCAATAGAGGGGCGTTAATTGACCAAATCGAAGACGAGAACAAAAAGTATAACCCCAAATTTAGCATGAATGGGATCCAGAATCCCGGAACGCCTGTGCGCGTGCCGGAAGCACTTCTTGGGCAGCGCTACAAAGATTGCATTGACAGATGAGTGATTGAAAATGGCTGAAAAGATTGATTATGTTATTTGCTCAAACTGCCTAAAAGAATACCGAGAAGCAAAGAGGACTGAGATAGCATACAGAACAGGACTGGATTCGTGGGAGTACAAAGAACCTATGCACACTAAGTCTGATGTTATTTCACATAGCATTTGCCCTGAACACGTAAAACTTGAAATGGAAAAACTTGACAGGACATGTCCTGAAAAATAGTCTGTTTTCTAGAACGGAATAAGCGCCCTTATAAATCCGGTCACATAGCCCAGCAGCAGCAGGTTCACTGCGTAGGCTATCACGGCGACGATGGCCTTCTGCTTACTGTCGGCCTTCAATAATATTTCTCCCAGGATTATCCAGACTACCAGCGGAAGGATGAAAGCTATTGCCGACACCACGGGCACAAATGTTATGAGGTAGGAAAGCCCGAGCGGCAGCAGGAAGTAGGCGATGAATGCCATGATAAGGCTGTGCTTGGCCTCGATCTCGTGCGTGATGACCTTGTCCGCGATCATGATGGCTATTGCCGTGATGATGACATTGATGAGGAGAGAAATTATGCCGCCGACGCTGGGCAGGCTGCTGAAGATCTGCTCGAGGACCATAAATTAGTATTCACATTCGCAATATTTATAGATGCCTTCATTTCTTAGTTCTTGAGCTCCCTGAAAGAGACCTGCAGCGTTGTGCCCTCTGACTCGTCTTTGTCGGGCTCGTTGAAGACCTCAAAATGCAGGTGCGGACGGGATGTGTAGCCCGTATTTCCGCTGTAGCCTATGACCTGGCCCTTTCTCACAGACTGGCCAGCCTTTACCTTAGAGCCCCTGTATTTCAGGTGCTCGTATGCTGTGTATTCTGAATTTTTGTGGCGCAGGACAATTCTGTTTCCCATGAACCAGAATCTCCTGTGGTTTCCGCCAGCGTTCGAATCCTGCTTGACATATATGACTCTTCCGCCAAATGCTGCATAGACCTTAGTGCCTTCCGGAACAAAAAAATCTATGGAGTGCCTGAGCTTTCCACTGTGGGCAGGCGATTCGCGCTTGCTCCAGTTTTGTATGTCCTTTGTGTCCAACGGCAGCCTATATGTGTTTTTACACTTCATACTAATCACGCAACTTTGTCAGCGCCCTTCTCACCAGCTCCGCGACAAGGCGGCCGTCTGCGCGGCCGCGGACTTTCTGCATGACGATGCCGATGATCGCCGGCTCTTTTTTATCCTTGCTCCTCGAGACGACGTCGCGCACGATATTTTCCAGCTCTTTCCTCGGCAGCGCGGAAAAGTTTTCTACGACTTCACCAATATCAACGCCGGAAGCAAGCTGCTCGAATACCATCGGCAGCGCGTCCTTCGACACCTCGCCCTTCTTCACCAGGGAGAATATCTTGAACATGTCGTCTTTCGTTATTTTCCCGACGTCGAAGCCGCGGCGGCGAAGGTCGGTGAATGTCGAAAGAAAGGTTGAAGCCACAATGGCGGGGCCGAAGCCACGGAATTCCTCAAAGAGCGGATAGTACTTGGAACGAACCAGCTGCCCGGCCACCTCTTCAGGAATTTCCCTGGCGAGGTCTTTCTTGATCTCCGCCAATGTTTTTGGAAGAGCCAGACTGCCGATATATTTCCTGTCGATCCTTATGGCCGGGATGTCCGATTCCGGGTAAAGCCTGCCCGAACCAGGCAGAGGGCGCGTATACTTGGAGCCTGTGCCGTCGGCAACGCGCGTCTCCTCGGGCACGCCAAGCAGGCACTGCGCAGCGCGCCCTATGATTGCATTCATTGCCTTCTCCAGATTCTCGTGGCCTGCCAGAATGAAGACCAGGTCATGTTCCCCTGCCCGCAGCTCTTTTTTCAGCCTTGCAAAATCCTGCGCGAGCCTGTATTTATCGAGGTCCTCGTCGCTGTGTATTATGCCGCCGAAGCCGTAGGCTTCCGCATAGCCGGCCAGCTCCTTGCCGAAGGTGCGGTCGCCGCAGCCCTTCCTCAGCAAGCCTGCAAAGCGCGGCAGCTTCGCCGCGAAGACTCTGCCGCCTGACGAGACTATGCGCTCAATGAAGGCTGCGCGCGTGCCGTGGAATAGCGCTGTAACGTCCTTTGGGATTTCTTCCACCTTTTTCAGCCCGCGCTTATGCAGTTCCTCCTTTATTTCCAGCAGCGCCACCTGGCGCCGGGTCTCGTTCTCGACAAGCTGAGGAATTTTCTCCAATTCCTGAAAGCCCTTGATCTCGACGCGCGCTCCGGCCTCTATTGATATGTTGACGTCCTGCCTTATGGAACCTATGCCGCGCACAACGGGAAAGCTGCGCAGCAGCGTGCCCAGCGTTTCAGCACATTCTTTTGCCTGTTCAGGCGTGTGGAGCTCGGCCGAGGTGGCTATCTCGACGAGCGGAACGCCAAGCCTGTCAAGGCGGTACTCGACAAAATCCTTTCCTTTGCTAAGCGCTGTCGACGAGTCTTCCTCCAGCGAGACCGTCCTTATGCCCATGGAACCGAAGCCCGTTTCCAGCGAGCCGTTCATAGCTATGAGCGCGGTGCGCTGGAATCCCGAGACAGAGGAGCCGTCGATCACGGTCTTGCGCATGACATGGATCTCGTCGACAACGGCAGCGCCGAGCATCTTTGATATCTTCAGCGCTGTTTCAAGAGCCGCCGGGTTTACAGGATCCGGCGGTTTTTCATCCAGCTCTATCAGGCACGAGGACTCGGGATTGTACCTGTAAACAAATTTCTTGTTCCTCAGAAACTCGTATATGGCCGCAGGGTCGACAACGTCAAGCTCGCCTGCGGCCGGGCGCAGCCTCCTTGTTACAGAAAGCGGAAAATCCTTGCTCTTCCTTATCGGGCAGCGGCAGAAGAGCTTCGTCCCCGGGTCGAGCTGCTGGTGGATCTCGAGGCCCACGCGCAGGCCGAGGGTTTTGTAATCAATCATGGAGAACTATTGGAGGTGAACGATTAAAAACTAAGAGAAGCTGTTGTTTGCTTTTGCCCTTCAAGCTACTGGAAATTCCCTTCAAGCGAGGCGTATCTTAGCTTTTTGTACCGGGCGCTTAAGGCAAAAACGCCGAGTTCATCCTCCGTCACGCCGCCAGCTTCCCTGCTGCAGTGCAGGACGCCTTTGTCTGTATAGATGCCAACATGGTTTGGAAAATGTGAATAAGGAGTCTCAAATGTGAAAACAAGGTCACCCTTTTCCGGACTTCCTGTCTTCGGCAAAGCCACCCACTGCCGCCAGCAGTGTTCCGGAAAATTTTGAATGCCTATATCTATCAGAGGATACGTGACAAATTCCGCGCATGTCGCATTCCAAGGGTTTTTTTCTTCACCGTTTCTCCAGTCGCGGTACGCTAACTTCCCTATGTAATTTCTTGCAGATTCCACAAAAATACTCCGCAGGTTTGCAGTCATTAGTCTGCTATTTATCGAAAACATTTAAGCCATTCGCGGGCGTGCTCTGGAGTATTTATCTTCGGAAAATGGATGATGAGTAGGTCAAAAATAGTCTGTTCGGGAAAGGGGTGGTAAGAATTATTGATTATACTTTAACAAATTCTACTACCCATAAGCTTTCTTCTGTGCGGCGTGTGCATCTTGAGCCTAAATAAAATTGAATTTCTGTGCCAGCTCTTATTCCATTAAGTACAGCGTCTTCATATTGTTTAAGCGAAACATTATCACAATAAAATTCTTGTGGAGGTTTAACCTGATCACCAGTAAGAATTATGTTAGGTCCTTGAGTTGTAAGTATTGGCTGTCTATCTGTACCATACCAATAAAAGTTACATATTAGAGAAAGATCAGCGTGGAAAGGATTTTGTCCCAACGCTGGATGTATATCATCGAATTTTAAACCTTAACTCGGTAACATTTTAGGGTTTATATCCAGATCAAATAACTT